>CAIWHP010000094.1 GCA_903912445.1 uncultured Lentisphaerota bacterium
CCGGCGCACGTCTACGGCAAGCGCATCATCGCCGCGGAGGCGTTCACCGCGGGTTCGAAAGACGGCGGAGATTGGTCCACCGATCCGTGGGCGCTGAAGGCTCTTGGCGATTCCGCCTACTGCTCCGGCGTCAACCACTTCATCTTCCACGTCTCGACCCAGCAACCATGGACCAACGTCGCGCCCGGTCTCACCTCCGGTCCGTGGGGCCAGCACATCGAACGCGGCAACACCTGGTTCGAGTTGAGCAGCGGTTGGTTGAAGTACCTCGCGCGCTGCCAGCACCTGCTCCAGCAGGGCCAGTTCGTGGGCGACGTGCTCTACGCTGTCGGCGAGAACACGCCGAACGAAAGCCACGACGGCGGCAAGGGTCTGCCGCCCGGCTACGACTACGACAATATCAGCCCCGAGGCGATCCTCACGCGGCTGAGTGTGAAGGACGGGCGGTTCACTCTGCCTGATGGCGTGAGTTACGCGGTGCTCGTGCTGCCGGAGACCGACGACTTCATGACCGCCGCAATGGCGCGGAAGCTGCGCGACCTGGTGAAGGCCGGAGGCACGATCCTAGGACCGCGGCCGCTGCGTTCGCCGAGTCTGGCCGATCAACCGGCGGAAGACGAAGCCGTGCGCGCCGTCGCCGCTGAACTCTGGTGCGACCTGGACGGCCGGCAGGTCACGGAACGCCGTGTCGGTGCCGGGCGGGTCTTCCTCGGCCGGCCGCTGGCGGAGGTGTTGCGCGCCATCGGGGTCGGGCCCGACTTCACGTACGCGGCGCAGGGCCTGGGTCTGAAGTACATCCATCGCCGCACCTGCGAAGCCGAGTTGTACTTCGTCGCCGACGCCACCTGGCCCATCCGCGCGGCCACGGCTTCTGCGGTGAACGTGGAGGCGCGTTTCCGCGTCGCCGGGCGCGCACCCGAGCTGTGGGACGCCGTCACCGGCGAAATCCGGCCACTGCCGCAGTACCGCGAAGAAAACGGCGAGACGGTTGTGCCGCTTCAATTCGGGCCACGGCAGAGCTGGTTCGTCGCATTCCGCGACAGGGCTCGCGTGGACGGGACGGATGCAGCAGGGAAGAACTTTCCAAACGTGACGAATCTACTGGAAATTGCGGGGCCGTGGGAAGTACGGTTCGATCCGCGCTGGGGCGGGCCGGACGAGCCGGTGACGTTCGCCGGACTCGATGACTGGTCCCGGCGTCCCGAGCCCGGCATCCGCCACTATTCCGGCACCGCGACCTACCGGAAAACATTCGACTTCCCGTCCGCGTCCGTTGGTCAGCGGCAATTCCTCTCACTCGGCACGATCAAGAACGTCGCCGCTGTCCGTCTCAATGGCCGCGATCTCGGCACCGTCTGGTGCGCGCCGTGGCAGATCGAGATCACGCCAGCGCTGCGCGCGGGAACCAACGCGCTGGAAATCACGATCGCCAATCTCTGGCCCAACCGAATCATCGGTGATGAGCAACTGCCGGAAGACTGCGAGTGGACCATGACCGGCTTCGGCACCGCCTCCCTCAAGGCCTGGCCCGACTGGTTGCTCGGCAAGAAACCGCGCACCAGCCGTCGCTACACCTTCGCCTCCTGGAAACACTGGACAAAAGACGCCCCGCTGCTTCCCTCCGGCCTGCTCGGTCCGGTAACAATACAAGCGATTGAGAGGACGACTCCATGAAGCCCATCCTCATCCACCTTGTCGCCCTGCTGCTCGCACCGCTGGCAGCGGCGCGAGCAGGTGACGTTGACGGCCTGCTGGCCCGATGCCAAGCCATCAAAACCGGTCCGACACCCGTCGCCAACGCGGCAGGCTATGGCACAATGAACCAGTGCCTGTTACTCGGCAACGGCAACCTCATGGTCAGCGTCGCGGGCGGGCCGGAAACGATCACGCTCTTCCTCGGCAAGACCGATTTCTGGCGCGACCGTGGCCACGGCAAAGGCGGCACGCTCTGGCAAAGCGGCAATGTTTTGCCAGGTTGGTTGAAGTTGACGTTCCCCGCGATGAAGGACGCGAAGTTCGAGCAGGTGCAGGACATAGCGCTGGCCGAGGTGCGCACGAAGCTCACCAAAGGCAGCGACGTGATCGAGGTGCGCTCGGTCACGCCGCACGAGGCGGACAACTTCATCATTAGCGATATCGCCAACAAGGGCGCGGTCGCCGTCGAGGTGCGGGTCGAGACCTGCACGAGCCAGTTCAGCAGTGAAAGGGACCCGTTTGAGATTGCCGCCGGAATGGATGCAAACGATCCATCGCTCACCTGGGTCACGCGCAAGACACACGCGCCGCCACCGCCGAACAAAGGGAGTGGCGATCCGGCTTTTCGCATGTGGGCGGCCATCGGCACGCGCGTCATCGGCGCGACGGTACAATCTGAAGAAGCCGACGCGCGCGCCACGAGCACATTCACCCTCCAGCCCGGCCAGCAGGTGCGCGTCATCACCAAGATTCACAGCACCGGCCTGCCGCTCACGCTCACGCCGCCGGATCCACTACCGGAAACGCTGCAAAAGCTGTCGGCTTGCCAGGCTACGCAGTTCATCGCCGACCATCGCGCGTGGTGGGATGCGTTCTGGCGCAAGGGTTGGGTGCAACTCGACGCCGAGCCGCTCATGGAACGCGTCTGGTTCGGTTGCCTCTACGTCTTTGGTTGCGCGAACAAAGTCGGCCAGTGGCCTGCCGGTTGCAATGGCTGGCCGGTCAACGACGACGTGCCGTGGGGCGGTGACTATCACTGGAACTACAACAACGAGGCCCCTTACTACGGCGCCTATGCCGCCAACCGCGTCGAACTGACCGAGCCGTACGACCGCACCGTGCTCGACGCGAACCGCTACGGTCGCCGCCATGCCCGGGAAACGGGAGCACCCGGCACGCTCTTCTACATGGCGACCGCGCCAGGCCATCTCAACGAAGCGATCACCGTGGGCCAGAAGACGCACGCGCTCGAGGCGTCGCTCAATCTCATCCAGCGCTACTACCACACCTATGATGTCGACTGGATGGCGCGGCACTTCGACTTTTTCAAAGATGTGGCGACCTTCTGGGACTTCACGCTCCAACGCGACAAGGAGACGAGGCCCAACGGCACGTACCGCTATGTCGTCAAGGACAGCGCGCCGATGGAAGGCGCCGGCAACGACCGCTTCAACGGGATCACAGGGCTGGCGTTCTTACGCCGTTTCTACTCCGCGATGCTCGACATGACCGCCGACCTGCAAGCCGCCGGCCGCGACACCGGCGTGACCGAAACGCAGCGGGCGTTGTGGCGCGACATCCTCGAGCATCTGGGCGCTTACCCCATGAGCTTCGCCTATGGTCGGAAGGTGTTCGCTTGGAGCGAGGAGTCGCTCAATCCACTGCTCACCGAGCAGGACTGGATTCTCTATCCCGTTTTTCCGGGCGAGCAGGTGAACCTGAGTTCGGACCCCGAACTGCTGCGCGTGGCGCGGAACACCCTCGTCATCAAGCCGCAATACTATGTCGAGTGGCTGAACAACCCGCCGCAGATCTTCGGCATCGCCGCCCGGCTGGCGCATCATCCGCCGGAAATCATCGAACGCTTTCGCGCCTACTTCCGCGATCTCTCGCCGAGCAATTTCAAGAGCGGCGGCGGCAACGTCGAGGGCGCGGGTATCGCCGACGGCATTCAGGCGATGCTGCTGCAAAGCCAGGAAGGTTTTCTACGGCTATTCCCGTGCTGGCATCACGCCGACGGGAAGTTCGTCACGCTGCGGGCGGCGGGAGCGTTTCTCGTCACTGCGGAAAAGAAGAACGGCGTCGTCCAACCGATCACGATTGTGAGCGGGAAAGGCCGGCCGTGCCGCGTGCTGAACCCGTGGCCGGGAAGATCGCTCGCGGTGGATGGGATCAGCGTCAGCGTGGAAGCGCGTCCCTTCGGCCAAGTCTGCACGTTCAAGACCGAGCCGGGCAAAACCTACGTCATCGCGCCGCAGGAGACGTTACCGGCCGCACAGCCTTACTGGAACGCCGCGCTCTACAAGCCCGTCACCGCCTCCAGCAACCACCGGCCCGCGAAGGAAACCAACAACTGGGATAGCGCCAGACTCACCGACGGCACGCGCATCAACACCCGCGCCGGCCATCGCGGCTGGAGCAGTGCGCTACACGATACCGGCGCGCACACCGAATGGGTGCAGGTGGACCTCGGCGAACTGGCGCGCGTCAACCGCGTGGACCTCTGGCCGCTCGACCACGGTGACGCGTGGCAGCACACGCATTGCAGCGAGCCGTTCGTGCAGTCCGACGAAATTGATCAATCCTATGATGGCTTCCCGCTCGACTTCCGCATCCTCGTCTCCGCCGACGGTGCCAAGTGGGATGAAGTCGCCAAGCGCGAGCAGTTCCGCAAACCCGCCACCGGCGCGCCCGACTCCGACCGCAAGCCCCGCGACGTGACCGGCCCGGAGAGCTTCTCTTTCGGCCTGCGGTCCGTTCGCTTCGTGAAAGTCGAAATCACACGCCTGCGCAAGACGCGCTTCTTTGGCCGCTATGCCGCACAGTTGGCGGAGATCGAAGTGGTGCGCGCGGAGACAAAGTGAAGATGAACAACCCGAAAACCACCCAACCCATACTCCTCACCGTCCTGCTGCTCACTCCGCTGGCCGCGCTGCACGCGGGCCGCAAAGTAACGGATACTCCCATCTCTGGCAGACTCCGCGTCCGCATGATGAGCAAAGCCTTCGCCGCACTTCTCGCCGCGTCCGCTCTCGGCTGCGGCCGTCTCGACGCCATGGAACCCGCGCGCACCTTCTGCACTCCGTTGAACCTCGACTACGGCTGGGCCGGCGTGGATCAGCGGCACAGCGCCGATCCGGTGATCGTGCTGTTCAAGGAGCGCTACTATCTTTTCGCCACGGACGATGTGCCGGGCTATCGCGTGTCCGACGATCTCCTGACGTGGTCGAATATTTTGTTCTCCGCCGAACTGCGGCCGCTGGTTTCCGACAACACCCGTGGCACCTACTGCGCGCCGGCGGTGGCGGCGGACAAGCACCACGTCTATTTCATTCGCATGGATCGCCGCAAAGGCACCAAGACGGTGCCGGTGATGCGCAGCGCCGACCCGGCGTCGGGCCGCTGGGAGCAGTGCGGCGCCCTGCGCTTCACCGGCGACCCCGCGCTGTTTTTCGATGACGACGGTCGCGCCTGGCTCTATCACGGGCTCAACCACCCGACGAAAGTTTTTGAAATCAACACGCAGTCTTGGACGGAAATTCCGGGCAGCGAGGTGCAGTTGCGCACGGCGGTCACCAACCTCGCGGACTGTGCAGGCGGGTTCGAGCGCGGCCGCCGCGAGTTGACCGGCGAGACCGACACCGGCGCGTGGCTTGGCAAGTTCGCGATGCTGCCGTGCCAGGAAGCGGCGTGGATGACGAAGCGCAACGGCCGCTACTATCTGCAGTACTCGACGCCCGGCACGGTGACGCAGTGGTACTGCGACGTGGCGCTCGAAGGCGCCGCGCCCACCGGCCCGTTCACGCCGGTCGCTTACTCGCCGGTCTCGATGAAGCTCGGCGGCTTTATGGGCAGCGCAGGACACAGTTGCGTGTTTCAGGACAAGCGCGGCCGGTGGTGGCGCGCCACGACGATGTGGATCGGCGTGCAGCATCTGTTCGAGCGCCGGCTCGGCCTGTTCCCGGTCAGCTTTGACGCGGCGGGCCGCATGTCCACCGACACCGCACTTGGCGATTATCCACGCAAGCTTTCCGACGGCTCGCCAACCGGTTGGATGGTGCAATCGACCGGAAAAGCGTGCACCGCTTCGTCGGCGCTGAGCAGCCACCCACCCGCGTTTGCGGCCGATGAAAACTGCCGGACATGGTGGTCGGCGCAGTCCGGCAAAGCGGGCGAATGGTTCCAGATGGATCTCGGCCAGCCGTGCCGGATCAACGCCTTCCAGGTGAACTTCGCCGAGCAAGATGTGCAGCAAACACCCGCCGATGACTTTCACGCCTACCGCCTGCTCGTCTCCGAGAATGGCGTCGAGTGGCGCGTGCTGGTGGACAAGAGCGCCGCAAAAACCTGCACACCGCACGACTACATCGAACTCTCCGCTCCGGTCACGGCACGCCACCTCAAACTCGAAAACGTCCATATGCCCGATGGGGGCAAGTTCGCCGTGCGCGACCTGCGCGTCTTCGGTCACGGCGGTGGTGCGGCGCCCGCGCAAGCCGGCGGCGTGAGCATCGCACGCCATGCCGATGAGCGGAACGTCACCGTGCGCTGGACCGCCGCCGCCCGCGCCGATGGTTATCTGATCCGCTACGGTGTTGCGCCGGACGTACTTAACCAGTGCATCCAGATGCAGGGTGGGCAGAGCGCCAGGCTGACGTTCCACGCGCTGACACGCGGTGTGAAATATCACTGGCGCGTGGACGCCTTCAACGACAGCGGTGTGACGCATGGCGTCTGTACTGAGGAATCGTCCCGTTCGACAACGGACTGATCTGAAAACAAGTGGATGTCCGCCTCGGCGCTCGTGGTGGCCATGCGGGCTGGCGAGGCGGGTCTGGGTCAGGAACTTGGACCGCGCAGCCCGAACCGCTCTATAAGGCCGGCGGCCAACCCGAACGGCCTCGGCTAGCAAGGCACGAACAAGAGGGCGTTCGTGTGCAACCCGCAGAAAGATAGACGATCTGCAGGTGCTACAACGCCTACCTGGCCCGCGCGGCTCGACCAGCGGTCATGGCGGCAAGGGCTGATCAGCAGCAAACCGCTCTGTTCGGCACCGTGAGCACCGGAGGGGTCCTCGGAAACCACCCTGGCGGTCATATGCGTTGCGTCTTGGCCTCGGCACATTCGCGGCGGTAGGCGGCTTCATCGAGGACGAGGCCCAGGCCGGGCGTGGCTGCGGGCGTCATGAAACCGTCGCGGAGGGTGACCGCGGGCATGGTCACGACCTGGCCGGTGAGGCGCGGGTCCTCGATCACCGAAAAGTTCGGCATGACCATGCCGAGCAGGCAGCACTCGAACGCGCCGATGAATTTTGACCAGCCGTGCGGCGCGACGAGCGTGCCGTAGGGGCGGATTTCCGCGCCGTAATCCAGATAGCGGAACATCCCGAGGTTCCAGATGTCGGGCTGGCTGACGTTGATCGTACCGTCCTGCAGCAGCGGCAGGCTGGTCGGCTCGGTGCCGCGCGAGCTTTCGCCGTCGGCGAGCAGCGTCGGCAGTCTGGCGTCGAGGATGGCGCGGCGCAGCGCGCGATAAGCGGCGTGCAGTTCCGGCTTTCGCTCGTCGAGCATTTCCTCCATCCAGTAGAGCGGCTGCGCGGTGGTGTCCTTGACAAGGCGCAGCGCTTCCTCAGGCGTGTAATAATTGTTGGCGTCGACCATGAGCTGCGCGCGCGGGCCGGCGGCGACGCGCACCTCGCCGATCGCCCAGAGGTCGCGGTCGTAGCCCTTGGTCCGGTCGTTGAGCCAGTGCCCGCGGCCGAGCTTGATCTTGAACAGCGTGTGGCCGGCGGCCACGCCCCTGGCCACATCCTCGCGGAGCGCGCCCTCGCCGGCGTCGAGTTCGCGCATGTAGATGGAACCGTCATACATCAGCACCCGTTTGCGCACGACCGTGCCGAGCAGCGCATACGCCGGCTGGCCGACGAGCTTGCCGACCAGGTCCAACAACACCGCCTCGTCGGTGGGCTTCAGGCTTTGCTTGCCCAGCCCGGTCAGCCACAGGCGGCCGTCGCGTTGTTCGACGAGTTCGTCGAGCGTGCGGCCTAGTGCGGCGGCGGAGAGCGTGTTGCCAAGGCCTTCGATGCCAGCGCTGGTCTGCACACGAACCAGGGGATCGGCGTGGCTGGCGCTGTGGTCCTTGAAGGAATTGCGGCCGATTTTCCGCCCGTGCGACACGGTGTAGCGCGTACTGGTGATGGCCGTGATCCGCACGCCTTTTGGCAGGGTCCAGGCTGACCGCGCAACGGCGGGTGTTTCAGCCCTTGCCGCAAGCCTGACGGCGAGCGCGCTCATGCCCAGCGCCAGAAACTCGCGCCGGGAACAGGCCCCGGTGGGGCGTAGCGGACACGGGCTTGTGGGGCTGCTCATCGGGGTCGCTTTCTGGATGCCTAAAGGTCTTTTTTCCCGGACAGGTAGACCTTGACGCTTACCATAAAACCCAAGACGCCGAAGGCCAGGGTAGCCACGGCCACCAGGGTGGCGAAGGGCGGTGGCTTGCAGAGGAGCATGAAGGTGCCCAGGCCCACGAAGAAAAGACCGCCCAGAAAGAGCTTTACCGGTCCGGGGCGCGAGTCCGGCAGCGCAGTCCCCGCCGGCTGCGCTGCGGACAGCATGGGAGGCAACAAGCCTGGTTTGTTCAGCGGGAGGAAGTCGCCGAGCTGCGGGTCGAACAGCTTCAGCTTGCGTTGCACGGCAAACTGCACCAGCGCCGCATACGCCGCTTCGACCTCGGGTTGGTCCCGGGGCAAGCCCAGCACCACAAACGTTCCCGCAGCTGCAGCCTCCCCGGAACGTGCCGGGGACGAACAGCGCGTGATTTCGCAGAGCTGGGCGATGGTCGCATCGGCCGTGAGCTCCTGCGCCCAGCGGGCGAGCGCAGCGGGGTCGGGCTGGTTGCCCGGGGCACACAAGTTGAGGTCGTAGGCCATCTTTTCGTCTTCCGCCGGTTGTTTCCAGCGCACTCCGTACAACGTCGTGCAGGCTAGCCATCGGCCCGCAAGGCGTCAATGCGGAAAGCCTTTTGGTCTGCTACACTGGGCGCTTGGACGCCGGCCTTACACGGGCGATGTGCGCGCTGTCCACAAAGGACTGATATGAAAAAACGGCTTGGTCTCACGCTGGCCCTGCTGGCGCTGTGCGGCGCACGTGCCGCGCCGGTGGCCGCGGACTACACGCGGCTCGCGGACGAGTTCGACGCGCATTTCCGCACGCAGGTGCTCAAACACTGGTTCCCAGCCTGTCTGGATCGCGCGCACGGTGGCTTCTACGCGGAATTCCGCGAAGACTGGACGCGTGCCCCCGAAAACCCGAAGACGATCGTCTATCAGGCGCGCCAGACGTGGGTCTGCGCGCAGGTGGCGCAGCGGTATCCCGAACTCGCGACGGAATTCCGCGGCTATGCACAGCACGGTCTGAAATTTCTCGACGCGACGCTGTGGGACCAGGAACACGGCGGCTTTTTCTGGGCGTTGGACGCGCAGGGAAAGCTGCCGCCGGGCAACGACGGCGAGAAGCACGTCTACGGCATCAGCTTCGGCCTCTATGCGGCATCGGCCTGTGCGCTGGCCAAGGACGCGCACGCGCTTGAGCTCGCGAAACGCACCTTCAACTGGCTGGAGGAGCACGCGCACGACGCGCAGAACGGCGGCTATCACGAGGCGCTGACGCGCACCGGGCAGCCCATCCTTGCGCCACCCGGTTCGAGCCAGACGGGCGCCATCGGCGCACGCTACGGCTACAAATCCATGAACAGCCACATCCATCTGCTGGAGTCGGTCACCGCTCTCTATCAGGCGTGGCCCGACCCGCGCGTCCGCGCGCGGCTGGAGGAATTGCTCGGCATCGTCCGCGACCGCATCACGGTGGAACCCGGCTGCATGAATTTATATTTCACGCCCGACTGGCGCGCGGTGCCCGACCACGACTCGTTCGGCCACGACGTGGAGACCGCGTTCCTGATGGTCGAGGCCGCCGAGGCGTTGGGCAAGCCGGACGACGAGCGCACGTGGCAGGTCGCGCGCAGCCTGGTGGACCACGCGCTCGACTTGGGCTGGGACAAAAAGCACGGCGGTTTCTACGACAAGGGCTCGGCCTTCGCCCCGGCTTATGGGTTGGAGAAAATCTGGTGGACGCAGGCCGAGGGACTGAATGTGCTGCTGCTGATGCACGAGCGCTACGGTCGCGAGACCGACCGCTACTGGCAAGCCTTTCTCAAGCAGTGGGCCTTCATCCAGAAATGCCAGACCGATGCGCGCCACGGCGAGTGGTTCAATACCGTCAGCGAAGACGGCCACGCCAAACCGGGCCAGCACAAGGGCTCGATCTGGAAAGCCGCCTACCACAACGGCCGCGCGCTGATGTTCACCGGCGAGCGCCTGCGCCGCCTCGCCCGCGATGCGCGCTGAAGCCATAGTTGTTTCCAAGGTCTGGAAAAAGACCGGTACCGCTTTCCAAGCCTTGGAAAACCGCGGCCGTTTTACTGCGCCAGGCGCGCGGTTTCGCTGGTGGTCTTGGCGCCGGCAGGGCTGAGGCCTTCGATCTTGAAGGACAATTCCGTCGCGGCGTCGGGCACGGGGACGCTGAACTCGAACGGGAACGCCTTGTCGGTCACGCTCTGCCAGGCGCCGCCCGTGGAATAGTGCAGCGTGGCCTGCTTGAGCTCGCGCTCCTGCAGGTAGACGTAGGCCCAGCGGTGGCCGGCTCCGAGGTTGAGCACCATGGCGTGCGCGCCGCAGTACTCCAGCGTGACGAAATCCTGCTTCCACGGCTGCAGCGCCTGCGCGAGCCGGAACTTGGGCGCGACCGTGACGCCCTCGAGGACATGCGGTGTGAGGCCGTTCGGCGCAATCGTGACGGTGAATTTCCGCGGCTCGATGACGCCGGCGAGCGCGACGGTGCAGTGGGCGGTGACGGGCTTCGCGGACTCGTTCATCAGCGCGAAGCAGAGCTTGCCGTTGCCGCGCGCGGCGAGGTAGTTGACCTCGGGACTGTCGCAGGTGAGCAGGCCCTTGGGCATCCAGAGCCAGACATCCTTCTCGCCGTAGAACGTGCCGGGCCGATCGCCGTAGATGCGCCCCTGCAGATAGGCGTAGCCCTCGGTGAAGTGCGAGGGGAAGCTGATCGCACCCTTGGAGCGGTAGCCGGCGTCGGCGACGAGGTAGTCCACGAGCAGCGCAACCTGCGGCCAGATGTGGTTGTAGTGGAGCGACGAGGTGGAATTGATCTGGTCGGTGGGCCGCTCGGCGAAAGTGGGTTTTTCGTAGACGGTGGTACGCGCGGTGTTCATGTGGTAGCCGGGGAAGCTGGTGTAGCGGCCGATGATCGCGCTGCGGGCGATGTCGTGGAGGAACGCGTCGCCGGTCAGCTCGGCCAGGCGGAGCATGTAGGGCGCGTGCGTCGCCAGGAAGACGCCGCGGTGGCCCTTGCTCGTGCCGGAGGATTCGCACGTCAGGCCGATTTCGGAGACGCGCCACGCCGGGACGCGCTCCTCGGGCAGGTCAATGTGCGGGAGCTTCTCGCTCTTGCGGTAAATCGGCGCCTGCCCGCCCTCGTTGACGAGCACATCGCCGTCCGGGATCACCGGGCACATCCAGACGAACTCGGCGAAGCGGCGCGCGCCCTCGCGCGAGGCGTCGAGAAAGCGGCGCTCACCGGTGGCGGCATAGAGCTCGAACAGCTCCATCCAGTTCGGCGCGTAGCTGGTCCAGAAAAACATGCCGCGGCCGTACTTGTCGCGGAACTTGGTCTGCGGCGTTGCGATGCGCTCGCGCAGATAGGTGTCGGCGCCGGCCACGGCCAGCTTCAACCACTTGGCATCGCCGCTGGCGCGGTAGAGCGCGAGCGCGCTCTGCCAGATATTGCCGGGCACCACGTCGTTGAGGTTGAGCGTGCGCGTCTTGCCGTACAGATCCTCGGTCATCTTGAGCAGGCAGCCCTGGTGCGTCAGCTCATACCAGACCGCCATTTCGGAGAGTGGCGCGCTGGGCCCCAGCAGCCTGCAGGAGGCGCCCTGGCCTTTGATGTTCGGATCGGTGGTAAACAGGAATTTTTCGCGGCTCAAGAGCGACTCGAAGATGGGCTGGGCGCGGCGCGCAAAGATCTGCTCGTCATCGGTGACGAGCGCGACGCCGAGCGGGTGCAGCGCCGAGACGTTCTTCACGGAGCCGGGCACATCGGTGTCGTAGGAGCAGCCGCGCAGGTCGTCGTTGAAGCGCGCCCACGGGCCCATCGCGTACTCAATCATCCGCTCGAGCGTGCGGTTGAGCGAGCCGAGCCCGTTGTTGAAGCGGTAGTCGTGGAATTGGAACAGGCCGCGCGCGATCGATTCATAGGCGTCGGTGATCTTCCCGCGCCGCGTCACGAGGCGCAGCTTGAAGGTGAACGGCACGCCGGCCTTCATCTGCGAGCCGACGCCACCGGGGATCGGCGCGAAGAGCGTCGGCTGCGCCTGGCCCGCCGGGTTGCGGACCGCGACGCCGAACCGCGAGTTGTATTGCGTTGGCATCGGCATGAACGGCAGCTCGGTGGGATCGGCCATCACGCCGCGAACCACGCCGCCTTGCGCGACGAGCGTGCCCGGCAACGTGCAGCGGCTCGCTTCCGTGAGATAGGGGAACAACGGGAACCGTTTTTCCTGCCAGACCAGCGGCTGCCACATCTCGTCCATCGCCGCCGGATCTACCTCCGGCGCGCCGACGTAGCCGATAGAATACCAACCATCTTTTTTCGGCGTGAACGTGAAGGTCAGCAGCGGGTCGTCGCCCGGCGCGAGCGTCGCCTGCAACGTGAAACGCGGATGGTCCGGGAACTTCCAGTCCGCGGAGCCGTTCACCGCCTCGAGCGCGCCGGACTGGAAGACATCGAACGTCCGCCCCTCGTCCTTGGCGAGATCGGCGGCGGGATCGAAGCCATCGGCGACGTGTTCCTTCTTGGCGGCCTGCTTCGCCACCTTCTTCACCGGCTTGGTCTGCCACGTCAGCACATTGTAATGTTCGCGCGCGCCGGGGCCGAGGTCGGCCCAGCGATATTTCGGCGCGGGATCGTTGGTCGCGGTCAGCACGACGAAGCGTGGCTGGAAAACAACCTCCGCAGCAAAGCCGGAGGGCACACTGCCCAACATCACCAACAACAAGCCGACGATTTTCTGTTTCATGTATCGTTCCCCTTGCGTTCAACTTTTTCCGGCCGCGTACACAACGCAAACCCCCGGACAGTATTGCCTGCCCCTGCGGCTCGCAGCAGGCCGGCAAGGCGCAAAGAGCTTGCTCATTTCAGCTTGAACATGGCGACGAACCCTCCGCCGGAGAGCAGGTTGAAGTTCAAAGTTGATGCTGAAGTCACCTGCTCGTGCCTGCCGATGATGGCCAGCGGTGACTCCTCGCCATCGATGAGCAGCGTGGCCGCCCACTTGGAGCCGGAAAGGAAAGACAGCTGCAACTGGTATTTCCGGGCAGCGCCGCCGTTCACGGCCGCCACGAACCAACAGTCGCCGCGCCGCCGCGCCAGGACAGCCAGCTCGCCGATTTTGCTGCCGGGCAGGACGCGCGTCTCGTCCCAGACCGTCGGCAGCGCCTTGAGCAACACGGGCACCTCGGCGACGGGATGCTGCAGCACATTGCCGGGAATCTCGTTGAGCACCTGCAACGGCGAGGTGGTCACCACGGCGGTCGCGAGCTGGTGCGCGATGGTCGTCCCGCCCAGATGGCCGGGCTGGAACGTCACGGGCGTGTAATCGCCATGCCCTACAACATACCGGGTGAAGGGCAGCGCCGCGTTGTGGCTTGGCGGCAGCGGCCCCTCGCTCATGAAATTCAGCTCAAGCCCGCGCACGCCTTCGCGGGTCAGCTCGTTGGGATAGGTCCGGGATTCGCCGGTGGGCTTGGGGCAGCCATGCAAATCCACCAGCAGTTTACGCCTGGCGGCTTCGCCGAACAGGGCCTCCTCGCCCCGCCGCGTCACGAGATCTTCGGAGTTGAAAAAATCCACCTTGATGCCGGCGGCGCCCGCCGCTTTGACCTGGTCCAGCCACGCACGGAGCTGCGCATAATCTCCCGTGACGTCCTTCAGTTCGGCCCAAGGCTTCCAGACGAGCACGGCGATTTTCTTTTTCGCCGCGTACTGGCACAGCCCGGCCAGATCCTTAAACGGATTCTTCCAGTCCTTTTCCCAGCCGTCATCGACCAGCGTGTAGGGGTAACCCAGGTCGGCGGCGCGGTCCACAAAGCGGCGCTGGTCGGACGGCGTGCCGACGCCCTGCAATTGCCAGCGCCAGACGCACCAGCCCGGGCGAATCCAGGAGGTATCGGCAAAAAGTTTCGCATCCGGCGGCGGGGCGAGATTCGGGACCACGGTCTGGTTCACCAGTTCGTTCAGGTCCTGCGCCAGAATCACCACACGCCACGGCGTCACGATTTCGCCCTGAAGCTCAAAGCCCTTCGCGCCCTCGGTGAAGTCGGCCTGAAACCGGCGCTGGCCGAGGGCGCGCAAGCGCATGCCGCTGTAATTGAACACCGCCGCTTCGCTGATGACGGCATAGCCGCCCGCCGGCAATTCCGCGACCAGCGGCGGGCCCTGTATGGGGCCTTGCTTCGAGATGGCCGGCATTTCATCGATGCCGGCCGCCATCCATTCGCCGGCGTAGCTTTTGAGCTTCCAGGCGTTCTTGCGTTCGCCAAACCAGATGCGGCTGCCGGCCGGCAGCGTCCAACTCGAGGCTTCGCCAAGCACCTTGCGCACACCCTCGCCGGGCATCCGATACCGCCAGCCCATCCCGTCATCAAAGACCCGCACTTCCAAAACGAAGCGCGTCCCGGTAGCAACCCGGACCACCGGAATTTCCGCCGAGCAAAAATGATTCGTGGCCACGGCGTGCGCACCGCGCAGCGGATAGGTTTCGTTCGTCTCGCCGCGCCGTGGCTTTTCCAGGCGTACGCCCGCGCCCAAATCCACTCCGTCCAGCGTGATTCCCAGCGGCGAGGGTTCAATGGCCACCACTCCGCCGCGCTGGACGGAATAGGTCAGGCGTCCGGCGTCATCCGCCCAGAAGCTGGCTTGCACCACGCCCGCCGGACCGGCCACCTCCAGTTTCTCCGTGGTGCCCGCGGCGTTTGTCGCCGGCGCCGCGGCGGCGGCCAGCAGCAGGGCGATGAGGAAAGCGGTGGTTTGTTTCATGGCGTGTCTTTCGTTTGGCGCGTTTACTTTTTTTCCGAGCGGACTGTCTTCACCTCTCCGTTGACACGAACCTGCACGTCCCGTGGTTCCGGAGAAGTGATGCGATAATGGGAAACGACGCCGTTTTTCCATTTTATATCCACGACAAAATTGCCGCGGGCGCGCAGGCCGGTGACGCTGCCGTTGGCCCATGGTTTGGGCAGGGCGGGCAACAGTTGGATTTCCCCGGCATGGCTTTGCAGCAACATTTCGGCGATCGCAGCGGTGGTGCCGAAATTCCCGTCGATCTGAAAAACACCCTTCACTCCCGACGGACATTTGTCCATGAGGTTGGGAAAGGTGATCTCCCTGACTAATTTCTCGATGGTCTGTCCGGTCCTTTCGGCGTCGCCCAGGCGTGCCCAGAGGTTCGCACTCCAAGCCAGGCTCCAGCCCGTGTTGCCGCTGTCCGCCGCCTTGCCACTTCCCCGCACACCCCCATGTTGCAGGCGGCTTTCCAGCGCTTGGCGGGCGGCCGCCGCCAGTTCGGGCGTGCCGCGCGGCGTAATCTGCCCGCCGGGATAAACCGCGTAGAGATGCGACAGGTGCCGGTGACCAGGTTCCCGCTCGGGCCGTTCGGTGGACCACTCCAGCAGCCGGCCATCGCTGCCGATCTGCGGCCCAGCCAGTTGCGCCCGCGCCTTTCTGATGTTGCCTATAAATTCATCGTTGATTCCCAGCACTGCTCCGGCCGCCAGACAGTTGTCGAAGAGTTCGGCGGCAATCTGCTGATCCATGGCGGGCCCCATGTCCAGCTCGGCAAAGCTTTTTTCGCCGGTAAGAAAGGTGTTTTCGGGAGAGATGGAGGGACCGCTCACCAGTTTTCCCGTCACCGGATTCGGCGTCAGCCAGCCGAGGAAAAATTCAGCAGCCTCTTTCATGATCGGGTAGGCCTTGTTCTGGAGGAAAGCCCGATCCTGCGTAAACAGGTAGTGATCCCACAGGTGCTGGCAGCACCACCCCGCCGCGGGCGGCCAGATGTTCAGCCCGTTGGCCGGCGTACTGAACAGCCACGCCGTCGTCCGGTGTGCAAACACAAAACCCCGGCCCCCGTAAACATCCTTTGCCGTCTTGCGGCCGTTGACCCGCAACGCGTCCACCAGATCGAAAAACGGCTCGTGGCACTCGCCCAGGTTGGCCGTCTCCGCCGGCCAGTAATTCATCTGCACGTTGATGTCGAAGTGCCAGCCGCAAAACCACGGCGGAGCGAGCTTGTCGTTCCAGAGACCTTGCAGGTTGGCGGGCAGGTTGCCGGGACGTGAAGAACTGATCAGCAAATAGCGGCCGTACTGGAAATAAAGCGCGACCAACGCAGAGTCCGGTGTTCCTTGCCGGAGAAGTTGCAGCCGTTCGTCCGTCGGCCGCTCCGGTGCCGCGCCCAGATCGAGCGTGACGCGTCGGAACAGGCGCTGATGCTCCTTGATGTGCGCCTCGCGCAGTTCTGCATACGGCCGCGCGGCCGCCGCCAGTTGCCGCGCGCACTGCGCCTCGTAGTCACCCGGGCGATAGTCCGAGGCCGCATTCACCAGCAGCGTCACGGCGTCTGCCTGTTCCACCCGCAGTACGCCGCCCTGCGAAGCGACGCGACCGCCTTCGGGCAGCGCCTCAAGGCGGCCGATGAAGCAGGTCCCAGCTGTCGGTTTGCCCCGGTCGCATTGCCCACGGAGTACGAGGCCGCGGGATCCCTGCGAGGCGCTTTCCGCATCGGCCTCGCGCCGCAGTTGCGCCTTGAAAGTCAGCCGCCCCGGTTTGTCGCAGGTGAGCCGGACCATCAGCACCTGGTCCGGGACACTGGAGAAAACCTCCCGCGTATAAAGCGCATCGCCGGCGCGGAACGAAACGCGCGCCACGGCCGTATCGAGATCCACTTCCCGCCGATAGTCTGTCGGTTTTTCAAGGCCCTCAAAGGCAAGGATCAAATCCCCGAGCGGCTGATAGCAGCCCAGCGGCCGTTCGCCGAGGACCTCCTTTTTGACCAGCGCCTGGGCTGCTTTGTGCTGCCCGTCATAGATCATTTTTCTGATCTCGGGGAAAAACTTGTAGGCGCCAACCCGGTCGTAGTCTTTACGATTCCCGGACCAGATGTTCCCTTCGTTGAGCTGGAGCCGCTCTTCCTGCACGCCCCCGAAAACCATCGCGCCCAGCCGCCCGTTGCCAACGGGCAAGGCCTCTTCCCAGCTTGACGCGGGCTGGCGATACCAGAGCTTGAGATCCGGCCCTGCGGCCACCGCGGACGCGGTCAGCAGGAGGCTGCACAGCATCATGTTCATGGCAGCCAGCCTACCCGACACCGGCCGAATTGTGTAGGCAATCCTGCGGTTTTGTTTTAGAAGTCGCGGTGTGTTGGCGGCCAAAATTGGGCCGCTGCACACCCTGGAGAGGCGATGAAGAACCGTATGCCGTTCGTGCTCGGTCTTGTGGCGGCGACGCTGTGCTCCGGCATGGCCCTGGCCGCCGGGACCGCCAAGCCGCAGGTGATCATCCTCAAGCTCGACGACGTGCGGCAGGTGCAGAACGGCAGCGTCCACCCGAGCTGGCTGCGCACGCTGGCCTATGTGGAGACGAACAAGCTGAAGGCGTCGTTCGGCATCATCTGCGCCTCGCTGGAGCAGGACAACCCGGCCTACTTCGACTGGATCAAGGCGCAGCAGCAGAAGGGCTGCATCGAGTTCTGGCTGCACGGCTACCGCGAGCGGAAGACCGGGGACAAGACCGGCGAATACGAGCAGGGCAGCTTCGAGGAGCAGCAGGCCGCCCTCGAAAAATGCGAACGGCTCGCCAAGGAAAAGCTCGGCTTCCCCTTGACCGCCTTCGGCCCGCACTGGAGCGACACCACCGACGCGACCGACCGCGCACTCGACGCCGTCCCGGAGATCAAAATCTGGCTCTACGGCCCCAAGCCGCCGAAACATTTCAGCCGCCTGAGTCTCGAGCGTGTGATGGCGCTGGAGAATCCGACCTTCGTGCCGGACTTCGCCAAATTCAAAGCCACCTATGCACACAGCGGCGCGCAGCAGCCCTTCCTCGTCCTCCAAGGCCATCCGCCCAACTGGACCGAGGAGCGCTGGCAGGGCTTCTACCAGATCGTCGAGTTTCTCCGCGCGCAGCACTGCGTTTTCATGACGCCCACGGAATACATGAACAGCCTCGCCCCGGCCCAAAAATGAAAAGGTGCATCAGTTTGCTTGCCGTCGTGGCGGCCGCGCAGCTCGCGGCGGCCGGGCCGGCGCCGCGCATCCGGCTGGAGGAATTCCGCATCGCTCCGATGGAAGTGCGCCTGGGCGAGTCGTTCACGATCCGCGCGCAGGCCGTGGCCACCGGCACCCAGTTGGGCAGCTTCCTGCTGCGCACCGCCGGCGAGGTCAAAAAGGATGACGCCCCGCAGGGCTTCACGCTCCACGCCGGTGGGCTGGCCTATTTCCCCGACGAGGGGAAGCAGTTTCTCAAGGACAACGGCCCGCTCGACCGCGATCCGCGCGAGGGCGCGTTTGCCCTCGAGGTCAACACACGCGGGTGGCGGCAGGGCCGGCACGTCTTCGCGTTTTTCGCCAGCAACCGGCCCGCGCCCGGACCGTTCGCGGCCGCGCGGCGCGACTTTGCCGTCGTGGTCCAGGGCGAACGCGCCACCATCGAGGACCTGGGCGCAGCGGCGGAGGGAGCGAGCCGGGACGTCACCGCGTTCGCGGCGGAGCCGGCGTTGGTAGTGCCGGGGCAAAAGGTGGTGGTGCGCTTGACCTGGCGTGGCGCGGCGGTCAAGGGCGTGCAGCTCACCAATCCCTATTACATCGCGGCGACGGATGCGCTGCCGGGCTTCCGCTTTGACGCGGTGCGGAAGAAATCCTTTTACGGAGCGGCGCAGGATGGCGTGATCGCGGACAACAGCCCCGCCGATGGCGACCCAGCGCAGGGCAGCATCGCGCTGGACCTGGCCACCCAGGGCTGGCCGGCGGGCGTGCACCACCTGGTGCTTCATGTCATCGGCGCGGCCAACCGCGTGCTCGACTATCGCAACTTCGCCATCAAGGTGACCGGGCCGCGCGACCAGTTCCAGGTGGGCGTGGAGCCCTCGGAGGTCTTCAGCCCCGGCACGCACTTCGAACAATTCCTGCCGCTGCGCGAGGGTGTGCTGCTGTGTGCGGCCAAGTTATCCACCGACGGCGGACGGCAGTGGCAGGGGCCGACAGGCGGCTTTGGCGTGGGCGGCACGCAGCTCAAGAACGGCAACGCGATCGGCTTGGAATACCGTTGCCTTCCTCTGGAGGGCCGTGAGGGCTGGTATGGGGCCGTGCGCTTTTTCTCCACGGATGGCGGCAAGCACTTCACCAGGTCGCAGGCAGAGTTCCACGTGCCGGAGGCGAAGGCGGCGCAGGGACACGGACTGCACCGCGGACCGCTGTTCATGCGCTCGATCATCGAGCGCAAGGATGGTTCGCTGGTGGCCTTGATGGCGGGCTGGTTCAAGAGCGACACGGCGCTTTGTCCCTACGGCCGCGGCCGGCCTTACTCGCGCAGCTATGCGTGCGAGTCCACCGACGGCGGCCTGACGTGGCGCTACCTCACCACCATCGGCTACGCGCAGCTCGGCAGCGAAGGCTACAACGAGGGCTCGATGCGGCGGCTGCCCCAAGGCGACTGGCTGGCCGTGTTGCGCACGGGCAATGCCTCGGACGTCAACTGCCACGACAACCCGATCATGTGGACCCGCAGCCGCGACGAGGGGCGCACCTGGTCGGAGCCGGCGCGCACCGGCGTACAGGGCGCATTCCCGAGCCTCGCCGTGCTGCCCGAGGGCGTGGTCGCGATGAGCTACGGCCGGCCCGGCGCGATGGTGGTGTTCAGCACCGACGGCGGGCAAACGTGGACCGACCCGACCTGCGTGGACGCCACGCCGTATTCCGGCTATACCTCCGTCGCCAGCCTTGGCGCGGATGAGCTGCTGGTCGGCTTCGGCGCCCAGCACCGGCTCGACCCGCAGACGGGCCAGCGCGAAGATCAGTTGCGTCTGGCGCGCGTGCACTATGTACGGAAGGCGAGGCCTTAATGAAGACGTCTATGCAAACAGCCCTCGGTCTGGCCGTCGTGTTGGCCGGCGCGGCCCCGGCGGCAGCCGGCCACGAGGTATTGATCGAGGCCGAGCATTTTGCGCAACTGGGTGGCTGGGTGCTCGATCAGCAGGTCATGGATCAAATGGGCTCGCCCTTCCTGCTCGCCCACGGCCTCGGCCGGCCGGTGGCCGACGCCACCACGACGGTTGAATTTCCGGCACAAGGCGAGTACCGGGTCTGGGTCCGCACGCGGGACTGGGTGGCGCCATGGAAGACACCCGCTACGCCGCCGGCGATGAAAGCGAGCGGCACGCCCGGCCAGTTCCACGTGCTGGTGGAGGGCCAGGCGCTCGAAACCACTTTTGGCACCGCAAGCGCCGAGTGGCACTGGCAGCCGGGCGGGACGCTTCAAATTCAAAAGAAGAGCGTCACCCTGGCGTTGCGCGACCTGACAGGTTTTGACGGGCGCTGCGACGCCATTCTCTTCAGCACCAACCAGCAGCTCGTGCCGCCGAACAACGAGCCTGAGCTGCAACGTTTCCGCAGGACCGTGTTGGGCCAGCCGGACACACCGCCGGAAGCCGGATCCTACGATCTCGTCGTGGTCGGCGGCGGCATGGCCGGCTGCTGCGCGGCGGTCAGCGCCGCGCGCCTGGGCTGCAAGGTGGCCTTGATCCAGGACCGGCCCGTGTGGGGCGGCAACAACAGTTCCGAGGTGCGCGTCGGGCTTTCGGGCCTGATCCACCAGCAGCCCTATCCGCGGCTGGGCGATGTGGTCGATGAACTCGGGCCGATCGGTCATTGGAATCTGTGGGAGGCCAAGCGGGAACCTGCGACGCCGCGCAGCCAGCAGATCATGGCGGTCATCAAGGAGCATCCCGAGAAAAAGACCCACAACGCCGGGCCGCCCTCGAACTACGAGGACCAGCAGAAGCTCGCCGTGGTGCGCGCCGAAAAGAACCTCAGCCTCTTCCTCGGCAGGCATGTCAACGCGGTCGACATGGAGGGCGAGCGCCTCGCGGCAGTCATCGCGCAAGACATCCGGACAGGCGAGCGGCTGAAATTCAAGGCCCGGCTCTTTGCCGATTGTACCGGCGATGGCAGCCTGGGTTTCCTGGCCAAGGCCGATTTCCGCGACGGCCGCGAGGCGAAAAGCGAAACCCAGGAAGAGCTGGCGCCCGACACAGGCGACAAGCTGGTGATGGGCACCTCCGTGCAATGGTACGCGGTCAAGGAAGCGGAAGACTCCGCGTTCCCCGAGTGCCCCTGGGCGATACCGTTCAATGCCAAGACCTGCATCAAAGCCAGCCGCGGCGACTGGAACTGGGAAACCGGCGCGACGCGCGACCAGGTCACCGAGGCCGAGCACGTCCGCGACCATGCCCTCCGCGTGGTCTATGGCAACTGGGCCGTGCTCAAAAACCACGACCGTTTCAAACAGGATTTCGCCCGGCAGCGGCTGGAGTGGGTCGCCTATGTCGGGGGCAAGCGCGAGTCGCGGCGGCTCCTGGGCGATGTTGTGCTCAAGCAGCAGGACATTGTGGAGCAGCGCGCGTTCCCTGATGCCTGCGTCACGACGACGTGGACCATCGACCTCCACTACCCGAAAACGCCCGCCTGCGCGTGCGAAGCCTTCCAGTCGGAAGCGCGGCAGCTGAAGATCAAACCGTATCCGATCCCCTATCGGTGCCTCTATTCTCGGAACATCAGCAACCTCATGATGGCCGGCCGCAACATCAGCGTGACGCACGTCGCCTTGGGCACGGTACGGGTGCAGCGCACCACCGGCATGATGGGCGAGGTGGTGGGCATGGCCGCGGCGCTCTGCGCGCAGCACGCCACGACCCCGCGCGGCGTGTTCCAACACCACCTCGACGAGCTCCAGCAACTCATGCGCCGTGGCGTGGGCGGATCACACGTCGAAGGTGCCCCCGCCCGATCTGAAGCCCGGAAATAAACAGGAGCTACCATGAACCCACAGACCTCTCGCCGGACCTTCCTCGCCACCGGTGCCGTCGCCGCGCTGCTCGCCGGCGCCGGCGGCGCCCGCGCGGCCGACCCGCTGAAGTTCGACCTCGCGCCGTACGAAAAAATACCCGCCGTGAAATTTTCCTGGGGCTGGATCCGCTGGGTGATGAACGCCGACATCGATCCGCAGTCGGAGCTGACCGTCGGCATCGTTTATGTGGAACCGAAGCAGAGCAATCCGGTGCACATCCATCCCAACTCGGCTGAAGTGTTGCATGTTCTCGCCGGCGCGTGCGAGCACCAGACCGGCAAGCGGTGGGACAAGCTGAAAGCCGGCGATACCATCCGCATCCCACAGAACGTGCCGCATCACGCGTGCACGCAGGAAAGCCCCTGCCTCTCCCTGATTGTCTACAACACCGGCAAGCGCCAGATGGTGCCCGTCACCGAAGACAAGGCCTAAGCGGCACCAAGAGGATTTCGTAGGGGCGCAGACTTGCTGCGCCCTCTTCTCGCCTGCCGCACACAATGGGCGCAGCAAGACTGCGCCCCTACAAGCAGAGAGCCTGGAAAATACGAAGGCGCGCAGCTTCGCAGCAGCTATAGCCGCTACTTATCCGCAGTCGCTGCGTTCTTGCGCTTTACCAACTCCGCCAACGCGCGCGCTCGGGCTTTGATAAAATCGTCGGAGGCGAAGATGATGTCGGTTTCGGCTTCGTGTTTTTCGCGCTCGTCGGGGAGCGTCCAGTTGTAGCGGCCGCCGTCATCTTTCAGGTTCGGGCCGAGACTCCAGATCAGCCAGCGGTCTTTTTCGATGCGATAACGGAACGTCTGGCCGACCGAGGCGAATGGGTCGGCAGACAATTGCGGCAGATAAACCGGGACCAACTCCTCCAACGTCTTCGGCAATTGCCCGCCGTGTTCCTGCCGATAGGCACAGATGGCGAAGAAGATCTGTGTGCCGCGTATCGTGCTGATCATCGCGACATCCTTTTGGATGACAGCTTCTATATCGGGCGAAAACATGGCAGCCAGTGCACGGCCCATCGGATCATCGCTTGCTAAGAGCCGCATTGGGTACTCGCCATGCTTCTTAAGATCATCACGAACGTCGTTCACTGGAGCGAGATACTGATGCGCATTTCTTGGAGTTCCCGCAGCCGCGACGAAATGAGTGAACCAAGCAGCAAAATGTTCGCGCATCCGTTCGGGCGTACTCCCTAGAAACTTCAGCCATGAAGAATGACGGCGAAAGGCACAGACAATTTCCAACTCCTCATCGGAGATCAAAGATGAATCTTTTTCTGTTGAGTCAGGCTGACACAGGGCCATATCCAATGCCGACCGCATGAATAGCCACTCCTGCCGCATGGCTTCCGCGAATGGTTCCCGTTGTGTTTCTGACTCGGCAAGCACGGCCATCAAAGAGCGCGAGACCCAAATCGGCGGTTGTTTTTCGAGGACCAACTCGCGCGCGGCAGCACACGTTATGAGGTCCAAGGATACGGCAACCAAATAGTGAATTAACGCGCCACCACGGGAGGTGTGCTGGCTTAAACGGATCGCTTGCCTAACTTCATTGGTTACCACGGTCCAGTTCTGTTGCCAAGCGCTTTCATGTAACCGGAAAGGCACCATTTTCCCTATAGACAAGAGTGAAGCGATCTCAGCAGTCGGGGAGTTGGCGTCTACTGTTGCAACCTGACAGTTCGTCATCGCGGCAATAAAGCTGCAAAGCTCCAGTGCTGGGGCATTCGTTAGTTGCCACGCTTCCAGAGCTGGATATTCGTTGGGACGGTAGCCATAAGCAGAGAAACGCTGGCGCTCGTCGAATGGGACAGATAGTGTCTTCGACCAGTTGGTGAGCTGACGAATGTAGTAGTAGGCGTTGTCGGGTTTGACGTCGGCCTCGCGGAGGAGCGGCCGGCTGGGTTCGAGGCGGACGCCGGGAACACGCTCCGGCCACGGCGGCGTGGTGCGGCGGACGTGCCAGACGAACACCGCCAGGCCCGCCAGGGCCAAAAGCGCCAGCCCCGTCACCGAGAGGCAGCCGACCTTCACAATTTTTCCCAGCTTGCCCAAGCGTTACTCCGGATCCCCTGTGTCACCTGGCGCATTTGTAGCACGCAGAGCCCCGCGGTACACGGAGTTTACCAAGGCTGGAAAACCTCTGTAGTGCGTCGGTCCCGCCGGCTCCAACGACAAAAAAATCGGCAGGCACGAGGCCTGCCGATTTTCATAGTGCGTAGGGACGACTTACTTCTTGTCGCCGCCCTCTTTCTTCTTGCCGTGGCCGCCTTTGCCGCCGCCGACGAAGAGCGTCTTGGCATCGCCCTCTTCCTTGACCATGCCCTTGAGCTCGGTCTTCTGGCCGTCCTTGGCCTTGAGGTCCGCCAGAACCTTTTCGTCACGGCTCTTGACGGTGTACATCACGCCATCATCCGTCTTGAGGCAGATCTTTTCGCCATCCACCTTGACGGTGCCGTTGACGGTCACGGGGGGCTTATGGGCCGCCGCCTTGTCGCCGGCCGCCGGCTTATCCTTCGCCGCCATCGCGCTCACGCTGAAACCCAGCACCGCCACCGCCACCAGCATCCACAGTACTTTCTTCATCTACTCTGCTCCTGTTGGTTTTATTGCTTCAGAAATGCGCCTGCACGATAAAGCTGGCACATCGCTACAACCGTCTAACGGGGTGGCGCGACGCTTTATTGTGGCTATTTTTTCGGGTCGTAGCCGGGCGAGCCTTCGAACACCCCCGGCAGCCTGCCCGGCCGGCTGGGGTTCCCTGCGCCGCCGGTGGCCTATTTCTTGCCGCCGCCCGGCGCGGCATCTTTCTTCCTGCCGCCGCCCTTGCTGGCGAGCGTCAAGGTCTTCGTGCCGTCTTCGTCCGCGGCCTTGCCCTTGAGCTCCAGCCGCTGGCCGTCTTTCGCCTTGAGCGTGGCGAGGGCCTTCTCGTCCCCGCTTTTGAGGAGGTAGGTCGCCCCGTCGTCCGCGGTCACGGTGATTTTTCCGCCGGCCACCTTGAGCGTGCCGTTGATGGTGGCGGTCCTGCCTTTGCCGCCGCCGGCCGCCGGCTCCTTCGCCAGCACGCCACCGCCGAGCACCGCCAGCGCCATCAGCAGCCACAGTATTTTCTTCATCGACCCTGCTCCTCTTGGTGCGGAGGCCTCAGCGCCGGCCACCATGGACGGGCGCAGCATCTGCATCCGCTCAAACGGGGGCGAGGTGCTTTTATTGCGTGGGGGGCCGTTCCGGGCCGGATGGACAAAAAAATCGGCAGGCGCGAGGCCTGCCGATTTTCATAGCGTGTGGGGACGACTTACTTCTTGTCGCCGGCCGCGGCTTTCTTCTTGCCGTGACCGCCGCCGATCATGAGCATCTTCTTGCCGTCTTTGCCTTCTTTGCACATGCCCTTGAGGTCGGTGACTTTCTCGCCGTCCTTCGCCTTGTAGGCTTCCGCGCTCGGCTTGGCGAGGATGTATTCGGTCTTGTCTTCGGTCACGATTTTGACGACTTCGCCATCCACCTTGACCGTACCGGTGACCGTCACAGGCGTCGGCTTGGGACCCTTGTCGCCGCCGGCCGCTTTGTCCTTGGCCATCGCGCTCACGCTGAAACCCAGCACCGCCACCGCCACCAGCATCCACAATACCTTCTTCATGCCTGCTCCTCTTGGTTGATAGGTTTACGAACGGGAGTGAATTATAGCCACAGCGGGCAGGCGCGCAACAAGAATCCGGCGCCTTGGCCGGGCCCGCCCGGCGGGGGTCAGCGCGGGAACACGCGCAGGGCGTTTTCCCAAAGCTGCGCGGCGAGCGCGGCCTCCGGCACGCCGCGCAGGCTGGCGGCGGCGCGCAGGACGTGGACCAGGTTGGCCGGCTCGTTCGGGCCCTCCGGCACGCGCCCGTCGATCACCGGCGGCAGGTCGGGCGCATCGGTCTCGATCAGCAGCCGGTCCGCCGGCACCGCACGCACCGCGGCCTGTCCGCGCCGGTTGCCGGTGCGCGTGATCGAACCGGAGAAGGAGAAGCAGGCCCCGAGCTTCGCCAGCGGCGCGATCAGTTCCGCCGCGCCGGAGAAGGAGTGGATGACGAAGCCCGCCGGATGCGGGCCGAAGCGCGGCAGCAGTTCCAGCAGCCGCCCGAACGCGCGCCGGCAGTGCAGCGACGCGGGGCGCCGCAGCTCGATGCTCAGCGCAAGCTGCTCCAGAAAAGCTGCTTCCTGCGCGGCGAGGTCGGCGTTTTCCAGCGCATGGTCGAGGCCGATCTCGCCCACCCCCGCGCGCGGCTGCGCCGCCAGCAGGGCGCGCAACCGGTCGAGCCAGCCGGGCTGCCGCCCGCTCACGTACCACGGATGCAGGCCGAGCGAAATTTGCACGTGGGGAAACTGGGCCGCCACCGCGAGTGTCGCCGGCCAGTCGCTCTCGGCACTGCCGCAACACATCGCGCCCGCCACGCCCGTCGTCGCCGCGCGCGCCATCACGGCGGCAAGGTCGCCCGTCAGTTTTTCGTCCTGCAAGTGACAGTGGGCGTCGAACAGTTGCATGTTACTCCGGCGTCGGGTGGGTCTGGAGGAAGCGCAGGAAGGCTTCGGGCTTGATGTGGGGTTCGCCCCAGAACGGGTTGTCGAGGGCGTAGATGACATAGAGGATCAGCAGGATCAGGCCGGCGACCGCGGCGGTCATCATCAGGTGTGCACGATAACGCTCGACACCGAAGGCGCACATGAACGCGCAGGTCATGACGCCGCCGATGACGAGCAGGAGCCACATCACCCAGCTCACGCTCTGCTCCGCGGCGAGGAGGCGCAGGCCCCGCAGCCGGGCCATCTCGTTGAGCGTGGTGATGGATTCCGCCAGCCACAGCTTCTGGGCCTCGCTCACGGGTTCGACCGCGTAATAATCTTTCCAGAGCTGCGTCAGGGCCGCCTGCGCCAGCTTGCTGTCGTGCCGGCGGCGCAGCAGCGGCCATTCATCGTCGACCACGGTGCGCGCGTAGGCGGTCAGCGCCGCGCGGAGGAGCATCTGGTTGGGCGCCGGCAGCGAGAAGGAGCTGCGGTACAGGGTGTGCAGCCGGACGCCTTCCATCTGGGTGGCCTCGTCGGCCTGGCTGTACTGCCCCCAGATGTTCGAGAGCGCGAAGCCGAGCAGCACGGCATAGATCACGCCGACGACGTTGAACGTGAAGCCGACCACGTCGTGCCCGCGGCGCAAGTCCGCCGGCGGGCACAGCCGGCGCACCAGCCACAGCCCGAGCGCCGCGGGCACGACGGCGATGACCACGATCAGCAGCACCGTGAGCCCCGGCGGCCAATCCTGCATAAAATCCAACATGGCGCGCGTTCCTTTCCGGTCCCGGGCGGCAGGTTTTCCAGACCTTGGAAACCTCCGCCGCTGTTTTTCCAACCCTTGGAAAACCGACGTGCGCATCTTTCCAAACCTTGGAAACCGCGTCGAGGAAAAAGCCCGGCCGGCGCGGGCAGGGGCGCCGTCTCGCTACGCCCAAGGTGTACGGCCTGCGGAGCGCGGACAAGAACGGGTGCGCTGCGTCAGGACGGTTCGTTTTCCGCTGCTAATTCCTAAAGCCGTCACCGGGTGCAGGCCGGGCCAGTTTTTGGTTTCCAAGCGGTGGTGATTTGGGCATCATCCGCGCCGCGCGCCCGGGCGCGCCAACAGAGCGAGGTACAGCATGAGCAACGACAAACCTGTGGTCGCCGTGGTGATGGGCAGCGATTCCGATTGGGAAACCGTCGCGCACGCGGCGGAGACGCTGAAAAAATTCGGCGTGGCCTTCGAGGTGCGCGTCTGTTCGGCGCACCGGACGCCGGACGCGGCGGCGGAGCTGGCCAAGGGCGCGGCCGCGCGCGGCCTCCAGGTCATCATCGCCGCCGCCGGCAGCGCGGCCCACCTCGCGGGCGTGCTCGCGGCCCATACGACGCTGCCGGTGATCGGCGTGCCCATGAAGGGCGGGGCGCTCGACGGGCTCGATGCCCTGCTGGCGACGGTGCAGATGCCGGCGGGCATCCCGGTGGCGACCGTCGCGCTCGGCAAGGCCGGCGCGGTCAACGCAGCGCTGTTCGCAATTCAAATTTTGGCGCTGGCCGACCCCGCCTTGCAGGCCAAGCTGGCCGCGCACAAGGCGACCCTCGCGAAGAAGGTCGAGGAAGGCAACCAGCGCATCCAGGCGGAGCTGAAAAAATTAATGCTGTGAGCCCTGTAGCGGCGGCCTGTGGCCGCCGGCGGTGGTCGCAAACCACCGCTGCAGAATAGGATATCCATGAACAAATACGCGACGCTTTGGCTGGTCGGCCTGCTGGCCGCAGCCGCGGTCCACGCCACGGAGACCAACGCGCCGGCCCCGGCCGTCCCGGAGCCGGCCGCCCACGTCGCCACGCCGCCGGAAACGGCGACGGAAGACAACGTCGGACCGGTCATCCTCGAAGCGATGACGCTGATGCGCAAGCAGGGTTTGAAATTCGATGCGAAACTGGCGCAGCGGGCCGCGATCGAGGCCGTGCTGAAGACCGCCGACCCGCGCGGGCGGGTGCTGACGGAAAAGGAACTCGCGGCGCTCCAGCAGGAGCAGCAGGGCGTCTTCTTCGATGCCGGCCTGACGGTCGCCTACACCACGAACGGCTGGCGCGTCGCCAACATCGCGTCCAATACGCCCGCCGCAAACACGCTCCTCAGGCCCGGCGACACGCTGCTCGCCCTCGATGGCGTGGCACTTTCGAGCCAGAAGCTGGTGTCCGTCTTCGCGCCGCTGCGCAGCAGCAGCGCGGCCGCCGCGCGGCTCAAGATCAGGAGCGCCGCCGACGGCAAGGAAGCCGAGCTCGACATCAAGCGCGCCGCCCTGCCGACGCCGGCGATGGACTCGGCCGAAGCCTGGCCCTTCCAGCTCGCCTACCTGCGGCTCAACGGCGTCCACGAGGGCTGTGCCGCCGCCGTCTCCGCCCAGCTCGCGAAATGGGCCGGCGAGCAGCGCTTCGGGCTGGTGCTGGATCTGCGCGGCGCCAACGGCACCAGCCTCGCCGATGCCGCGACCCTCGCCGGGCTGTGGGCGGAAAACGGCCAGCCGCTGTTCAAGATCACCGACCGCAAGAACAAGGAACTTGAGGCCTTCAAGGCCAAGCACCTGGCCGCGCCGCTCGACCTGACGGTGATCGCGCTCGTGGATGGCGAGACGCGCGGCGCCGCCGAGGCGCTCGCCGCCGCGCTCGCCGGCACGCTGCGCGAGGGGATGCTCGTCGGCCAGCCGACGGCCGGCGACCCGCGCGTCCGCGAATTTCAGCCGCTGCCCTCCGGCCTGCAGCTCTACGTGGCGACGCGCAAGCTGGTCACCGGCGACGGCCGCAGCTACGACGGCCGCGAGGGCGTCGTGCCGGACATCCGCGTCGGCGCGGGCGAGGAAGTCCTCGACTTCGAGGCCGAGCGGACCAAGCCCGACACGCTGCCGGAGGAGAAGCAGGACCGCTTCCTGCGCGGCCGCGCGCGGGGCGACGCCACGCTCCAGCGCGCGCTCGACATCCTGCGCGGCATCAAGGCGCTGAAACAACGGGCCACCGACAATGCCAAAGCTCCGGCCCGTTGACGCCCGCCAGCCCGACGCGGCGGCCATCGCCGAGGCGCTGGCCGTGCTCCGGGGCGGCGGGCTGGTGATCGTGCCCACGGAAACCGTCTACGGCCTCGCGGCCGATGACCGTAATCCGGTGGCGCTGGAAAAGCTGTTCGAGGCCAAAGGCCGCCCGCAGGACAAGCCCATCGCGCTGCTCGCCGCGGGCGTGGCCGAGCTGGAGCGGCATGGCGCGCAGCTGCCGCCGGCGGCCCGGCGGCTGGCGGACAAATTCTGGCCGGGGCCGCTGACGCTGGTGCTGAAGGCGCCCGCGGGCTGGCTCGGGTTCCGCATCCCGGATCATCCGGTGATGCTGGCGCTGCTCCGCGCGTGGGGCGGCGTGCTCGCGGTGACGAGCGCCAACCGCAGCGGCGAGCCGCCCGCAACGACGGCCGCCGCCGCGCTCGCCGCGCTGGAGCCGTTTGTCGCGCTCGCGCTCGATGCCGGGCCTGCGGCCGGCGGGGTGCCGAGCACGGTGGTGAAGGTGGATGGCGAACGCGTGGAAATTTTGCGGGCCGGCGCGCTTGCGGAAGAAGAGATCAAGCGCTGGAGTGGCGCATAAAGATTTTGAAAGCGACCGATAAGACCCATAGGACCTATTGGACCCATGAGGATACCATGATCCTTGATGCTTGTTTGCCATGAAACCCGAAGCACCAAAACCTGAGGCCGCGCCCAAGCAGATCCTCTTCGTCTGCACCGGCAATATCTGCCGCAGTCCGATGGCGGAATACATCATGCGGGCGCGGCTCGGAAACCAGTCGGAATGGAAGGTGGCCAGCGCGGGCGTGGCCGCGGCCGAGGGCGAGCCGGCCAGCGAGGAGGCCGTCGTGGTCTGCCGCGAACTGGGCCTCGATCTGCGGCGGCACGGCAGCCAGCCGGTGACGCGCGCGCTGATGGAAAAGTCCCGCTGGGTCGTCGTGATGACGGAGACGCACCGCGAGGTGCTGGCGCGCCAGTACCCCGAATTTCACGCGCGCATCCGCCTGCTGAAATCGTTTGGCTTTTCCAAGGCCTTCGGCGATATTCCCGACCCGATCGGCGGCCCGCACGAGGTCTACCGGACCGTGCGGGACATGATCGAGTCGGCGATCTCGGATCTGGTTTTATTTTTAATGGAACAGGATGGCCGGGTGCAGCCCGGCAGGGAGCAAAAAACATGAAGATGGTTATCGGCGCCGATCACGGCGGTTTTGAACTGAAGGAATTGCTGAAGAAACAGCTCGCGGAACGCAAGGTCGAGGTCGAGGACATCGGCGCGTTCAGCAAGGAAGCCACCGACTATCCCGACCAGGCGCGGCTCGTCGCGGAGCGCGTCGTCGCGGGCCGCGCCGACCAGGGCCTGCTGGTCTGCACGACCGGCATCGGCATGAGCATCACCGCCAACCGCTACGCCGGCGTGCGCGCCGCGCTGTGCGATGAGCCGCGCCTCGCCAAGGCCGCGCGCCTGCACAACAACGCCAACGTCCTCGTGCTCGGCGGCAGCGTCGTCGGCCCCACCCAGGCGGCCGCGATCCTCGACGCGTGGCTGGCCACGACGCCGGACACCGCGGAACGCCACGTCCGCCGCGTCAACAAGATGGATGCGTGCGGCGCGGCCGGCGCGCTCGCCGCGGCCGACCCCGAAATTTCCCGGGCGATCAAGGACGAGGAACGCCGCCAGCGCGACAACCTCGAGCTGATCGCGTCGGAGAACTACACCAGCCGCGCCGTCTGCGAGGCGCAGGGCTCCGTGCTGACCAACAAGTATGCCGAGGGCTATCCCGGCAAGCGCTGGTACGGCGGCTGCGAATACGTGGACGTGGCCGAGCGCCTCGCCATCGAGCGCGCCAAGCAGCTCTTCGGCGCCGAGCACGCCAACGTCCAGCCGCACTGCGGCAGCGGCGCGAACATGGCGGTCTACTTCGCCATGCTCCAGCCCGGCGACACGGTCCTGGCGATGAGCCTCGCCCACGGCGGCCACCTGACCCACGGCCACCCGATGAATTTCTCCGGCCGCTTCTTCAAAATCGTCCCCTACGGCGTGGATCCGAAGAGCGAGCAGATCGACTACGACGCGCTGGCCGCGCTCGCCCGCGAGCACAAGCCGAAGATGCTGCTCGCCGGCGCCAGCGCCTACCCGCGCGTCTTCGACTTCCCGCGCCTGCGCGCCATTGCCGATGAAGTCGGCGCGCTGCTGATGGTGGACATGGCGCACTTCGCCGGCCTCGTCGCCGGCGGCGCGCACCCCAGCCCCGTGCCCTATGCCGACTTCGTCACCAGCACGACCCACAAGACCCTGCGCGGCCCGCGCGCCGGCCTGATCCTGTGCCGCGCGAAGTACGCCGCCGACATCGACAAGCAGGTGTTCCCCGGCCTGCAGGGCGGGCCGCTCGAGCACGTCATCGCCGCGAAGGCCGTCTGCTTCCACGAGGCGCTGCAGCCCTCGTTCAAGGATTACGCGCGGCAGGTCGTCGCCAACGCCAAGGTTCTGGCCGGCGCGCTCGCGGCGGGCGGCCTGCGCATCGTCTCCGGCGGCACCGACAACCACCTGATGCTCGCCGACGTCACCACGCTCGGCCTGACCGGCAAGGACGCCTCGACCGCGCTCGACAAGGCGGGCATCACCGTCAACAAGAACGCGATCCCGTTCGACACGAAGAGCCCCTTTGTCACCTCCGGCATCCGCATCGGCACGCCCGCGGTGACGACGCGCGGGATGAAGGAGCTGGAGATGGAGCTGGTCGCCCGGTGCATCCTCGAGGTGCTCGCCGCGCCCGCCGACGAGGCTCTGCTCGCCCGCGTCCGCGAGCAGGTCAAGACCCTGACCGCGCGCTTCCCGGTGCCGTGAGGACGTGACGAGGGTCGGGGGCGAGTGACGGGTTTGCTTTGGACTTGGCCCATGCTTTCTCCGCGGGCGTCGGTCATGCCAGTACATTTTCCAATCCTTGGAAATAGTAGCCACGCCTTTTCCAGGCCTTGGAAGAGAAGCGTTCGGCGCTTGTCGCGCACGTGCGGCTTTGGCTATGCTCGCGTCCGTTTCAAGCACGAGGAAAAATCATGCATCACATCGCCGCCGTAGTTGGTTTGCTGGCCGCGCTTGGTCTCTGCGCCGCGCAGGCCGACGAGATCCGCCGCATTTCGCTGGAAGGCAAGGATGGGGTGCCGCCGCCGCCCACGCTGGCGGGCAAGGATGGCATCGACCGCGTCCAGAGGGTGCCGACCCCGGCGCTGGAACTGTTCCCGACGGCCCGGAAGCCCGCGCGCGGCACGATCATGGTCTGCCCCGGCGGCGGCTACAGCATCCTCGCCATCAACCACGAGGGCTACTACGTGGCGAAGAAGCTCAACGAGTTCGGCTTTGATGTGGCGATCCTGCTCTACCGCGTCAGCGCCGGCAAGGAGACGCGCGAGCTGGCGATCGCCGACGCGCAGACGGCGCTCGCGCTGCTGCAGCAGCGCGGCGGCGAGTTCGGCCTGAGCACGAAGAAGATCGGCGTGATGGGCTTCTCCGCGGGCGGCCACCTGGCGGCGCGCGTGACGCACGCGACCGCGGCGGGTACGCCGCCGGACTTCGCGGTGCTGATGTATCCGGCCTACCTGGAGAAGGACGGCCAGGTGCTCGACGAGGTCGCGCCGGTCAAGACCCCCGCCTTTGTCTATGTCGCCGCGGACGACAAGTACGCGCCGAGCGGCACCGCCTACGCGGCCGCCTGCAAGGAGAAGAAAATTCCCTGCGACTTCCACAAGCCGGAACACGGCGGCCACGGGTTCGGCCTCAAGGCCGTGCTGCCGCCCGAGGTCAAGGATTGGCCCGACAAGCTCCGCGCGTTTCTCGATGGCTTGAAATAAGTCCGGCGCCAGCCGGGCCTGGCGCAGCGCACATGCAGGTGGGTGGGGCTGATCAGCTCCACCCACCTTTTTTTGTGCTGCGCACACCGGTCAGGTGTTCTGGTGCAGGACGCGGCCGAGCTCGCGGCTCAATTCGACGCGGCGGTAGGGCTTTTGGATGAAGCCGGCGAGACCCTCGGCGAACAGCTGCGTGATGTCGGCGTCGCGCGCGAAACCGGAGGAGATGATCACGCTCGCGTGCGGGTCGAGCTGGCGGATGGCGCGGAAGCAGGCGGTCCCGTTCATCTCCGGCATGACCATGTCGAGGAGGACGATGTTGATGCGGCCCAGATTTTTCCGGTACTGCTCCAGGCCCTCGAGGCCGTTGGTAGCCAGCAGGACCTGATAGCCCAGCGCCTTGAGCACGCTGGACACCGTCTGGCGGATGACCTCCTCGTCGTCCACGACCAGCACGGTGCCGTAGCCGAGCACGATGTCCTCGCGCGCCGGGGCCCGCGGCGGGGTGGCGTTGACGGCGACGGGCAGGTAGATGTGAAAGACGGACCCTTGGCCGGGCTCGGAATAGACGGTGACCGCGCCGTTGTGGCCGCGCACGGAGCCGTAGACGGCGGCGAGGCCGAGCCCGGTGCCCCGGCCGGTGGGCTTGGTGGTGAAGAACGGCTCAAAAAGGCGGCGCTGGACTTCGGCAGTCATGCCGATGCCGGTATCGCGCACGCTGATCTGAATGTAGGGGCCGGGCTGGAGCTTGAAGGGGCTGGAGGCACAGTACGCCTGGTCGAACTGCGTGTCGCGCGTGGAGATGGTCAGCGTGCCGCCCTCGGGCATGGCATCGCGCGCGTTGAGGCCGAGGTTGAGCACGATGTTCTGAATCTGGGCGGCGTCGCCGGCGACGGTGGCGTGCCGGGCCTGCAGCTCGCGGACGAGCTTGATGCGGCGGTCAATGCTGCGCTCGAGCAGCGCGAGCGCGTCCTCGATGCACCGGTGCGTGTCGAGCGGCACGGCCACGACCTTGCCCTTGCGCGAGAAGGCGAGCAGCTTCTGCGTGAGGTCGGCGGCGCGCGCCGTGGTGCGCAGGATGAGATCCACGTATTGCCGCGCGCTCGCGTGGTCGGCCAGCTCCATCCCCAGCAGCTCGGCCGCGCTGGTGATGCCGCCCAGCATATTGTTGAAGTCGTGGGCCACGCCGCCGGCGAGCGACCCGATGGACTCCATCTTCTGCGCCTGGAGCAGCTGCGTCTCCATATGCTGCTGGCGTGTCACATCGCGAAAGACAATGACCACGCCGAGGGGCTGCTGCTGCTGCTCTTCGCGGATGGGCGCGGCACTGTCGGCAATGAGGTGCTCGGTGCCGTCGCGCGCCAGGAGCAGGACGGGCTGCGCGGTCGTGACGGGCGCGCCGGCGCGCTGGACCTGGTCCACCAGGCTCTCGACCGGGTCCCGCGTCTCGGTGTTGAGCAACACGAGGATCTCGCCCAGCGGCCGGCCCAGCGCTTCCGTCTGCGGCCAGCCGGTCAGCTCCTGCGCCACGCGGTTGATATGCTTGACCAGGCCCTGCAGGTCGGTGGAGATGACGGCGTCGCCGATGGAGTCGAGGGTGATGGCCAGATATTCCTCGCTCGCACGGAGGGCGGCCTCGGTGCGCTTGGCCTCCGTGAGATCGCGCAGGATGCAGGAGAAATACTCCACCTGCCCTGTCGGTCCGGGGTGGGCCATGAGGGTCAGCTGCACGGGGATTTCGCGGTGGTCGGCGCCCAGGAGCCGCGCTTCGCCCTGCCAGAGGCCGGTCTGGAGCGCCCGCGGGAGCGCCTGCCGCTGCAGGAGCGCCTGCACGTCGGGCGGCAGGCTGTCGGCCAGGTGCCGTCCCGCCAGCTCGACCGCGGCCGGCCAGCCGAACAACTTCCGGCCGGCGGCATTGAGGTAGGTGAGCTGGCCGTCGGGCGCCATGGTCAGCACCAAGCTGGGCGAGCCTTCGATGATAGCCGTCAGGCGGGCGGACTGCGCGATCTGGGCCTGCACGGCCGCGCGCATCGCATCAAAGCTGCGCGCCAGCGCCCCGATCTCGTCCCGGCCGCCGGTTTCGATGCGGCCGTCGAGCTGGCCGGCGGCGACCTCCGCGGTGGCCCGCGTGAGCGCCTGGACCGGACGGATGACATGCGCCACCACCCGCCAGGAGAGCAGCACGATGGGCACGCTGACGCCGGCCGCGATCACGAGCAACAACCCCACCATGCGCCAGTTCTGGCGCGCCGTGGCGGCGTGGGGCACGGTCGCCAGCACAAAACCCGCCAGGCGACCGTCGTGCTCGATGGACTGGCCGAGCGCATCGAACGCTTCGCCCGTGCGGTCCTTGAGCACCATGCCGGCGCCGTGACTGCCGGTCATGGCGCCGTCGAGATCGTACTTGCCTTGGATTTTCCGCCCCAGCGCATCATAGACCAGGAAGCTTACGCCGGTCTCCTCGCCAAGGTTGACCAAGTCGAACCTTAGCACGGGCAACTGCATGACGAACGTGCCGAGCTGCTCGCCGGGGAGGAAGTTGTCGTGGCCTGTCGATGCGCCTTCGCAGCGGCGGAAATCATAGCGCACCTGCCAGTAGAGCTGGCCGTTGCGCATGACGAGCGCACAGGGCGGCACCATGTCCGGCGTCGCAGAAAACAGGTGCGGATCGGCCAGCGGCTTGGCCCCCGCCGCCCCGGCCGGATAGAGCAGGTGTTGGCTGCCTTGCACCTGTACCAGGCCGCCGAGGGCATGGTCGTAGTAGAGCTGGAGCACGGCCGACCCCGCCCGGTTTTGCGGACAATAAAATGCGAAACATTCCAGTTCCAGCCCGAGTTGCCGGAGGGCAGGAAGCTTGTGGAAAGGTAAAACCGGGTCGGTGACGACCGAGAGCATCGCATCGTTGAAAGGCACGTCACGCGCCAGCACGGCAAAGCGCTGGTCCAGCTCCGTGGCGACCTGTTCCACGCGCCGCTGGATGGCAGCCACCGCGATGCGCAGCCGCTCCGCATTGCGGAGCCGGTTCTGGCGGAAGTTGAGCGAGATCGCGCCGACGGCCGAGCCGAGCGTCGAGAGCAGCACGATGGCCAGGGCGAACAGGCTCAGCTTCGTCTTGAACTTCAATTGTGACCAGCGCCACAGCATGTCATAGCTCCGCGTCCATCAACCGCCCGCCTGCCAGCGCAGGCCTCCCAACCCTACCGCCGCCTCTTCCAAGCCCTTGGAAACGTGGCCGGCGAGCGTTATTTCTTCTCCAGCGCTTCGAGCAGGAGCGTTACGCGGACCGTATCGGGCCCGGGCACACCGGCGACGAGATCGATTTCAACCAGCCGCCACGGCGGGCGCGCCGCCCCGGCGGCAGCGAGAAAAGCGCCCAGCGCGGCGGGCGGGGCATCGACCTTCACCTCCACGCGCCGCGCTTGCCAGCCGTTCGCCGCGCCCTGGCCCTCGCGCTGGCGGAAACCGGGCGTGATTCCCGGCAAGGTCTTCGCCGCCAGCTCGGTCAGCGACGGCGGCTGCTTGGTGGTGAGCGCCTCGAACGGCGCGAGGGCCTGCTGGGTGCCGCGGTGGTCGGCGGCAAGCCGGCGCAGCGTGGCGAGATCGGCCGTCTTGCGTTCGAGCTTGCGCAGGTCGTCGGACAGCGAGCCGAGCGCGTAGAGCGCGCACACGCCGCCGGCGGCCGCCACGGCAAGCGCCAGGCCCAGCCGGAGCCGGGTTGGAGTCAGGCTGCTCATCGGCGCGTCCCCTTCAGCGTGAAACGGACGAGTTCGTCCGCGCCGGCCTCCTCGCGGGACAGCTCGATGCTGAAGCCGAGCAGCCGCAACTCCGCCGCCAGCGGATCGCAGCGGTTCCAGTCGTCGGTGGCGCCGCGGATGATCAGCGACGTGCCGCTGTAGGAGAGCGCCTCCACCGTCACGTGGTCTTTGCGCGCGGCGGCCAGGATGGCGGCCAGGTCGCGCGCGACCACCGGCGCGAGCGCCGCGGTGAACGGCTGCAGCTCCGCGGCGCGCTGCTTGAGCGCGGCCTGGACCGTGGCGATTTCCGTGCCGTACTGGATGTTGGCCTTGCCGCTCAGCTCCTGCGCGCGGGCCAGCAGCTCCGCCTGCAGGCTGTCGTTGGTCCGTTGCAGCCAGACTTGCCAGCCCAAGGCGAGCGCGAGCAGCGCGCCGCCGGCGAGGAGCAAGTTGAGCGCCGCGCGACGGTGGCCGGTCGCGATGTGGGCCAGCAGCGCCGGATGCGTCAGGTCGCCACTGCGAAGCTGGCCGTCGGCCGCGCCGGCGAGCGCCGCCAGCGCGAGGGCCCGGGCCAGGAACAGCGCCGGCTCGGCCAGGGACTTGAAGTGGACGCGGTCGCCTTGCGCCAGCGCAGCCTCGAGCGGCGCGGCCAGCTCCGCACCCGGCCCGCACCACAACCACTGGACCGCCTCACCCTCGGCACCGGCGGGCAGCGCGCGCAACAGCTGGTTGACGCGGCTGGCCCACTGGCGCACTGCGGGCGCATCGGGCGGCGCCAGCTCATCGGCGCCGAGGCGGATGCCGTGGAGGCTGATGAGCTCGCCGCCGCCCGCGCCGCTGCCGACGGCCAGCGTGGTGCGCCCGTCGCCCAGATAGGCGACGACGCGCAACGTGGCGGGCGCCAGCGGAATCTCCGCCTGGGCCTGCCGCCAGAGCACGAGCCCCTCGTGCGTCAGCAGGGCGGGATCGAGGCCCAGCGCGCCCAACTGCGCCAGCCGGGCCTCGATATCGCTGCGGCGCGCGGCGCAGGCCAGCGCGCGAAAATTCTTGGCGGGACCCGGCCGCAGCTGCGAAAAAGCATAGAGACAGGTTTCGAGCGGGAACGGCAGCTGCACGTCGAGCAGCGCGGGGAGGACCTTCTGCGCCTTGTCCGCGGCGACCAGCGGCGTCTCGATCCAGCGCGCGAAGGCGTCCGTGGCGGGCAGCGCGGCCGCCAGCAGCGCGCGGCCGGCGGCACCGGCGGCGGCGACCTCGGCACTCGCGGCCTGCAAGGGCGCGGCGGCGGCGGCGCCATTCCACAGCGTGGTGACGGTGCCGCCGCGCTCGGCGCGCACCAGCACCAGGCGTTGGCGGCCGAGGTCCGCGCCATAGGCCGCGCGACAACGGGGTATGGATGGCGAAACCATGGGGCGGAGTTATAACACTTTTGACCCAGGCCCGGTATGAAAATTGGCGGGCTCAGCCGGACTGCAAGGCGAGGACGGCCATTGCGGTGGCATAGATGCGGCCGCCGGCGCGGCCCCAGCGGTCGCCGGGCGTCCAGCTGCCGGCCTCGACGCCGTCGCGCGTCTGCCGCGCCAGCACCGCGCCCAGCATCTGCTCCAGCGCCGGGTCGGCGCCGCCGCCGGCCGCGGCTAGCGCGGCGCTGACGAAGTAGCAGCGGTAATAGTCGGGCGTCGCCGGCAGCGCCGCCGTGCCGCGCACCAGCGCGAGCATCTTCGCGATACGCGGGTCGTGGGCGCCGCCCGCCGAGCGCAGCAGGCACAGCGCGCCCGCGGCGGTCAAGGTCTCCGCCCCGTTCGGGAAATCGTCGGCGCGGCGATAGCCAACGCGGCCCTCGGCGCTGACGCGCTCGCCGAGCCATGCGAGGCCGCGGGCCACCTGCGGGCCCACCTCCGCGAAGCCGAGCGCCTCGGCGCGCAGCAGCGCCTGCAGCTGCCAGACCGTGATCGAGGTATTGACGTTTTCGACCGGGCCGCGGGAGTAGCCCCAGCCGCCGGACGGGCGCTGCGCGGCGGTGATGAAAGCCAGCGCGCGCCGGCACGCGGCGCGGTGCGCTCCGTTGGTCTCCAGCGCCGTGCCCTCGAGCAGGGCGAGCGTGGCCATGCTGTGGTTATACATCGTCGCGGAACCCTCGGGGCCCAGCCGTCCGTGTGCCTCCTGCTGCGCCGCGAGCCAGTCCAACCCGCGCGCCAGCACGGCACGCTGCTGCTCCGTCGCCGCGCGGCCGTCCGCAGAGAGCGCCAGCAGCGCGAGCGAGGTCAGGCCGACCGAGTACACCCGCTGCGCACCCCAGCGCGCGGTGTCCCAGTGGCCGTCGGCTTCCTGCGTCCGCTCCAGCCACCCGAGCGCCTGCGCAACGGCTGCCGCACGGTCGGCCGGAGCGGAAGCGATGGTGGAAGGTTCAGAGATGATGGCGGAGGGCGGAAGGGTGGCCGCGAGATCGAAGGCGGCACTGCGGTGCGCCTTCCAGAAAAATGCGGCGCCGAGGCTCACCGTCGCCAGCACCAGCGCGAGATCGCGCACCGGTGGCTCCGCTTGCGGTGCGCGCAGGCGGAACACCACGCGCCCAAACGCTGCGTGCTGCGCGGCGCATGCGGGGCAGCCGGCGAGGTGTTGCCCGACCGCGGCAGCGCGTTCCGCCGACAGCTCGCCCAGCAGGAGCGCCGGCAGCTCTTCCGCCCACGAACAAGCCTGTTCATTTTTCGACATCGAACACATCCTTCAGGCGGGCCATCGCCAAAAACATCCGCGACTTGACCGTGCCGACCGGCACCGCCAGCACCGCGCCGATCTCCTCGTACTTCAGGCCCTGATAGAGGCTCATCACCACGACCAGCCGCAATTTCTCCGGCAGCGCCGCGAGCGCCACCTGCGCGTCGAGCCGGTGCCGCGCGGTGTCCTGCGCGGCCGCGTCGTGCGGCGCGGCCGCGGCGCCGACCCGCTCGACCACCCGCTCCTGCTTGTGCGCGCGGCGCAGGTGATCGGCCCAGGCGTGGCGCGCGAGCGTGTAGAGGAAGGTCGTGAACTTCGCCGTCGGCCGGTAGCGCATGCGATAGCGCCACACGCGCAGGAACGTCTCCTGCGCCACGTCTTCCGCCTCGTTACTAGCGCCGAGCCGGCGGAAAAAGTTTACCAGCGCGTTTTGATGACGGCGGATCAGCGCCGCGAACGCGGCGGTGTCGCCGCCGCCGGCGCGCGCCATGAGCGCAAAATCGTCGGGGTCGGCGGGTGGCTGGACAGGCTCGGGCATCGGGCGATGATGGCGATCAAGCCTGTCCTGCGGCAACACGAAAAAGAACGTATCGGCAAATATTCTTTGAACCTTCAGCCGCAGGTCCACGCTGCCGTGCAGCACGGCAGGCCGTGTCCTTGGGCAGCAAGCCCGCGTGGCCGGTCAGAAGCTGTAAGCTGCGGTAACCACCAAATTTCGCCCGGGCTCGTTGACGCCCGAACCGTGGATGCGGTAGTCCTTGTCGAAGATGTTTTCCAGCGCCAGCGTCAGGTCGAGGTTCTCGACCACGGTGGTGCCGACGCGCGCATGAAAAACGGCGTAGCCCGGTGTGCCGCCGGGCGGTATGCGCTGGGTGTCGCGCGCATCGTCGGCCGACAGTTTGTCCGCCTTGGCGGCCATGTCGCCCACGAGTTCGCCCCAATACCGGCCGGACTCCTGCCGCCAGCGCAGGCCGATCTCGGCGGTCGGCGGCATCAGTCGGCCGAGGTAGCCGCGTTCCTCCTGGGTGGTCGAGTTCGGATAGGCATCCACCTGCCCTTCCATCCAGGCCGCAGAAACCCAGGTGGACCACTCGCGGCCCAGCTTGAGGGTCTCGGTGAGTTCCACGCCCTGCACAAAGCCGTGGCCGGAGTTTTTCTTGGTCACCTCATCGAGCCCGTCGATCTTGCGGCCGGTGGGTGCGCGCACGATCATGTCCTCGATGGTGGTGTAGTAATAGCTCGCCTGCGTGGTCAGGCGCTCGGCGCGCGACTTGATGCCGATTTCGTAGGACACAAAGCGTTCCGGGTCCAGGTCGGAAACCGGCGTCTCCAGTTCCGTGCTGCGGGCGATGTCCAGCCGCGTCAGGTCGGAGAGGTTGGGCGCGCGGAACCCCTGCGACACGCCCACGAAGACGACATGCTTGCGGTCCTCCGTCAGCGGGTGCAGCAGCCGCAGCGAGCCGACCGCCGCATTCCAGTTGCCCTCTGTGCTCGTGGCCTTGCCGGTGAGGGGCTCCTTGACCCGGTTGGCCTCCACCTTGGCATAGGTGTAGCGCACGCCCGGCACCACATCCAACTGCCCGCCGAAAAGCTTGAGGGTGTCCTCGACGAAGGCCCCGAGGGTGTGGTACGCGGCATCGTCGGCGACCGGACCCTGGACTTCCACGGAGTCGAGCTGGCCGTTGGCTTTATACTTGCGCCCGTAGGACACGACGCTGTCGCGATAATATTCGGCGCCATAGACCCATTCGCCGATCTGTGTGTCGGATTGCAACTGAAGCGTGGCTCCCCAGGTGGTGACATCGAAGCCCTGCTGTTCGCCCTTGTCGTCCTTCTTGATGCGATAGATGTCCTCGCTCTGCACCTGGCGCGAAACCGTCGCTTCAAGGCCATCGATCGGGCCGCTTAAATCTTTGCTTTGAAACTTGAGGTAGGTCAGGTCGCGGTGCTGATCATAGGACAGGCTCTTGTCATCGCCCCGCTTGAGCCCGTCCCAGGTGATGCCGTAGACCGTCCGGTGGGTGCGCCAGGTGTCCTCTTGGCGGACGGTCTGGTGGGCGAGGGTCAGCGTCGCATCTTTCGTGAAGTGATAATCCGCGCGCAAATCCCAGTCGAGTTCCTCGTATCCGGTATGCTCCTGCAAACCCACAGCCTTGCCGCCGCGCACATCGCCGAAGTCCTTCAGCGAGACACCGCCCACAAAGCCGAGGTGCTCATCCAGCCGGCCGCCCAGCTGGAGCCGCCCGATGTTGGACCGGTCGACCGTGGCCCCGCGGTAATAGAGCCGGCGCTCCCACGTGGGCGCGCCAGCATAGTCCGGCGGCTGGACCGGCAGGGCGTTGAGCGTGCCGCCAACGGCATCGCTGCCATACAGCACCGACCCGGGGCCCATGACCAGCTCGTAGGCGCGGATCGAAAGCGGGTCCACCGTGTTCCAGTATTGATTGGGGCCATCGCGAAACACGGAGTTGTTCAACCGGATGCCGTCAACCAGGCAGAGGGTGCGGAAGCCCGTAAACCCGCGCAGGTAGGGCGAGCCCTGGCCATAGGACGTCTTTTGCACAAACGCAGAAGGAATACCCGCGAGCATGTCCGGTGTGGTCCGGACAGCTTGGTGGACGACTTCCTCGGTGGCATTGAGGTAGTAGGCGGTGTTGGGTACGGAATTGAGCTCACGGGCGGACCGGGTCGCGCTGACCACGATTTCCGGCGCCACATTTTCTGTCTTATTGGTGACGGCTTGAGCCTGCGCACCAAAGCTCAGTCCCCAACACACCCAACCCACAGCGATCACCCGTTGCGTACCTGTTGCCTTCTTCATGTTTGCACCCCGTTGTTGGCTCCCCATGAACACGTATACCGGAGACCGCCTCAGCCCGCCAAGGAAACCAAGCCGACGGCATAACGTGGGTATAAACGTTGTGGCGGGCAGGAAGGTTCACCAAGCAGGGAAAGAATTCCGGCGGCGCGGGAAGGGCCCGGCCCGCTCCTGTCGCCTCAGCGGGCAAACTGCCCGGCCACGTCCATCGCGATCTTCTCCCACTCCCAAAGCCGCTGCGGCTGGTAGCGCACGGTGGAGATGTCCTTCATGATCAGCTCGACGTGGCAGCGGCCGCCGGTCGCCTCCATGAAGGCGACCAGCGCGGCGCGGGCGCGCTCGGGATGCCAGGTGTCCTCGGCCAGGATGGCGGGCGAAGGTTTGCGGCTGAGCACCCAGTCGCCGCCGACCTGCGCGATGAGCTGTTCGGTTTTGCACCACGGGCTGACGGAGATCTTCCGCAGGTTGGGGATGCGCCGCAGGATTTCGATTTTCCCAGAGAGCGGCTCGCAGCAGCCGTAGTAGGTCAGGCCCCAGCGCTTGAGCCAGCGCAGGTCGTGCTGCACGGCAAACTCCCAGTGCATCTCCGGCGAGACTTCCGAAAATATCTGCGCGTTGGAGCAGCCCCACATGTTGTGCGGCCGGATGTGGACCGGATCGAAGGGCGCGCCGGGCAGGGCGCGGGTGTAGCCGTAGCCGCCGGAGCCGATGCGCGTGTTGTTGCAGTCCAGCGCGAGCAGGTTTTGCGCCTCGAGCTGGTCCAGCTCGATCAGCCACGCATCCACCATGCGCTCGACGGCGGCGTGGACGAGCTCCGGCCGCTCAAGCATGTCGAGCATCGCCTCCTCGATGCCCCACCAGCGGATCAGATAATCCCACGGCGTAAACCAGAGATGGGTCTGCCCGATTTTTTTCACCGGCATGATCCCGGCGTAGGTCGCGCACATCGCCTGGTAGTGCAGCTCGGTCGCCAGCTCGTTGTGGGTGACCACCGGCATCTTGATCTTGGCGAGGTCGGCCTCGTCGCGGATCTGGATCTTGAAATGGCGCGACACGACGTCGCTGCTTGCATCGGTCCGGACGATGTCCACGTCCTCCATGATCCCGAAGTCCGTGCTGTGGAACAGCAGCGGGCTGGCGAGGTGGTCGCTGACGACCATGTCGCCGGGCAGGTGGCGCCACTGGTAGAGGGTGCGCCGCAGCTCGCGCTCCTGGTCGCGCGCCCACGGGTGCGCGCAACGCAGCGCCAGCTCGCCATCCACGTCCATCTCGTGCCAGCAAATCTCGTTGATCCAGACCAGCGGGCGGACGGCTTCGAGATCGTTGAGCTGCTGCCAGAGCCGCGCCTTCTCCGCGTGGACCGGCAGCGCGGCGATGGCGGCCAGTTCGCCGGCGAGCCGGCGCAGCACCTCGCGATCGGCGGCGCCGAGCCGGACCTCGACCGCCTGCGGCGGCGGCGTCTGGTGACTGGGATCGTGCAGCATGGTCAGCTTCCTTTGGCCACGGTTTTCGCAACCGCACCCAGCCTAGAACGCCGCCGCCGCTGCGTCCATGCACGCCCGCAGCCGGCCCATGGACGAAAATGACCCCGCGAGGACGCGGTGGCAGGACGCTGGAGAGGGCTGAGGGCCTTTTTTGAAGCTCCGACAGTTCCGCCTCGTGCTCGTCCTTCGTCCTCGAGCTGAAGCAACAGCCTCTATCGCGGACGAGAACGCGGGCGAGGGCACCCTTGCAAGCGCGTTTTCGTTGGTCCGGTGGAGGCGATTGAACGTTTGGGCAGGCCGCCCGGTCTGATTTACTTTGTATGGCAAAGCTATTTGCCGTTGCTCGATAAACCGAACCGGAGCCACATCATGAAAACTGACGTCCACCGCCCGCCGGCCCGCGCCGCCGCCGTGCCGCACTTCGTCGCCCTGCTCGGCGTCCTGCGCGAAGCCGCCGCGCGCGGCCTGTCCCTGCTGGCCGACGCGCCCGCCCCGCGCCGTTTGCCAGGGGTTGCCGGCCCCGGGCGCGGTCGAGGGGGCACACGCAGCCGCCCGTTTTTCCAAGCCTTGGAAAAAACAGCGTTGCCCGTTTCCAAGCCTTGGAATACCGCCGCGGCCGGCGGGCGCGGGTGAACAGGAAATGCAGTGCTGCCGGGCGCCTGCGCAGTCTGCGCTGCGCCGGCCGCGGCCTCGGGTACCTGTTGGCAACACAGCCGAACGCCTGGCTGCACGCCGCCGCCACTGCGCTCGTGTGCGGGGTCGGTTGCGCGTGTCATCTCGCGCCCGGCGAATGGTGCGCCCTCGTGCTGGCGGTCATGGCGGTGTGGATGGCGGAAGGCTTGAACACCGCGCTGGAGCTTTTGGCCGACGCGACCAACCCGGCCTTTCACCCGCTGATCGGCAAGGCCAAGGATGTTGCCGCGGGAGCGGTACTGCTGGCCGCGCTCGGCGCCGTGGTCATCGGCCTATTGATCTTCGGCCCGCGTGCGCTAGGCTTCCTTGGCGCCAACCTCCCGCGCGTCCCCGGCTAAGCACCGCCCCTTTTTCGTTGCCCAACAAAACCCGGATGGTCTGGACAGGGCACCGGCATAGATACATCGAACGTAGAGTTATCTGCGTCACGCACTCCGGCGACAAAGAAAACCGGCAGGCGGAGCATGACAGACGTGCGTGCGTCGCACAAACGACAGCTATCCGGGAAAGTCAGCGCGTTCATCAGCCGAACAGCTTGCCGTTCCAGCCCCAGTTGCTGGCGGCGATTTCGGTGAAGGTGATGTAGAGCCGCTCGGGCGTGACGCCGAGCGCTTTTTTCAGCTCCGCGGCAAGGGCGGCGGCGAGCTTCGCGTTCACCTCGCGGGTCAAGCCGCCGATGCCGCGCACGTCCACGAAGGCCGCGGCCCCGGTGTCGCCGGCGAACAGCATCGCCGCGTGTTCATAGGCCACCATGCAATAGGCTTCCGGCTTGCCGGTGTTGTCCGCCAGCAGGCGGCTCAGCGGCGCCAGCCGCGCTTCGCGCTGCTTCTCCGGCAGCATCACGTTCGTTTTAATCTGGATCAAGGGCATGTTCGTCGTCTCCCTGGTGCGCCATTTCCTTCACGTTCAGCAAATGGTGGATCTTCTGCGCCAGCTCGGGCCCGACGCCGGGGGCGGCGGCGAGCTGCTCGACGCTGGCACGGCGCAGGCGCGCGATCGAGCCGAAATGCTTGAGCAGGTCTTCCTTCCGCCGCGTGCCGACGCCCTCGATGTCGTCGAGCTGCGACTCCATGATCTTGCGGCGGCGCAGCGCGTGGTGGTAGTCGAGCGCGAAGCGGTGGGCCTCGTCGCGGATGCGCTGGAGGACGTGCAGCGCGCGGGAATTTTCCGGCAGGCGGATCACGGGCTCGGCGCACAGGCGCGTGGCCTCGCCCTCGAAATAGATTTCCTCGAACTTCTTCGCCAGACCGGCCACCGGCAGGTCGCGCAGGCCGAGGCCGTCGAGCTCGCGGCGCGCGGCGCGCAGCTGCGTCAGCCCGCCATCCACGAGGACGAGGTCGGGCCGCCCGCCCTTTTCGGCGATCAAGCGCGCGAACCGGCGCCGGATCATCTCCGCCATCATCGCGGGATCGTCGCTGCCCTCGACCGTGCGGATGCGGAAGCGGCGGTAGCGCTGCTTGTGCGGCACGCCGGCGACGGCGCAGACGAGGCTGCCGACCGCGAGCGTGCCGGCGATGTTGGAGATGTCGTAGGCCTCGATGACCTGCGGCGGCCGGGGCAGGGCGAGGATCTGCTGCAGCTCGGCGACGCCGGCGGCGGCGTCCTCGTTCTTCATCGAGAGCGACCGCGTGCCGAGCGCGCGCTCCTTGATGGCGCGGCGCAGCAGCAGGAGCGAATCGCGCAGCGCGGCGGCCTTCTCGAACTTGTGCGCGGCGGCCTCCTTGAGCATCGCGGCCTCGATCTCCTTCAAAATTTCCGGCCGCTCGCCGCGCAGGAACGCGCACGCCTCGTCCACCCGCCCGCGGTACAGCTCCGGGGTCGTCTTGCCGATGCACGGTGCGCTGCAATGGCGCAGGACATCCTTGAGGCAGTGCTTGTGGTCCTCCAGCCCCGGCAGCGGGGGGCGGCAGGCCCGCAGCCCGTAGCGGCGCTCGATGAACTCCAGCGCCGCCCACGCCGCCGCGCTCGAGACGTAGGGCCCGAAATAGTCCGCGCCGTCCTCCTTCTGCAGGCGGACCGCGTCGAACCGCGGCAGCTCCTCGCGGCGGTTGACCCGCAGCACCAGGAAGCGCTTGTCGTCCTTGAGCAGGACGTTGAACCGCGGGCGGTAGTCCTTGATCAGGCGGCCCTCGGTCAGCGTCGCCTCGGCCTCGGTGCGGCAGACGAGCGTCTCGAAATCGTCGACCGTGTTGACGAGGCTGCGCGTCTTCGGGTCGGCGCTGCGCAACGTGCTCTGGCGGAAGTAGGACCGGACGCGGTCGCGCAGGCTCAGGGCCTTGCCCACGTAGATGATCTTGCCGCGCCGGTCGCGCATGATGTACACGCCCGGCTTGTCCGGCAGCTCCTGCAGCCGCTTCTGAATTTTGTCGCTCGTCGGCACGCGCGGACTATACGCGGTTTCCCGGGCCGGGCAAGGCGCCGCGCCGTTTTTCCCCGGGCTTGGCTATGGCTGCCGGCCGCGGGAGGCGCGCAGCGCCTTCCCGGCGGGTCACGTGTTGTTGGGTTTGACGATGTAGAGGCCGAGGGTGATGGTCACGGCCTCCTCGAGGCTCATGCGCTTGAGCTCATGGCCGCGGCCCCAGGTGTCGGTGTAGAGGATGTCGCCGGTCTGCTTGTTGAAGCCGATGATCAGCCGCACATGCCCGCCGCGCATCGGCCACATATGGGGCTCCGGGAACAGGCCCAGGTAGACGAACCAGACCACCGGCACGCCCGTGGCGATGTTCTTGCTGATTTCGCTCTTGAAGGCCATGGCGGCGGCGGGTTTCTTGCCGCGGACCTGCAGCAGCTGGTCCATCGACATGCTGCTCAACAGCGCCTCCAGGTTGTGCGACAGCGCGACCTTGGGCTTGCGCGCCAGCACGGCGGCCAGGTTGTAGTCGGTGACGAGGCGCTGGAGGTCGGCTTCCTGCGCGGTCTGGAAGTGCAGGCCGTTCTGCTGGGCGAGGCGCTTGAGCGCGTCCCGCATGCCCAGGCTCTTGGTGCCCTCCTGCGCGGTGCTGCCGGCAAGCTGCGCGGCATCGTGCTGGTCGAAATCCTTGCCGTAGTAGCGCATCAGGCGCGCGATAACCGCGGCGGCGCAGTAGCCCTTGAAACCCTGGTCCACCATCGGCACGTCGGGGATAAGCACGTCGCCATCGTCGAGCGTTTGCACGCGCTTGCGCAATGCGAAGATCGTCTGCGGCGTGACGAGTTTCGCCGGCGCGGCGTTGGTGGGCGCGGTGGCGGACAGCAGTTTGAGGCGGATGAATTCCGAGCGATAGAGCAGCTGCTTGCCGGCTTCGGTGTGTGGCGGGGAGCTGCTCCATTCCAGCTCCATCCGCGTGGGCGGCCGCGACCAGGCGGCGCGCTGCACCTTGGTGCGCGCGGCGCCCGCGAGGTCCGGCAGCGCGACGCCCGCCGTGGCCGTCCAGTTGGAGAGCGCCGCGACCACCTTGTTCAGCAGGCTGTTGAACTCCGCGGCGCCCAGGTCGCCCGCGTCGCCGCGATTATAAAACGACAGCTCGACGCGCTGGATCCGGTTGCTGTCGAGACGGACCACCGCCTCCCAGGCGGGGAAATTCAGGAAGCTCAGCCGCATCCACTTGCCGCCCTGCGCCGTCGTCTTCTCCTCGTCGAGCCACGTGAAGCGCCCGGGCCGCAGTTCCGGCACCAGATTCGAGGCCGCCGCCGTCCAGAGATCGCTCCGTGAGAGAAACGCATCGAGCTTGAACGCCTCGCCGTTGTCGCGCCAGTCTGCCGCCCGGCCGGCCAGCACGCCGAGCAGCAGCCCACCACAAATGACCAAGCGTTTCACGGTGTCGTCATTTCCTGATTATGGGGCAACCTCCAACAGCGTCAGGCCGGCGAAATAAATCGCGCTGCTGATGTGGCGATGGTTGCTGTCGAGCAGCAACGGGCAGTCCCAGTGGAGCGTGCCGTGAATTTTACCATCGTTGGCGCCGCCCCAGTGGCCGGCGCCTTTCAGCTCGCCGACCGGGAACGTCACCCACCGCCAGCCGGTCCAGTCAATTTCCGGACCGCCGATCTGGAAGGTTTGTCCGCCGGCGTCCCTGATGCGCGCATTCAGGCGGTTGCCCGATTTGTCGCCAAAGACCCAGAGGCCGAACGCCTGTGGCCGGCCCGCGATGGCCGCCGCCGGCTTCACGTCCGGCACGCAGCGCACGAAGCGCCAGCCGGGCTCGAACTCATACGCGAGCTTGAACGCATTCGCGCACGGCGCATCCGGCCCCGGAGCGGCGACGCTCGTCACGGCGGCCTGCGCAGCTATGTTTTTATCCCCATCGAGCGCGGCGCGAAAGGCGGGAATTTCCTGCGGGATCATGCGCGGCAGATCAATTTCCGCCACCAGCCGGCCGCGCTCATCGGTCAGCTGCGCCTTCGTCGCCGTGCTTTTCGGCACCGCGAGGGTCGTCTGCTTGGCCCCCGCCGCCAACGTCACGGCAGCCTTGCCCTCGCCCACCTGCAGGTGGCCGGTGAACGCGGTCAGCCCGGGGTTCTCGATCAGGGCGCACAGCCCGCCCGCGACCGGCATGAGCGCGAGATGCAGCGGATCGGCGCGCAGGAAGTTCACGCGCTGGATCACCGGCCTGGCGGCGGCCGCCTCGGCGGTTTCATCCTTGAGCTGGAACAGCGCGCGCACCACGACCGGCAGCGTCTCGCGATCGCGACGCTGGAAATTTCCGGCCACCTCGCCGCTGGCCTGGCCGTGAGCGGGGAGCTGGAGCGTCAACTCCGCCTTGCCGGAATCGAAACCTTCCGCGCCAAAACGCGCCGTCACCGGCATGGCGAGCGGATTGTGCGCTTGAATCTTGATGACCGCGCGACCGTCGCCGGCGGCGCTGAGCGGCGCCTCGTTTTGCGGCAGCGCCTGCCACGCCGCCGCGAGCGCGAGCCGCGGATCGGGCGGCGTGACGGCGATATAGGTCGGCGCGGCCGCCAGCTCCAGCGCCAGCGGTTTGTCCGTCAGCGCAAGCGTTATGCCGTGCGGCGGAGCGAGCGTCCACGCGGCGAGTTTCTGTGCGCCATCGGCCTGCGTGCAGAGCAAGATCCAATCGTTCGTGTCGGCTGCTTCCAGCCGGCGCGCGACGCGGTAGCCGGTGAGCTCGCGCGCGAGCGCCTGCGCCGCGAGGTAGCTCGGCTTCGGCTGCAGCTGCGTCGTCACCGTGCCGAAGTTGTGCTCGTTGTAGTTCGTGTCGGAGCCGTCGTTCTTCCAGTCGTACCAGATCGAAAGCGGCACGCCGGCGAGCAGGTTGGCGAGCTGCTGCCGCGGCAGATATGCGCCTTGCAGCGCGAGCGGCGTGCCCTTGTGCTGCGTCGCATAGCCCCACTCGCCGCTGATGATCGGCATGTTTTTCTTGTCCGCCGGCGCATGGCGCGCGAGCAGCGCGCGCAGCTTCTGGTAGTCGCCCGCGGCGGTCTCCGGCGGGGTACCGCGGTAGGGATGGACGCTGACGGCGTCGAGGTCCCTCAGGATGCCGGAGGCGAACAGCGTCTCGAAGAACGGCCACGGAAATCCGGAGGAGCCCGGCGCAATGATCGTCGCCTGCGGATCGGCGGCGCGCACGGCCCGGACCGTGGCGAGCGCCAGCGCGGTGTACTGCTCCACATCGGGCCTGGGTTTCCAGAAGCTGATGTTCGGCTCATTCCAGATTTCCCAGACGATGCGGCGCCCGCGGAAATGCGCCGCCGCCGCGCCGGCCCAGCGCGCGAACGCCGCCACGCTCTCCGCGTGTTGTGGCGAGCAGACCGCGCGCTCGACGCGATGCGTGTGCTTGTTGGTGACGCTCGTCGTTTCCTCATAGAGCCCGTTCGAATAGTCGAGGATGTAGATGGCACGCAGCCCGCGCTGCTCGAGGTTTGCCGTCAATTCGTCATAGGCCGACCAGTCGTACGCGCCCTTTTTGCGCTCCGTTCCGCCCCAGGTAAAATCCATGCGGATGAACTTGAAGCCGCCGGCGGCGATCAGGTCGAGGTCCTGCCCGCGGCCCTTGGTGAAGTGAATATTGACGCCCAAGCCCGCCGGCACGACCGGCTCCGGCAAATCCGCCGCCCACGCCGTCACCGCCAGGCCACACACACACGCGAAAAGGTTTTTCATGGGCCGCAGGATACGCGTGGCGGCCGGGTTTTCCAAGGGTTGGAAACCCGGCCCATGGTTTTTCCAAGCCTTGGAAAAACACGCCGGTCCCGGTCCCACGGGTTTGGAAACTGCACTCGCGGCTTGACGCGGCGCGCGGGAGTCCTGACCATCCGGGCATGAACTGGTGGCGCGAAACGGCGGAGGGCGTGGTGGTGAACGTGCGGGTGGTCCCGCGCGCGCCGCGCAGCGTGGTGCAAGGCCTGCTGGGCGCTGCGCTCAAGATCCGGCTCGCCGCGCCGCCGGTCGAGGGCAAGGCGAACACGGAACTGGTCCGCTTCCTCGCGGACGCGCTCGACCTTCACGCCGGAAAAATCCAGTTGCTCGCCGGCGCAACAGGACGGAACAAGCGCGTGCTGGTTCAAGGGCTGAGCGGCGCCGGCATCGCCGCCAAATTGACCCCCGCCTAAACCAGGGCCAGCAGCGCGTCACGTTGCTGCATGGTGGCCAGATAGCCGGCTTCGATGGCGGGCGCCGCGTGGTGAAACTCCATGATGCCCACCGCGCCCACGTCGGGGCGGATCAGCACGTCCGCCGGTTCGGTGCGCAGCCGGATCGCGGCGATCTGCTGCTCGATGATGCGGATGGAATGGCCCATCACGTCAAAAATATTGGGCTGCGGCGCTTCCTCCAGCCAGCGTTTCACCGGCGCCCAGCGGGACGCGGCCGATTTTTTCAGGCGCTGCTGCAACGTGTCGGACCACTGGTTGCCATGCGCGGCGGGGCCGGCGAAGCAATTGAGGTCCACGGCGATCACCGCCTCCACGCCGAGCGCCCGCGCAACGCTGACCGGCACCGGGTTGACCAGGCCGCCATCGGCGAGCAACATCCCGTTGCGCGGCACCGGCGTGAAGATGCCGGGGATGGCGATGCTGGCGCGCACCGCCTCGACCACGTCGCCGGAATCCAGGATCACTTCCGTGCCGGTCAGCAGGTCGGTGGCCACGGCGCGGAACGGCCGGCGCAACAGGTCGAACCGCGGCACGTCGAGATGCTCCTGGATCAGCCGGGAAATCTTGCGGCCCTCGACCAGGCCAGCGCGCGGGAGGGTGATGTCCAGAAAAGTGCGGGCCACGTCGCGCGCGGCCAGGCCCAGCGCCACCAGCTCGACGGTTTCGACCTGGTCGTTCGCTGCGAAGACACCGACCAGCGCGCCCATGCTCGTGCCGGCGATGGCGGCGACGGGGATCTTCAGTTCCTCCAGCGCACGCAGCACGCCGATGTGCGCCCAGCCGCGCGCCGCGCCGCCGCCCAAGGCCAGCCCGATCTTGCGGCTTTGCTTCATTGCGAGGCCAGCGCCAGCGCGGCGCAGCCGACGGCGCCGGCGTCGTTGCCGAGCTTCGCCGGGAGCACCTTGATGCGCTTGAAGAAGTGCGGGCTCAGGCGTGCCGCGAGATGTTGACGGAGCGGATCGAACAGGATTTTCCCGCTGGCCGCGACGCCGCCGCCGATGATGAACGCCTCCGGCTGCAGCAGATAGGTCACCGACGCGAGCGCCGTGGCCAGGCAGTCCGCCACATAGTCGAAGACCTCCAACGAGAACTTGTCGCCGGCGTGCGCCGCCTTGGCGATCAGCTTCGGCGTGATCAGCGCGTAGTCGCCTTGGCAAAGTTTGGTGAGCGACGATTTGTGGCCGGCCTTCAGCAGGCGCACGGTGTGTTCGATGATGCGCTGGTTGCCGATGTACTGCTCCAGCCCGCCGCGGCCCTGCGGCGAAACGACGCCGTTGCGCTCGATAGAAATGTGGCCGAGCTCGCCGGCCATCGAGTAGGCGCCGCGATAGACCTTGCCCTTGAGCACGATGCCGCCGCCGACGCCCGTGCCGAGCGTGATGAAGACCGCCGTCTGGAATTCTTTGCCGCCGCCGAAGACGATTTCGCCGAACGCCATCATGTTCGCGTCGTTATCCACGTAGGCCGGCAGGCCCAGTTTTTTCTCCATCTGCGCGGTCAGCGAGACATGGGTCCAGCCGGGAACGTTCGTCAGGTCGTGGATAAAACCTTTTTCGAAATCCACGAAGCCCGGCACGCCGACGCCGACGCCCGCGAGCGCGGACTTTTTCAGGCCGCAGGCCTTGAGCATGTTCGCGATGCAGACCGCGACGGCCTCCAGCCACGCCGCCTGGCCCGACGCCTCGGCGGTCACAAATTGTTCGCGCGCGGCAATCTTGCCCTGCGCGTTCACGAGGGCGAGCTTCACGCTCGTCCCGCCAAAATCCACGCCCACCGCGAATTGCTTGCCGCTCTTCTTCATGTTGCTCCCCTGATGTTGAACAAAAGTTCGGCGTTCATTGTAGTCTGCCGCGCGACGTCTTCCAAGGCTGCGCCGCGCGCCGCCGCCAGCGCGCGCGCCACGTCGGCGACGAACGCCGGCTCGTTGCGCTCGCCGCGGTGCGGCACCGGCGCGAGATAGGGCGCATCCGTCTCGACCAGCAGCCGGTCGGCCGGCACCAGCCTGGCCGCCTCGCGGATGCTGTCGGCATTGCGGAAGCTCGTGATGCCGCTGAAGCTGACGAACAGGCCCGCCTCCAAAACACGCCGCACAAAATCCGGGCCGCCCGTGAAACAATGCAACACGCCCAGCCGTGCCGGATCGCCCGGCCAGGCCGCCGCGTGCTCCTTGAGCAGCGCGAGGGTGTCGTCCTCGGCCTCGCGGCTGTGGACGACCACCGGCAGCCGCCGCGCGCGGGCCAGCGCCAGCATCTCCGCGAACAGCGCGCGCTGCGCGTCGCGCGTCTCCGGGCTGTAGTGATAGTCGAGGCCGATCTCGCCGACGGCGACCGCGCCGGGCCGGTCGAGGATCTGTTCCAGCGCCGGCAGCTCGCGCGGCTCGGTCGCCAGATAACGGTCGAAGCCCGCCGCGAAATAAATCTCCCCCGGATATTTTGCGGCGCAGTCCGCCGCCAGCGCGTTGCCTTCCGGCGCGCCGCCCATCGCGACCAGGCGCCGCACGCCCGCCGCGCGGGCGCGGGCCAGCACGGCCTCGATTTCGTCCTTGATGCGGAAGACATCGAAGTGCACGTGCGTATCCACGAGTTGGAAGTCCGGTGACACGGGCGGGATTTCTAACGGTTCGGCCCGCCCGCCGCAAGATTTTCCAAGCGGCCGGGAAAAAAGTGGACAGGCGGCCGGCGGCGGGTATGTTGGCGCGCGGCCGCTGGCCGCCCAAGGACATTATGCAAATTATACGCTTCCCCTCGGCGGAGAAACTCACGGACGCGCTGGTTGATTTGCTCGCAGCGGAATTTGGGCGCGGCTCGGCTGCGCCGCGCCTCGTCATGCTGGCCGGCGGACGCACGCCGCTCGCCGCCTACGCGGAGCTTGCCGCGCGCGGGCGCGCCGCCGATCCCAACCTGCATCTCTGCGTGAGCGACGAACGCCTCGTGCCGGTGACTTCGCCGGAGAGCAACGCAGGCCAGCTCGCCGGGCTGGTGCAGGCGCTGCAGCTGCCGCCGGAGCGCACGCTCTTTCCGAACCCGGAGCTGCCGGCCGCCGAGGCCGTGCGCGACTGGAATGCGCAACTCGCCGCTTTTCTCAAACGCGGCGGTACGCTGCCGCTCGGCATCCTCGGCCTGGGCAGCGATGGGCACACGGCTTCCCTTTTCACCCTGGACGATGTGGAGCGCAGCCGCGGCGTGCTCACGCTGGCCGTGCTGCGCCCGAGCGGGCCGCAACGTATCTCGCTCTCGGCGGAGTTGCTGGCGAAGTTCACCCGCTTGATTTTCGTCACCGCCGGCGCGGAAAAACAGCCGATGATCGCACGCCTGGCCACGGCCCCGCTGACGATCCCCGCCGGCGCGGCCATTGCGCGCGCAACACGTGTCGAATGCTGGTGCGCCGACTGATGCGCATTAGGGACCCCGGCCACTTTCTCTTGCCGCCAGCCCCGGCGCATGCCTGCGTGGGACCGGTCGACACGCCAGTCCCGGTGTCACCCGTCAGAAACATGAAGTCGGCAGGGCCGCGCGGCCAGGCAGGGCTGCGGTCCATCAATCGCATAGCAGCGCAAACAAAGAGCCGAGGAAGAAGCCCCCGACCATACCGCCGAGGATGTAATAGATGCCCTCAGGGGACGTGATCCGTCCGGCTACATCGGATGGGATGGCCCACATGCCGGCTAGTCCGCCAGCCGCGACCGGCGTGACCAACAGCACTAGTTTTTTAAAAAATGAGATCACGCCGTGTGCCTCTGAACCGTTCTAACTGCAGCGCTGAAAGCCCGTAAGCGAGTATCATCGGCCAAGGCTGGAAACATATAGGACGTTCATCCTATTGATGAGTAGGACTTGGTCCTAATCTCACTCAAGGCGGCTCGACCGCGCGGCGGTCAGGCAGGGTGGACGCCCCGCGCAGCCTGCTGGGCGTGCGGCCTATCGGGCCGCAGGCCCCGGCCCTGCGGCGGCGTGGTGGACAGGCTTTTTTTCTGGCCGCCATTGCTGCGCCTGCGCTTGTGCGTCAGCCCTTTGCATGGCGGTCATTTGCTCGGCCAGCTTCGTACACTCCGCGCTTCCGCCCCCCCCCGCGATGGATAACCATTTGTAGGCCGCAACCACATCTCTTGTCACGCCATCGCCTTGGCCATAGCACACGCCCAGCTTGAACTGGGCCTCGGCATGGCCTTGTTGCGCCGCCTGCTGGAACCACGCGAAGGCGGCGGCCTTGTCCGTTTTCACCCCCTCGCCGGTGAAGTAGCACATGCCCAGGTTGAACTGGGCCTCGGCCAAGCCCTGCTGGGCCGCTTTACGGCACCACGCGACGGCGGCGGTCTTGTCCTTTTTCACCCCCTCGCCGGCGAGGTAGCACCAGCTCAGCTGATACTGCGCGACGGGCTGGCCCCGCTCCGCGGCTTTGCGATACCACTGGAGGGCTTCTCGCTTGTTCTCGGCAACTCCTCTGCCGGTGTAATAACACACGCCCATATTGTGACAGGCATCCGCATGTCCCTTTTCCGCGGCTTTACGCAGCCACTGGATGCCTGCCGCCGCGTTTATGCTCAAGCCTTTACCGGTCAGACAACAACAGCCCAAGCTGTTCTGAGCTTCGGGATCGCCCTGCTCGGCCAGGGCACGGAGGCAACTGATGTTGACGGCATTGGTCGTCACACCGGACTGGGCGACCAAGCCCGCCCTGCCGGCCACGTGCGCCAAGCAAACCGCCACGCCCGCTGCACAGACCATGAGGTTGCGCCACATAAACTCTCCACTGCCGACCATAACGGGGAAGTTTAAACTCGGTTACCCTTTGCAGAACATCAGGTGTTGGACCTAAAAATGATTAGGATTTTATCCTAGCTTGGGGCGTGGCGGCCGGCGCGTATGGCAAACCGCGCCATGGACCTCCCCCAGCCAGATCGTCTTGGACGGTGGCGGTGAAGCACATGCCGCCGTCATGCAGCCCGTTCCCGGCCCTGTACAGTTGCGCCTTCCAAGGTGAAAAAAAATTTGCGACTATGCCGCCCGCTGCGGTGCAGAGGGACCGCCTGGGCTGCTGGCCGGACTGGCGCTCCGCCCGGCGGCGGCTTATGGAAAGACCGCTTACAACCTGGGCCCGTTTTTGGTGCAGCCGTTTAGCTGTTGTCCCTTCGAGGCCTCAGGAACAACGGTCGGCGCCAAGGCTTGAAGGGGCGTTGCCCCCGGTAAATTAATGAGCGTTGGGCAAGTTTGGGCGAATGGTGGAATGGCAGACACGCAAGCCTTAGGAGCTTGTGGCGCAAGCCGTGGGGGTTCAAGTCCCCCTTCGCCCACCAGAACAGGGATAAATAGAAAGCAAGCAAACCCGGCATGAAAACCAAACTTCCTCCCGCGCCCGAAATCATCTCCCGCGGCGTGTGCGTACACCGCGGCCACGTGCTGCTATGCCGCAACCGCAAACGCGGCAATGTCTACCTGCCCGGCGGCCATATCGAGGGCGAAGAACGTGCGCCCGATGCGTTGCACCGCGAGCTCGTCGAAGAACTGGGCCTGAACTGCCGCATCGGGAACTTCCTGGGCATGGTGCAGCACGCCTTCGACCACAAGGGGCAGCGGATCGTGGAAATCAATTTCGTCTTCGCCTTCCGGCTGCCGCGCGCCAGCCTCCTACACCCTCCGGCGTCCGTGGAAGCTAAGATCGAGTTCTATTGGGCGCCGCTCGGCCAGCTCGCGCGCGCCGGCCTCCAACCCCACATCCTCCGCCGCCTCCTGCCCGGCTGGCTGCGCCGCGGCGCCGCGCCGCGCTGGGCCAGCACGTTCTGACGCGGACCTAGACAGGGGCGCCAGGCCCCTGCGCCCGCCGGCACACCGGCTAGTGGGTCAGCGCCGCGCTTTCGCCGCCCTTGCGCTGCAGCAGCACCTGGAAGGCACGGCCCATGTGCGCAGGATGGACGAGCTGGTGGATGGCGTTGCGTTCGGGCGAATATTTCCCAGCGTCGCGTTCGATGATCTCCCGAACGACCTCCGCGCCTTCGTCCAGCAGAAATTCACCCTGCGCGCAGAACCGCACCGTTTCCAGCCCCTGTGCGCGGCCGCAGGCCATGAGCGCCGAAAAATCCACATGCGCCGTGAGGTCCTGCGCGCCGATATCGAGGAAGGGGTCGCCGTGCCGGACATGGCGCCGGTAGCACTGCAGATGGCCCGCGCGCCGGTGCGGCGCAAAATACTCGTCCCGCGCAAGGCCATAGTCGAACGTTAGCACCCAGCCGCGGCGCAGCCGCGCGGCGACCTGCGCCAGCCACTCCTGCGCGCGCAGGTTGATTTCCGTGCGGTAGCCCTCCATCTGGGCGACCGGCAAATCCGCAAGCGCCTCCGCCAGCCGCGGATCGGAGAGCGGGGCCAGTTCCTCGGCGAAACCGGCCGCGGTGGCCGCCACAAAAACTTCCCGCCACGCACCGCCCTGCACCTGCACCCGATGGACCGGCAGGGCGTCGAGCAGCTCGTTGGAAAAGACGCAGCCGGTCATGGCGCCGGGCAGCGGCGCGCCGGCCTCGACGATATGCCACGGCAGGTCCGGCGCCACCGCGAGCGCATCGGCGCGCAACTCGCCGCCGCGCCCGCCGAATTCCCACACGGCGAAATCCGCCGCGCCGGAGGCCGCGCGCAGCTTCCGGAAAAACCCCGCGAGGATCCGGCCGAACAGCGGCCCGACGCTGACGCTGGTGAAGAAGTCGCCGTGCCGGCCGATGCGCGCGGCGCCGCCGGTGTAATAGCCGAACTGCGGCTGGTAGAGCGCCAGCTCCATGAACCGCGCAAAGGTGATGTGCCCGCCGGCCCGCGCGATGTCAGCGCGGATTTCCGCGACGAGCTCCGGGACGCTGGAGTCAGGCGCGGGCATTTGCCAAGGCTTGGGCAAGGGTGACGCGGGTCCTTCCAAGGGTTGGAAAAACAGGGGGTTGCAGTTTCCAATCCCTGGAAAACCGCTCGGCGGTGGCGCGGAAATCCTTCTTCGCGGCGATGAACGGCAGGCGGCCGAGCACCGGCACGCGTCCCAGCCGGGCGATGCTGGCGAGGTTGTCGCGCTCAATGCGGCCGCGCCGGCCGCGCTCTGTGGCCACCACCACGACGCCGGCGATGGTCAGCCCGGCGGCGCGTAGCGCGGCGAGCGTGAGCAGCGTGTGGTTCAGCGTGCCGAGCCCTGGCCGCGCGACGACGAGCACGGGCAGGCCGAGCGTGCGCATCAGATCCACCATCGTGCGGCGTTCGTCGAGCGGCACGAGGACGCCGCCGGCGCCCTCGACGAGCACGAAGTCGTGGCGCGCCGCAAGCTGGCGGAACGCCGCCCGGATGCGGCGCAGCTGGATCGGACGGCGCGCGATCCGCGCCGCGAGGTGCGGCGAGCAGGCGGGGACGAACCGGTAGGGGCACATCCACTCGGCTTCCGCGACGGTAGGCGTGAAGCGGATCGAGCGCAGACAATGGTCCAAATCGGGGGCGACGACCTCGCCGCCGCGCTTGAGGCAGCCGGTCTGGATCGGTTTCATAGGCACGGCATCCACGCCGCGCGCACGCAGCAGGGCCAGCAGCGCGGTGGTGACCGCCGTCTTGCCGACGCCGGTATCCGTGCCCGTGATGAAAAGGCCGCTACTGTTCATCTTCTGGCTCCTAATCTTAATCGTACTCCTACTCTTGCTCATAAGCTTCATCTGCGGTGTGCCGGAAGATTACGATTAAGAGTTAGGATTAGGATTACGATTCACTCACGCTTTTTGCGCCGCGAGATAGGCCACGCGGAAGGTGGCGCGCACGCCGCCGCCGCGGGCAGGGAACTTCTTTTCGTAGTCGGTCACGAGCTGCTGCAGCTCGCTGCGCGTCAGCGGGCGGCCGCTGCCGGCGATGGGGCCGCCGGTCAGGCCCTGCTCGTGCAGCATCGTGAGCAGCGCGCGGGCCGAGGGCAGCGCAATCAGGGCCTTGTGGCGGCGCGCGGTCAGGGTGGCGAACCCGGCGCGGCGCGCGAGGGCGGCGATGGTCGGGAACGAAGGCAGCGCGTGCAGCACCGGCTTCCCCGGCGCAACGCGGCGGCGCGCGGCATGCAGCTCGGCGAGCGTGCCCCGCAGCATGATGGCGGCGAAGAACCGGCCGTGGGGCGTCAGCCAGCGCATGGTCTTGCGGAAGACCGGCGCCAGCGGCTCCACCCAGTGGAGCGCGCAACTGCTGACGATCAGGTCAAAGTGACCGGCCGGCTGGTAGCGGCGGACATCGGCCACGTGCCAGCGGACGCGCACGGCGCCGCGCCAGCGGGCACGGGCATGGGCGACCATCGCCGGCGAGATGTCCAGGGCATGGACCTCGGCGCGCGGGAAGCGCTCGCGCAGCTGCTCGGTCAGCAGGCCGGTGCCGCAGCCGATCTCCAGGATGCGCTTGGGGGCCGGGCCTTTTTCGATTTCCCAGAGCAGCCGGCGCGCGACCGACCACTGGATGGCGGCATGCTTGTCGTAGGTGGCCGCGGCGGCATCGAACCGCTTGCCGACGGTGCGCTGCAATTTGGTCGTCATCAAAACGTCTCCAGAAAAAATTTGATCTCCGCCGCGAGCTGCTCCGGCGCGCGCAGGGGCAGGTCATGGCCGACGCCGTCGAAGCCGGCAAACCGGCTGAACACGAAGCGCCCCGCGAGCTCTTCCCCGGCGGCGCACGGAATGACGCGGTCCGCGCGGCCGTGCACCACCAGCGCCGGCGTGGTGTGGCCGGCGAGGCGCGCACGCAGGTCGGTGGCCTGCAGCGCGTCGAGCCCGGCGACCAGTTGGTCCACGCCCTGGGCCAGCGCCGCGTGCACTTTTTCATCCCGTTCGGCCGGCGTGAGCCCGGCCGGCGCGGCCACGTCGTCGAAGAACTGGCGCAGCACGGGCTCCGGCGCCTTCCGCAGCGCGGCCTTCATCGCCCGAAGACGTGCGGCATCCACCCCGTGCAGAAAGTCCGGCGCGGCGCAGAAACGCGCCGTCGTGCCGACGAGGATCAGGCCGGGCCATCGGTCCGGGCTTTGGAGCGCGGCCTGGAGGGCGCGCAGGCCGCCGAGGCTCCAGCCAAACAGAAACGCCGGTCCGGCCAGCTGGGGGAGCGCTTCGTCCGCCGCCACGAGGCGCGGCGTGGCAAATTCGGCGAGGGCCGCGGCGAGCGGCTGCAGCGCCTCCGCCGGGTGGGCCCAGCCTGCCATCATCAGCACGAGGGGTCTCATGGCAAGGCCGCCGGCCTATTCTCCCGCCCGGGTCTTTACTTTCAATTCCGGGTGTTTGCCGGTGACGAGGCTGTTGGGCGGCACGCTTTCCGTCAGGAAAACATTGCCGCCGACGGTTGAGTTGCGGCCAATGACCGTGTCGCCGCCGAGTATGGAGGCGTTGGAATAGATCACCACGTTGTCCTCAACCGTCGGATGCCGCTGGACGTGCTTGACCGGGTGGCCGTGCTTATCCAGCGGGAAGCTCTTCGCGCCGAGCGTGACGCCCTGGTAGAGCTTCACGCGGTTGCCGATCCGTGCCGTTTCGCCGATGACGACGCCGGTGCCGTGGTCGATGAAGAAGCCGTGGCCGATCTGGGCGCCCGGGTTGATATCAATACCCGTCTGGGCATGGGTCCACTCGCTCATGATGCGCGGCACAATGGGTACCTCGAGGCGGTAAAGCTCGTGCGCGAGCCGGTGCGACACGATCGCGAGCAGGCCCGGATAGGCAAGCTGCACCTCGGCAAAGGTCAGCGCGGCCGGGTCGCCCTCATAGGCGGCGCGCACATCCTCGATCAACATTTTCCGGATGTGGGCCAGCCGGTCATAGAAGGCGCTCATCACGCGGATGGCGGCCGCGCGGGTGTTCACCGGGCGCCGGAGGCGTTTCCGCTCGGTCCGCGCCGCCGCGCCCTGCCAGCGGAACGGCAGCGCCCGCTCGATTTGCGAAAGCAACGGCCGCCAGGCTTCGCTCAGGCGCCGGGTGAGGAAGACGCCCAGCTCGTCCGCGGCCACCGGACCCTCCGACATCTTGCCGGGAAACATCGCATCAATCAGCAGCTTCAACGCCTCGATGATCGGCCCCGGATTGGGATAGTCGCCCAGAAGGCTTTCCGGGCTGTCGCCGCGCACCGTGTAGAGCGGTACCAAGGCGCGTGCCGTCCGGCACAGGCTGTATTCCATGTCCGAGGCGAGGCAGTGCGCCGGTTTTTTCTTTTTCATCAGGAAACCCTCAAAAAACGCGGCCCAAGGCTACTCCAGCGCCGCATGGCAATCAAGCGCAGGGGCGCGGGAGAAATATTTTGAACACTTTGCGCGGCACGCGGTCGAACAGTTCTGAATGCACGCGAAAGGAAACAGAGCCATGAAAAAGATCTTATTGTTGGTGGGCGCGCTGGCGCTCGTGGCCGGCCCGGCCCGTGCAGAAAAGATCGCCTATCTCGGCGTCGCCACCCTCCCGGTGGAACCCGTCGCTGCGTATCAGCTCAACCTGCCCGAAGGCGTCGGCCTGGCTGTCATGGAAGTCGCGGAGGATGGCGTGGTCAAGGGCAAGCTCACGGAGCACGACATCCTGCAAAAACTCGATGACCAGATCCTGACCAGTCCCGAGCAGCTCGCCGTGCTGGTCCGCAGCCATAAACCCGGCGACACGGTCAAGTTGACGGCCCTCCGCAAGGGCAAGGAGGAGGTCCTCAAGGTGACCCTCGGCGAAACCGACGCCCGCAAGCTCGCCCAGCCGCTGCGCGGTTTTGGCGGAGGCGGCATGTACGGCCCGGGTATGCCCCCCGGTGCGGATCCGAACCGCATGCTGCAGCAATGGCACCGCCAGTGGCAGAACCAGAACGGCGACGCCAACCTGACACCGCAGTCGCCGCGCCGGGACCGCGGGCCCCAGGCCGAAACGCACGCAGAGTCCCACAGCTCCAGCGTCATCACCGAATCGCGCGACGGGCTGACCGTGACGATCACCGAGCGCGACGGACAAAAGACCGTACGCGCCGAGGAAAAGGGCAAGGTGCTCGTGAACGAAAAGCCGATCAATACCGAGGCGCAGCTCAAGGCGCTCCCGGAGAAGATCCGCGACCGGATCGCCGAAATGCAGAAGAGCATCAAGGTGGACACCTCCACCGAGACACGGACCACCGGCGGCCGGCACACAACCGAATTATAACGTGACAACCTTGGCGGCCCGACGCGCTTTTTCGCCCCCACACTCCTCACACCCGGGAGTTTAGCGGAAAGTACCCCAGCGCGTCGGGCCGCCCCCTTTTGACCCGGACCTGCCGGCGCCTCGCAGCACCACACGCAACCCTACCGCGCCAAAACGGGCGGGGCTATCGCACAAGGTGTGGTTGCCGACAATGTGCCTCACGGACGCGCGGCCCGCGCGCGTACCGTGGAGGCAATGGTTGGGTAATGTCCTATTTTGCTGTTTTGAGGGATGATCTCTTCAATTCCGCAGCCTATCCAGTTGCCTGTTCCAGCGCTGGAGATGCTGGCTTGGCCACCTCCACCCGAATGCGTAGAAATAAAAGAAAGAGCACCGTAGCCCCTGCAGCAATACCGCGCTGGGTGATCTTTTTCGCCTCGATCTCTGTGGCCAGAGTGTAGAGCAAGAAGAACATCAGCCAACCCAGCACCATGGACAGGCGGTGCCGGTCGCCAAAGGAATGGCCGCTGGTTAGAAAGGCCAATATGAGAAATTCAATTAGGATAACGACAATCATCATTCCCAGAAGTGCTGAAAGGGGCGGAGGGGTTGCGCCGTCGGGGATGGCGCTGCCTCCGATCATTACCAGGGCCATGGCCAACGTGCAGACGAGCAACAGCCAGAACGGGCGCCAGGCTCTCCTGTGCTGCGATGAGAAAACACGCGCGGGCATCGCAAGTCCCAGGGCAATGAAAAGCCCGGTCAAAAGAACAGCCGAAACTACTACTGGGACTGATGGAACATAATTGGCCATAAGACCTAACACAAAGGGCCAGACCAGCATGACTAGGACGCAGATCCAAAGGACCGGGGTACCCATCCAGGATTCGCGGCGCTGTTTTTGAAAGAGCATTTCAGTGAGAAACACCGGCGCCACGATTGCAAGCAAGGCATGAAAATGGGTCACCCCGATAGTGTTGGCCCAGTTCCACCCCAAGACCCGCTGGTAGGCTATCGCTTGCGGTGAGACAATACCTGGTTCGGGATTTACGAAAACGCGGGTGATGATAGCTTCGAAAAAGATCCCGAAGGCCAGCCCGAACATGAAAAGGCCGGGCCACCCTTTTCTGTTTCTAACCATAAGTTCACGGGCGATCAGGGCTCCGCAGCCGTATGGCGGCAGGGTAATGAGAAGCCTAAAGGGTTCGAAGAACTGCTCTGCCGTGAGAAAGCCCGAAACGACCTCTCCGATCCAGGGTGACAGGAAAAACAGAATCAACACCGGTAACAGATGTGACCTTTTCACCAGGATTCTCCGCTCATCTCGTCATATTCCCTCAACGCCCAACGTCAGCCTTGAGGCGATGAGGAAGCCGCGCCCGGCGCGGGTTCCGAAGTCGCCTCCGAGGCTTTGTTCGCCTCGGTGTTGTCCTTCTTCTCTGTCTGCCGTCTCGTCTTTCGGCTCAGCCAAAGGTCATAGGGCAGGCAAATCGTGTCTGTGACACAGGAGATGGGAACATCTATGCCGTAACCGGCACAGAAGAGCGTTGCCATGAACACACCGCTACCCCGCTCGCTCCAAACGTACCCGCACATGTTCACGTCATTCTTGACTGCCGGATATATGCTCTCCCTCAGATGGGGGCGTGAGTGGGTTATCCGGCACTGCACGGTTGAGCATCCGCTTCCGCCAAGAATCGTTGCCATCAAGCCCAAGCCTATCATCATCTTCTTCATAGTCTCATCAGGCGAACAGTTTTATTGAACGAACAAAAAATTGTCTTTATACCGTTTTTGTTTTTCGTCACGTCGGCACGATAGGAAGGCCGCACAGGCTTGACAAGTGAAAAACTAATTGCTTTGGAAGCAATTAGGCGGACAGGCGGAGTTCCGCTTGCGGACGAAGTTGTCTTTATGCAGAGCCGCAACAGACTGCTAAAGACAATTTGTATAACGACAACTTCGGAGACCCGGCGTGAACGCTGTGGTCGTGAACTTCTTGGGCTGGGAACAGGCCCTGCGGGATACCGTCCCGGCGGCTCTTCAGGCGGACAGCGCGAGGCGCCTGCCAAATTTCTGTATTGGCTGCGAGAGCAAGGGAAGTCCGCCCATGTGGCGGCGTTCAGGGAGCAGCTTGCCTCGGGCCTGGCTCTCGCCTTTGCGGGAGCAAGGCACCGGCATCCGCGACTTGCAGGACCTGCTCGGCCATGCGGATCTTTCCACCACCCAAATCTATCTGCGTCCATGCCCTAGGGTTCGTCGAGGCCTGGGCGGAGGTAGGCGCGGGCTTTTGGAAAGGTGTTCTCGACGGCGCGGCGCAGTTTTTCGAGGTGGATCAGCAGCGGCAGCGTTGCCGCCTCGCGCTCGGGGAAGTGCGCCAGCAGCTGGCTCCAGGCCCCCAGCGAGCGGTCCATCGCAATCAGCGCAATCTTGGCGGAGCCGGCGGCGTCGCCGAATTCATCGCCATCGAGCCGGCCGCCGAGTGCGCGGCCAATTTTCGGATAGAGAAAATACTGATAGAAGCGGATGACTTCGACGGCGGCGCACAGGTCGTCACCTTCCTGGCGCGGCGCGCGGCCGGGCAGCCGCAATTCGACGGCCTGCTCCAGCTCCTTGGCCACGGCCCGCCAGGCGGCGGCGCCCGTGCTGAACCAGGCGTCCACCATGCCGATGTAGTCGTGCGCCGCCCGGCAACAGGGATGCTTTTTGACGCGCACGCGGTCCAGGCGCTGCTGGGCCGCGGCGGCGGCAAGATCTTCCTCGGTGAGCGTGATGCCTTCGCGTTTCAGATACTCGTCGATCATCTCGCGGGCCAAGGCGAAGGCAGCGCCGATACGCTGCCAGAAGGCGGCGTTGTTCACATCGTGCGCTTCCGGCGGCAGTTGGCCGGCCTCCGCTTGCTCCATCTGGAAAGTCAGGCAGCGGGTGCCGTGGGTGCAGCGCTCGCACCAGCGGTCGCAATAATTGTAGATGCCCGGCACCAAAGCCGGGTTATCAACCATGGTTTCCAGACTGCGTTTGTTCATCGGTTGTTCCTCCGGCCTGCGGCTGCACCCGGCTGGCGCTGCCGAGGAGCTGCGCCGGTCGCGTCAGTCCTTGGCGGGCAGCTGCACCTTCTGTATCGGGAAGATTTCTGCGCTCATGGTTTGCGGCGCAGCATCCGCGAGGCCGTGTTGGTGCCGGAAGATGGTCTGCTGGACTTTTTCGAAGACCTCTTTGCCGAACTGCTGGCGCAGCTCGATCCAAAATTGCAGGCGCCCGCGCTGTAGGGCGGAATCGGCAATGATGGCGCGGTCCGACACCCGCTGGATTTCAACCTCGTCGGGCTTTTCGGCACTCATCACCTTTTCCAGCTCCGCGCGGGCCTGCTGGGCCACCTCACGCTCCTTGGGCATCATGGTTTGAAACTTCTGGACGAGCTTGTGCAGCTGCTGGAGCTGGTCCGCCGTCAGCCCGAATTGATGATGGGCTTTGCCGATGACCATGACAATGTTCGGATCGAAGTCGAGGTAGAGGCTGTGCGCGGCGGGCTTCGCCGGCTTGAGGACCACCCGGTCGGTGTGCTTGGGCCGCTCCGCCTTGTCGGGCTTGGCCTGGACACCCACCGCCACGGCGGCGCAGGCGAAAGCGACGCAACCGGCCCGCAGGATACGCTGGTTCATTTTTTCCCCAATACTGGCTGCCCCAACAACGCGGCGCGGGCGCGGTTTATTTTGCCGCGGGCCCGAGCGTCTGCGCCAGCAGTTCGTGCAGGGCGCGCTCGTACTCGGGCGTCCAGAGGCCGTCGTTGTGGCCGCCGGTGAGCGCGACGAATTGCTTGGGCGGCGCGGCGGCGGCGAAGAGGCGGCGGCCCATCTCGAACGGCACCACCTCGTCGTCGGGGCTGTGCGCGATGAGCTTGGGGATGGTCAGCTGCGTCACATGGGCGAGGGTGTCGAACCGCGTCATGATGAGCCGGTGCAGCGGCAGGCCGGGGTAGAGTTGGCGCGCCATGTCCGGGACCGAAGTGAAAGCGCTTTCCAGGATCAGGCCGCGGACCTTTTTTTCGAGCGCGAGCTGCGCGGCCACGGCGCCGCCGAGCGACTGGCCGTGAAGCAGGATCGGCGGGCGCTCCGCATCGCCATATTGGGCGCGGACGAATTCGTAGGCGGCGCGCGCGTCGCGGGCGAGGCCGCGCTCGGAGGGCCGGCCGCAGCTTTTGCCGTAGCCGCGGTAGTCGAACAGGAAGACGTTGACGCCGAGCTGGTGCAGGCGCGCCGCCAGCTCGACGCGGTGGCCGAGGTTGCCCGCATTCCCGTGACAATGGAGCAGCGTGCCCCGCGCCTGGGCGTGCGGCACCCACCAGCCGTTGAGCTTGACGCCGTCCTCGGCGATGAAGGTGATGTCCTCGAACTTGAGGCCCAGCAGGTCGGGCGTCGCCTCGACCTCGGCGCGCGGAAAATAGATCATCTTCCATTCGAGAAAGCGGAGCGCGCCATACAGCAGCAGGAGCCCGCCGCACAGCTGCAGCGCGCGCACGGCCAGGGGTGGCAGGGAAAAGGCCATGGCTCACACCTCCCACGGCACGTCGCAGGCGGCCAGCGCGCGCCAGCCGGTGGACGTGACGACAATCGTATCCTCGAACCGGACGCCGCCGATCTCCGGAGCATAGAGCCCGGGCTCGACGGTGACAACGTGGCCGGCGCGCAGCCGGCCCTCGGCGCGCTCGGACAGCGACGGCGCCTCGTGGATGTCCAGGCCGACCCCGTGGCCCAAGCCGTGGATGAATCCGCGCGCGACGCCGTCCTTGACCTCCGTCACGAACCCGCGCCGCTTGAAATAGTCCATCACCGCCAGGCACGGCGTGCGAAACGCCACGCCCGCCCGAATGGCTTGGAGCGCGCGGCGCTGGCCGCGGTACACGGCATCCAACATCAAGTGCAGCGCCGCGGGCGCCCGGCCCTTGACCAGCGTGCGCGTGATGTCCCCGAAGTAGCCGGTGATTTTGCACGAGGGAAAAATGTCCAGGATGATGGGCGTGCCCGCGCGGATGGGCCCGTGGCCGCACTCGTGCGGATTGGCCGACATCGGGCCGCTCGCGACGATCGAGTCCCCGGGATGGCACTGCGCGCGGACCAGTTCCACCTCGATGGCCGTGCGCAGCATTTCCGACGTCAGCTTTTTTCCGCGGCAGCGGACGAAGCCCGCGCGGTCCACCGTGCAGGAGTGCAGCAGCTGCGCGGCCATCTCGATGGACGCCGCGGCCGCGCGCTGCACGCGCGCGATCGCCACGACCTCGGCTTCCGTTTTCACTTCACGTTGCGGATAGGGCGCGGTCTTGAGCACGTTGACGCGGATGCCCTTTTGTTCCAGCCTTCGCGCCAGCGCGACGGGAAATTTCTGCGAGACGCACACGCTGCGCCGCCCGACCAGCTGCAGCAGACCCCAGGCGCCGCCGCTCAACCGCCGCTGTTCCGCCTTGGAAATCGGCAGATCCCGGGCGAGCAACACGCGGCAAGCGCCCGCCGTGGCCAGGGCGCGGCCATATTCGAGCATGGAGACGAGCAGAATTTTCTGCGTACCGTCATCCAAAAAAAGAAAAGGGTCGGGCGCCGTAAAACCCGCCGCATACCGGACATCGGCGTAGTCTGCCGTGGCGCCAAGGAGCAGGAGCGGGGCTGTTAATTTGTACATGGCTATCTTTCCGAAACCCTGTTTATGGCCATTTTTTCGCATCTTTTTGCATGTTTTGCCCCGTCAAAGGAGCTGGGTATCTATCACCGGAATCTTTACGACACACGCCCATGCGGCACAAGCATTTAACAAGCCGCTAATCCAAGCGGGCACATCTTGTGCACAAATCGAGGCCGCACACCACGGCTTGTGGTAAAGAAAATTACTTAGTTTCTCTGTAGCTTTCACCTTGTGTGGTTGCTCGCCCCAAGCTATCAATGCGCCGTTGCTTGAAGGACAGGGGTGTACTAAGCTGTTAATAACCTGTCAATAAGTGAAGTTTGACAAATTGATTTTGGTTTTTTATCGAAGACGCGTGTGCGCCTTCGAAGGGCATTTTGAGGTCGTTTTTCGAGGATTTTTGTCGTGGACCAGAAACCGGCGGTGATTTGGGAGCAGGCCAGAAGTTTATTGGCCGAGCGGATGACGCGGGATGTCTTTGATCGCTGGATTGCCGTGATCGAAGCGCTCGCCTTGGACGGTCAGACCCTCGTGCTGACCGTGCCTCTGGGTTATTACCAGACGTGGGTGGAGTCTAATTATTTGGCCCTGATCCGGCAGGCGATCGCCAGCGTATGCGGGCGCGAATTGAACGTGGCGTTCCGCGTGGATGCCTCGAAACGCGCGGTGGAGGCCAGCCAGCCGGTCGCCGCGCCCGAGCCGGTGCGCGCCGCCAAAGCCACCTCGGAAATTCCGTTCGACCCGAAGCTGACCTTCGAAACCTTTGTGGTCGGCCCCTCTAACAATTTTGCGCACGCGGCCTCGCTGGCGGTCTCGCAGTCGCCGGGCGTGGCCTATAATCCGCTGTTCATCTACGGCGGCAGCGGCCTCGGCAAGACGCACCTGATCCAGGCCATCGGCCGCTCCATCAGCCAGCAGAACCCGAAGAGCCGCGTGATCTATATCTCGAGCGAGTCGTTCCTGAACGAATACCTCGACGCGCTCGCGAAAAAATCCACGCTCAACTTCCGCAAGAAATACCGCAGCGTGGATGTGCTGCTGATCGACGACGTGCAGTTCCTGATCGGCAAGGATGCGCTGCAGGAGGAGTTCTTCCACACCTTCAACGCCCTGCACGGCAACCGCCGGCAGCTCGTCATGACCTGCGACCGGCCGGTGAACGAGATGGTCGGTCTCGAGCAGCGGCTGGTGACACGTTTCCAGTGGGGCCAGGTGACACAGATCGAGAAGCCCGGTATGGAAACGCGCATGGCCATCCTGCAAAAGAAGCAGGAGCAGATGAACATCCGCATCGCCGACGATGTGCTGCTCTACCTGGCCGAGCATATCCGCTCCGACGTGCGGCATCTTGAAGGCGCCCTGACCCGCGTCACGGCCTACGCCTCGCTGATGGGCCATCCGGTGACCATCGAGTCCGTCGAACAGATTCTACGCGACCTGCTGGACCAGGAGCGGCAGAACGCCTTGACCATCGATGTCATCCAGCGCACGGTGGCGGAATATTACGATATCCGGCTGGCCGACATGACCAGCAAGCAACGGCCGCAAGCCATCGCCTTCCCGCGCCAGGTGGCCATGTATCTCTGCCGCGACCTGACGGACCACTCGCTGCCTGCGATCGGCGAAGCGTTCAGTCGCAATCACGCCACCGTCATGCATGCCTGCTCGCTCATCACCACCCGCATGAGCGCCGATGGCGACCTGCGCCAGACGATTTCCACGCTCCGCCACAACCTCGGCCGCTGAACTGCTTCCCTGTGCCTAACCCTGCCAACTCCGCGCGCTTTTTGATGACACCCGTGCCTGTCCTGACCTTGTGCACAGCCCGCCCCGGGTTGCCGACCACCTATGCACAAAGCATCCACAGCCGGAAAGCCGCTTTGCGCACGTCGTACCATGGCCAATCAATCTTATTGCACCTATGAACAGGCCATATTATTATTTCTGCATTCAAAGCCATCAAGCTTAAGAATATCAGAGCCTGTGGAAAACGATCGGGAGGCCCGGCATGAAGCTGAAGGTTAGCAAAGAAAAAATACTGAACAGTCTGCAGAAGGTGCAGTCGGTGGTCGCCAGTCGGACCACGATTCCGATCCTGGCCAACGTGCTGATCAAGGCGGAGAAAGACCGGTTGCACTTCACGGCCACCGACCTGGATGTCAGCGTCATCGCCGGCTGCGAGGCGCAGGTCTCCAAGCCAGGCGCCACGACGCTGCCCGCGCGGCGCATCTTCAGCATCTTCAAGGAGCTCCCCGGGCCGGATATCGAGTTGGAAGTGGATGACAAGAACCAGGCTTCCATCCGCAGCGGCTCCTCGTTTTTCAAGCTGGTGGGCGCGGCCGAGGATGAGTTTCCGCCGTTGCCGAAGCTGGATGCCGCCAAGACCTATACCATCGGCCAGGGCGTGTTCCGCGAGATGGTGCGCTGCACCAGCTATGCCGCCTCGCGGGACGAGTCGCGGCCGATGCTGAACGGCGTGCTGCTGAGCTTCAAGGACGCCAAGCTGGCCGTGGTCGCCACCGATGGCCGCCGGATGGCGCTGTTCGAGCAGGAAGTCGAGTTTCCCAAGGGGTCCGAGGGCGATCTGATCCTGCCGTTCAAGACCGTCGAGGAACTGAACTCGACCTTACAAAGCGAAGGCCAGCTCAAGATTCTGACCACGGCCAAGCAGATTGCCTTTGAATTCGATGACATCATCATCATTTCCAAGCTCGTCGAAGGCACCTTCCCGAATTTCCGGCAGGTGATCCCCGCGCAGGCCGAAGAGCACATCGCCATCGAACGCGAAGCGTTGTTGACGGCGCTGCGCCGCGTCTCGCTGGTCTCCGGCGACAGTTCCACCTCGGCCAAGCTGGCTTTCACCAAGAACAAGCTGGAAATCACGGTCAGCGCGCCCAATGTCGGCGAAGCTTCCGAAACCATGCCGATCAAATATGCCGGCAAGGCGATCACGATCGCCTTCAACCCGGATTTTCTCATGGATCCGCTGCGGACGCTCACCAGCGACGAGATCTCGCTGGAACTGATTGACGATATGAATCCGGGCGTGGTCAAGTGCAACGTCCCCTTCCTCTACGTCATCATGCCCATGCGGGTGAGTTGAGGCGCACCATTTCCAACCCTTGGAAATGTGAAACCCCGGTTTTTCCAAGCCTTGGAAAAGGTCTGCGGGAGCTTTATGCAGGGCGGGATCGGCGGGGCACAGACCGTTCTTGGGCTGGCCTACGCGGGCCGGAGTTGATGTCATGAAAGTCGGCATAGACCTGCTCAACTTCCAGACCTCGCAGTATTTTCTGGATCTGGCGACGCTCGCGCAGGTGCGCGGCACCGATGCGGAGAAATACCGCACCGGTCTGGGCCAGGAGCGCATGGCTGTGCCGCCGCCGGACGAGGATGTGGTCACCTTTGCCGCCAGCGCGGCCCTGCCCTTGATCGAAAAGACAAATCCCGCCGATATCGAACTGCTGCTGTTCGGCACCGAGAGCGGCGTGGATCAGTCGAAGGCCGCCGCGATGTTCGTCCATGGACTGCTCGGTCTGCCGAAGCGCTGCCGCGCCGTCGAGATCAAGGAAGCCTGCTATGCCGCGACGGCCGGCCTGCACCTGGCGCTGGCGTGGGTGCAGCAGCATCCGACGAAAAAAGCGCTGGTCATCGGCGCGGACATCGCCCGGTATGACCTCGGCAGCCCCGGCGAGCCGACGCAGGGCTGCGGCGCGGTCGCCATGCTTATCAGCGCCGAGCCGCGACTGCTGGTGATCGATCCCGAAACCGGGTTCCACGCCGAGAACGTAATGGATTTCTGGCGGCCCAACTACCGCACCGAGGCGCTGGTGGACGGCAAATATTCCACGCTGGTCTATCTTTCCTCGCTCGTGGATTCGTGGCGGCAATACAAGGCCCTGAGCGGGCGCGGCCTCGGCGACCTCGCGCGCAGCTGTTTCCACCTGCCGTTCACGCGCCTGGCGGAAAAAGCCTTCATCCGGGTCTGCCGTGAAGAGAAAATTCCCGAGCCCCCGCCGGAAGAGATTCACCGCCGGCTCGGCGCCTCGCTGCTCTATAACCGGCAGACGGGCAACACCTATGCGGCCTCGCTCTATGAAGGGCTGGCTTCGCTGCTCGACAACGACCCCGAGGATTTGACCGGCAAACGCATCAGCCTCTTCAGCTATGGCTCCGGCTGCATGGCGGAATTCTTCAGCGGCGTCGTGCAAAGCAGCTATCGCGCGCATCTGTTCACCGCTCACCATCAGGAGATGCTCGCCAACCGCACCGAGTTGACCTACCGGCAGTACGAGGACATTTTCCGCTATCAGGTGCCGGATGATGGCGGCGATCACGTCATCGCGCCCTATCGCACCGGACCTTTTAGGTTGCAAGGCGTCAAAAAGCATATACGCTGCTACGCGAAAGCGACATGAAAGCCATTGCACCAGGCAAATTAATCTTGAGCGGCGAGCACGCGGTCGTCTACGGCCGGCCGGCGCTCGCGATGGCCATCAACCGCCATGCCGAAAGCGTCCTCACGCCCGAGGCACTGGAGGAGATCGCCTTCGACCTGACCGACTTGAGCCAGAGCGAGCGCTTCAGCATCCGCGCCCTGCGCGAGCTTAAGACGCGTGTCCATAAGAACTACCAGCTCTTCCTGGAAGGCCGGCTGGGCATCCGCGAGGTCCTGCGCAAGCCGGTCGAGCTGTTTGAGTTCGCCTTCATCAACCTGCTCGACGGCCTGCATTTGAAGGCCGAGAAGGGCATGAACATCCGGCTGCACTCGACGATTCCGATCGGCTGCGGCATGGGCTCCAGCGCCGCGACCATCCTGAGCGTCCTGCGCGTCATCGGCCATTATTTTCGCGTCGAGTTCCGGCCCGACTGGTACCTGAGCTACAGCATCGAGGCCGAAAAGCTGCAGCACGGCCACTCCAGCGGCGTCGATCCCTACATCTCGCTGCACGGCGGCTGTGCGCGCTTCCAGCAGGGCGAGGCCAAACCGCTGCCGCTGCCCCGCGCCGCGATGTATCTGGTGCAGACCGGCACGCCGCAGACCACCACCGGCGAATGCGTCAGCCGCGTGCGCGAACAGCACGCCAACGACCTGATCTGGAACGACTTCGAAGCCGTCACCAACGCCATGGAGCACGCGCTCATCACCAACGACCGGCGCGAAATTCGCGATGTGGTCCGCGAAAATCACAAGCTGCTCACCAAGATCGGCGTCGTGCCGGAGAAGGTGCAGAGCTTTATCCGCGACGTCGAAGCGGCCGGGCATGCCGCGAAGATCTGCGGCGCGGGCGCGGTGGCCGGCGATGCCGGCGGCATGGTGCTCGTCTTTGCCGACCGCCAACCGACGGACTTGTGCAAGACCTACGGCTTCGAGCCCTTGACCATCCACGGCGATCCCCTCGGCGTCCGCCTCGTCTGAAGCGGCGGGATACAGGTTGCCGGCCGAACACGCTGATTTTTCTTCTCCCGCAAACAAGCAGAACCCGTTTCCTTGTAGGTTAGCCGGTGTTTTCATCTCGCATCCGGTCTCCCGTATGGCGAGTCTCGCATTTTCCCGGGCACTCTTTGCCTCTTGGCGCGCGTCTGTTTTCTGGCATCATCACGGCGTTGGCGAAACTGAAAGGAGCTGGCTATGGCTACGATGAATCGGCGCAGTTTTCTCGGGACGGCAGCGGCGGGTGCTTTCGTGCTCGGTAGCTTGGGTGGCCGTGCGGCGGAGGCGCCGACGAAGAAGCTCAAGCTCGGGCTGATCGGCTGCGGTTGGTACGGCTTGGTGGATGTGAAGGCCGCGTTTAAGGCCGGCGGCGTCGAGGTGCTCGCGATCTGCGACGTGGATTCTGACCACCTTGCGCAGAGCGCCGCCGAGATCGAAAAGCTGCAGGGCAAGAAACCGCAGACGTTCAAGCTCTACGAGGATTTGCTCAAGGTGCAGGATTTGGAGGCGGTCATCATCGCCACGCCGCCGCACTGGCATGCGCTGCAGTTCATCGCCGCGCTTGAACGCGGGCTCGACATCTACTGCGAGAAGCCGCTCGCCTACGACATCCGCGAAAGCCGCGCGATGGCCGCCGCCGCGCAGAAGAGTGGGCGCATCATCCAGGTCGGCTTCCAGCGCCGGCAGAGCGCGGCGTTCCAGCAGGTGCGCCAGTTCATCCAGGCAGGCCACGCCGGCCGTATCGTCCACGCCGATGTGCAGATTCACTACACCACCGGGGTGCTTGATGCGACGCCGCAGCCGCCGCCGCCCGCGCTCGACTGGGACCTCTGGTGCGGGCCGGGCCCGAAAATTCCCTACAGCCCGCAGGTCGGCCACAAGAACTGGCGGCTCGAAAAGACCAGCGGCCAGGGACATCTTGTGGACTGGGGCATCCACCTGATCGACGCGACGCGCGTGATGCTCGGCCTCGGCGCGCCGCGCGCGGTGACGGCGGCCGGCGGCATCTACTTCTTCAAGGACAAGATCACGACGCCCGACATCTTGACCGCGCACTTCGAGTTCGAGCAGTGCCCCGTCACGTGGCGGCACCGCATCTGGGGCGCGGAAGAATACACGCCGGAGATCAGCAACGGCGTCAGCCTCTACGGCGAGCAGGCGACCGTCTTCGTCACCGACGCCAAGTGGGTCGTCATCCCGCGCGGCAAGAACGCCGAACGCCAGGTGCACGAAGTCAAGGCCGACATGGGCACGCTGCACATGACCGAGTTCCTCGACGCCGTCCGCGCGCGCCGCCAGCCCGGTTGCACCACCGCCGACGCCCACCTCTCCACCACCGCCGTCAAACTCGCCATGATCGCCTACGACACCGGCGCGAAAGTCGCGTGGGATGCGCAGACCGAAACAATCCCCGACAACGCCGCGGCAACCAAGTTGCTCAAGCGCGAATACCGTGCGCCATGGCAGCATCCGTATCGCGGATGATGAGGCTGGATACGAGATGCAGGATGTCAGCCCATGGCGATAAATCAGCGTTGGACAGGTAGGGCGGGCGCGCCGCGCCCGCCGCCAAACGCATCAACCTGCACACAGCGGCGCTCGCGGCGCGAGCGCCCTGCCTTTTTTCCAGACCGCGGCTTTGTGGGCGGGGCTTTCCAGCCCGGCGAAACCAACCCTGCCGGCAACCTTGACTCCGCCACCAGCATTTGCGAAAAGCCGCAACACGATAAACGATTCAGCCCAACGGAGGTGAACGATGAACAAGGAACATGCACTGGCCGTCTTTGAGGATTTCAAGATCCGCAGGGTCTATGACGAGCAGGCGGAAACCTGGTACTTCTCGGTGGTGGATATCGTCGCGACGTTGATTCAGCAACCTGATTTTCAGACCGCGCGAAAATACTGGAACAAGCTGAAAGAGCGACTGAAAAAAGAGGGCAGTCAGTCGGTTACAAAATGTAACCGACTGAAATTGCTCGCGGCGGATGGGAAGTCGTATTTCACCGATGTCGCTGATCCAGAGACACTCCTGCGCCTTGTACAGACAAAGGACGTTGCAGCTGCATAGAGGCGAGGGGAATAGCATGAATCCAGACAGGGACACTCTTGATGACGATGCGGTGACTCTGTGTAAGAAAATAGCCGCTCTGACCAAATCCATGATGGACTTTTGGGAAGGTGGTGGCTGGGCGCAGGGTGCTGCTGCAGACTTGCTCGATAAGTCTATGCTGCGCTGGCAGACCTCTTTGGCCGATAGCCTTTCGCGGTGGGTGAATGCAACGTCGGATGGAGATCTCATTCTTGCTTGGTCAAATCTCGGCGCGCTCGTTGAGGGACAACTCAAATTATTTCTATGTGTCTACTATCATGACTATGAGAGCGACATAGCTGGTATTCGAAGGCGTGGCCAACGGATAGACCCCGACTTGAGTCAGCTTGAGGAACTTCGCCAGTTCTTTGTGAGACGCATATGGGATGGAGGAACTAATTGGAATTCCTACGTGGAGCTAGTGCAACAGCGGCGCAATGCTGTTCATGCCTTCAAGAAGCGTGAGATCGGAACATTTCGGGAATGGACAGATGCTCTGCGACTGCATCTTTCTTTCGTGAGAGATATTGATAGTGGATTGCCATATCCAGACGAGTAGTTTGGAAGACTTGCAAACTATGAGAACTGACAATGGATAAAATGAATCGTCGGTATTTTCTAGGCACGCTGGGGGTAGGATCGCTGGCGGCGGGGTGTCGGACGCCGCAGGGCGCGGCTGGAACTGCGGCTGTGTCGCCGCCGCCGCAGGGGCGACGGGCGCGGATCGCCTCGGTCTGCCAGGCGGGGCGCATGCGCAAGAGCATCGCCGAGGCCCTGCCGCTGGTCATGGACCTGTGCGACCGCGCGCTGGCGCAGAAGCCGGACCTCGTCTGCCTCCCGGAAAATTTCGCCACCGCCAGCATGGGCAAGGCGCCGCTCCGCGAGCGCGCCGAGGCGTTCAACGGCCCGACGCTGACCGCCGCCGCGCAGCGCGCAAAGCAGCATCGCTGTTACATCGTCTGCCCCGTGATGCGCGAGCAGGACAGCAAGCTGTTCAACTCCGCGGTCATCTTCGACCGCGCCGGCGCGGTGCTCGGCATCTATAACAAGTCCAGCCCGGTGACCACCTCGGCCGATTACACCGTGTTCGAGGACGGCGTGACGCCCGGTACGCCGGATATCCCGGTCTTCGATCTCGACTTCGGCCGCGTCGGCATCCAGATCTGCTACGACATGGGCTTCCCGGAAAATTGGGAGCTGTTGCGCAAGAAGGGCGCGCAACTCGTGCTCTGGCCCTCGGCCTACGACGGCGGCGCGTCGCTGTGGACCTACTCCTTTTTACACCGCTATTACATCCTGAGTTCCGTCCGCTCCGGCCAGTCGCGGCTCGTGGACCCGTGCGGCGCGGTGCTCGCGGAGACGCAGCCCAACGACGGCGTGATCGTGCGCGACATCAACCTCGACTACATCGTTTCGCATCTCGACTGGAACCGTTCGATCCCCGACAAGATCAAGGCGAAGTACGGCGACCGCGTGGACGTGCGCCGGCCGAACCTCGGCTGCAGCCACTTCCTCGTCGAGCCGGTGGATCCCACTATCACCGTGCGCGCGCTGCAGCAGGAGTTCGGTTTCGAATCCAGCTTCCAGTACCACGACCGCCACCGCGCGGCCTTCGCCGCCCTGCGCGCCGGCCGGCCGGCCCAGCCGCAAACCGCCCTGCACGGCAACCGCCCGGAGTGGGGCAGCTTCTGACGTGAAAAGAATCCGGGCCACGTTCTTGCTGCGTTGCGTTGTGCTGCTGGCTTCCCTCGGTCTTTTTGCCGCGTCGTTCTGGCTGCTGCAATCCATTGGATTCCGTATCGGCACCGTTGTGTTTCTGCTCCTCTTCTGGATACTGGGTATCGAAGAAAATCTGCTGCCGATTTTTCTGGAACGGGTGCTTTGCCGTCGGGTAGCGCGGGAAAAGGGGCCCGTGGAGAGCCTGTGGTTTGTGGATCAAGATCAGGAGAAGCAAGAAGAACTGGCTGAGCACACCCGCGGCAGCTCCGACAATCCCACCATTAGATGAATGGATGGCGCGGGAGGAGGAGCGTACCCGCGAGCCGTTCGCGAGAACTCTGCTGGTTGAAATTATGGCGTCCCAGCGGGACGCACGAAAGTAGACCGGCACTTCAGCGCCGGGAGCTGCCACGTACCATGAAAAAGTCCCGCAGGGACGATAGAAGTTTCGCATCCGTGATGGTGTTGATGGTTGATCCGCGGCGGTCACAGACCGCCGCTACAGGCTTTCCGAGGCTTTGAAAACCTGCGGTTGCTACAGCACTTCACCCACACCTCGCCCGGCAGGGGCTGGGCTCCTGCAAAGGTGGTGACCATGAAATGCAGCGGCGAAATTAGTGTACGGGAAATTGGCGTTGCGGTGTGTTCGGGTTCATGGCACAAAGCGGCGCATCCTATTGATCCAAGGAAAGGACAGCGCATCATGCAGAGACGCACGTTCATCAAAAAGGCCGCCGCGGCTTCGTTCGCCTTTCAATTTATTCCGCGCCACGTGCTGGGCGCGCCGGGCTTCACGCCGCCGAGCCGCAAGCTCAACCTCGCCGTGATCGGCTGCGGCGGGCAGGGCGGCGGCGACCTGAACAACATGGCCGACGAGAACATCGTCGCGCTGTGCGATGTGGATGACCGCCGTGCCGCGGACTCGTTCAAGAAATTCCCGCAGGCCAAACGCTTCAAGGATTTCCGGAAGATGTTCGACGCGCTGAGCGACCAGATCGACTGCGTCCTCGTCGGCACGCCGGACCACACGCACGCGGTTGCGGCAATGGCGGCGCTGAAACACGGCAAGCACGTCTTCTGCGAGAAGCCGCTCGCGCATTCCGTCGGCGAGCTGCGCGCGCTGCGCAAGGAAGCCGCCGCGCGCAAGCTGATCACCCAGGTCGGCAACCAGGGGCACTCGAGCGACTCGATCCGCAACTTCGTCGAGTGGGTGCAGGACGGCGCGATCGGCAACGTGGCGGAGGTCCATGCCGGCTGCGGTATTTTCCGCGATACCTACTGCCGCACCAACCGCCTCGCCGCCGTGCAGAGCGAGCGGCCGCCGGTGCCGGCGGAGCTTGATTGGGATTTGTGGCAGGGCCCGACGGCGGCGCGGCCCTATCATGGCGACTACCTGCCGTGGACGTGGCGCGGCTGGCTGCCCTACGGCGGCGGCGCGCTCGGCGACTGGGTGTGCCACGTGATCGACCCCGTCTTCTGGGCGCTCGATCTCGACATGCCCACGAGCATCGTCGCCGAGGTCGATGACTTCGACCCGGTGAAGCAGGCCGACTGCTATCCGTCCGGCGCGCAGGTGACGTTCGAGTTCGCGGCCAAGGGCCGGCGCGGGCCGGTCAAGCTGGTGTGGTATGACGGCAAGCGCTCCGTGCCGCGCCCCGCGGAACTGGAAAAGGAACGCAAGATGGACGAGGTCGGCGCGGTGGTTGTCGGCGACCGCGGCAAGATCATGTACGGCTCGCACGGCGCGGGCGGCTGCCGGCTGATCCCGGAGACCGCGATGCAGGCCTACAAGCGGCCGGAGAAAACCATTCCGCGCTGCCGCGAAGGCCATTACAAGAACTGGCTCAACGCGATTCGCGACGGCAAGCAGGCCGGTTCACCGTTCGAGTACGGCGGCCGGCTCTCGGAGATTGGCCTGCTCGGCGTCCTCGCCATCCGCCTCGCCGGCGAAAAGCTGTGCTACGACGGCGCGAAGATGCGCTTCACGAACAACTCCGCCGCGAATGCGCTGCTCGCGCCGGCCTATCGTGCGGGCTGGCAGCTGTAGGCGCGCGGCGCGCGGGCTTGCACGGCGCGGTGCTTTGCGCTAAACACGCCGTGCATGAGCAACCCCCTTTCCAGCGTAGCCTTTGATATCGGCGGCGTGTTGATCCACCTCAACTACCAGGCCGGCCTCCAGAAGATCTTGCCGCACTGCGACCAGCAGCGCGCGGTTTGCAGCGCGCGGTTTTTCGGCCTGCTCGGCCGCGACCCGAGCATGGCGCAATATGAGAGCGGCCAGCTTTCGACGCGCGAATTCTATAACCACTTCGTGCTGCAGACCGGCTACCGCGGCACGCTGGAGCAATTCCGCGACACCTGGCAGGACATCTTTGCCGAGAACGCGCCCATGATCGCCTTCGCACAGGAGTTGGCCAGAACCTACCGCGTCTACGCGTGGAGCAATGCCGGCGAAATGCATTTCCCCTGGATCTACGAGCGCTTCCCGTCGCTGCGCTTCTTCACGGGCGACGCGATCTCGTGCTACCTCGGCGCCGTCAAGCCGAACCGCGCGTACTATGAACGCGCGCTGGAGAAGTGCGGCCTGCGCCCGGAGCAGGTGCTGTTTGTGGATGACCGCCCGGAGAACGTCGAGGGCGCGCGCGCGGTCGGTATCACGACCGTGCCATACACCACGGTGTCCGAAACCATCGCCGCCATGCGCGCCGCGCTCGCCGGCGCCACCCCACTGAGCCCATGAGCAAAGTCCGCGTACTCATCAATCCGAACGCCGGCACGACCAATCCGCTGGAGCCGGTCGTGCAGGCCATCGCGCGCCATTGGGACACACCCGACTGCGAGGTGACGTTCCAGATGACCCACGACGGCGAGGACGGCCGCCGCAAGGCCGAGCGCGCCGTGCGCGACGGCATGGATACGCTGCTGGTCGCCGGCGGCGACGGGATGATCAACACGGTCGGCCACGCATTGCTGGATACCGGCGTCGCGCTGGGCGTGATCCCGACGGGCAGCGGCAACGGCTTTGCCCGGCATTTCAATATCCCGCTGGAGACCGACGCGGCCGTGCGAGCGCTCGCCCATGCGCACCGGGCGCGGATTGACGTGGGCACGGTGAACGGCCGGCCATTTTTCGTCACCTGTTCCATGGCCTGGGAGGCGGCGATCGCGCGCTCGTTCGAGCGCCTGTCGTTGCGCGGCGTCCTACCCTATATCCTGGCTGGCGTGCGCGAGTACGTCACCTTCACGCCGCAGCCGCTCGAGGTCACGCTCGATGGCGGCGAGCTCTTGCGTTTTCCCGACCCGATGATTTTCACCGTGGCCAATCTGACGCAGTACGGCGGCGGCGCGAAGATCGCGCCGCATGCGCGCGCCGACGATGGCCAGCTGGAGCTGATCGTGTTGCCGCGCCAGGATGTGGCCCAGGTGCTGACCAGCCTGCCGCGCCTCTACGACGGCACCCTTCTGGAGTTGCCGGATCTGTTCACGCGCCGCTTTCGCGACCTGACCATCCGCCGCGCCCAGGCCGCGCAGGTCCAGCTCGACGGCGAGCTGTTCGAGGCCGGCACGCACATTGACGTCAGCGTCCTGCCACTGGCGCTGACCGTGCTCGTGCCCGCGGCGGAGTGACGGTCAGACCCAGCGCGGGCAGATTTTCAGGAAGTTGCAGTGACGGCAGTGGGCTTCGTCTTCAGCGAACTCGAAGCTCTCTTCCGGCTGCGGTCGGTTGCTGGCGGGGTCTTCGAGCAGGAAGCTCATCTCGTCGGCGGAGTCGCGGATGTAATCCTTCATCACGTCGAGCGTGTTCGCATCGAGCGCATGCTGCGTGGCCAGGCCGCCGGCCAGGTTGAATTCAATCGTCTGCACCTGCTCCGGCGGGATCTGCCATTTTCCGGTCGCGTAGAGCGCGTAACCGGCGAGCTGCACCTCCGCGCTCGGCTCCGTGGAGCGGCCGGTCTTCCAGTCGAAAATTTTCACGCCGTTGGCCGTGCGCTGCGCGAAGTCGAGCTGGACGTAGACCTTGATGCCGTCGAGCCCGAAACTCGCCAGCTCTTCCATCTCCAGCCACGCGTCGGCCGGCAGTGCGCAGATTTGGACGAAAATCTCCGACGCGAAAAATGTCTGCAGGCAATGCACCGCGTGGTCGGCGATTTCCTTCCACTGCGAGGCGGCGATGTCCAGTTCGTACTCGTGCTCGAACAGCCCGCAGGTCTTGCGCGGATTTTGCTGGTAGCGGCGCGCGAGTGAATCGCGGAAATCCTGGCGCATGTCCGCGAGCAGCCGCTCCGTCGCGGCGGTGGCGTCGGGCGGCTGGCCTGTGGCGCGCAGCTCCGTCAGCGCCGCATGGATCGCGCGGTGCACCCGGTCGCCGGCCCACATCGCCCGCGTCTGCAGGTTTTTCAGGATGTAGAGCTGCCGGGCCCGCGGATTTCCGTCCGGGTTCCAGCCGCCCCACGCGCCGTAGTAATGAAAATAATAACGCCGCAGACAGGCGCGGAACATTTCGTCGCGCGACTTTGACCAGGAAAAATCATTCGTCACAGCCATGGTGCCTCACCGGAAATGTTCAAAGCCCGCGGCCTTCAGATCCAACGTTTTTCCCGCGGCGCTCCAGGCGAGTTGGCCGGCATCCGCCGTTATGGTGCCGATGGCGGTCAGGCGCGTGCGGAATTTTTTGCGCCACGCTTTTTCCAACGCGGCGGCCTTGCGGCGCGGCACGGTGAACAACAGCTCGAAATCCTCGCCGTCGCCAAGCGCATGGAGCAGCGCCGCGCGTTTTTTCCAAAGCTTGGAAATATTTTCGGCATATTTTCCAAAGCTTGGAAAAGGTGACGGCGCAAGCGTCCAAGCCTTGGAAAAACCGGCGGTCTCCTTTTCCCCCTCGACTTCGCTCGGGGCAGGCAAGCCTTGGAAAACCGCCGCGGCGACCGGGATTTTTTCGGTCTGGACCTCCGCGCCGACGCGGCTCATCTCGAGCAGATGCGCGAGGTCGGTGGCGAGGCCGTCGCTCAGGTCAATCGTCGCGGTCGCCCAGCGGCCCGCGCGCAGCCACTGCCCTTCCGCGAGCCGCGGGACAAAGCGCAGGTGTTTGCCGGCGAGGCTGCCGCCGAGCGCACCGGTGACGAACAGCACGTCGCCGGCGCGCGCGCCGGAGCGCAGCAGCGCCGTGCCGCGCGGCGCGCGGCCGACGGCGAAGACATGCAGCTCGAGCGCCGGGCCCTCGGTGGTGTCGCCGCCGACGATGGCGAGCTGATGCTGGCGCGCGAGCGCGGCGAGACCCTGGTAGACGGCGCGCAGGCGCGCGACGCTGGCCGAGCGCGGCGCGACGAGATTGACCAGGCCCCAGAGCGGCTCGCCGCCCGCGGCGGCGAGGTCGCTCAGGACGCGGCCGAGCGCTTTGTGGCCGATCTGGCGCGGCGGCGTGGCCGGCAGAAAATGGCGGCCCTCGACGACGGCGTCGCTCTTGAGCAGGAAGTCGTGGTGCGCGGTGCCGGCGACGACCGCGACGTCGTGGCCGATGCCGGCGCGGACATCCGCGCGCGTCGGCAGCAGGCGCGCCAGCTGCCGGATCAGATCACGTTCGCCGAGTTGATGCAGAGTTTTCAAGGTGCGTGTGCGGGTTTACCCCAGCCGGCCCAGAGTGTCAACGTGATCAGCAGAGCGTTACGGAGGAGGCTCCACAGGCCGATGTGGCTGCGGCCGGGCTGCAGGGTGAAGCAGCCGCAATCAATATCGAGTCCGCGCGCGAGGCCGAGGGCCAGCGCGGCGGTGGCGGCGCCCAGCAGGCCGGCGAGCCAGGCGGCACCGGCACGGCGCCACGCGGGCAGCAGCAGCGCGAGCCCGGCGCAGATTTCCAGCCACGGCAACAACAGGGCAACGACGTTGATCAAAACGTCCGGCAACAGGTGAAACCGGAAGACAACGAGCGCAAAAGCCTCCGGTGCGAGGATCTTGGGGAGGCCGGCATAAATGAACAGGCCGGCCAGAAAGATCCGCGCGGCGAATTGCAGTCGGGCTTTCATCGCTCCGACTCCACCGTGCCGCCCGCGGCACGCCATTCCGCCAGCCCCCCGGCGAAGAGGGTTATATTGGTGTAACCGGTGCGCCGCAGAAACAGCGCGAGCTCCAGTCCTTCATCGCAATCGTTACGGGCGCAGTAAGTAATGATGGGAATCTCGCGCTGCAATTCGATCTGCATGGAGGTGAGCAGCTCGGCCGCGATATCGAAAGGCATCGATTGGGCGCCGGGGATATGGCCCGCGCGAAAGTCGGCGGGCGGCCGCGCGTCGAGCACGCGCGCGCCATGGGCGGCCACCGCCCTCTGCAGGGTGCCGATACCGACGAGTTGGAGGCCCGCCTGCAACGCGCGCTGTTCCACATGCTTGGACCACTCACCGCGCAGCGGCAGCGGTGCGCGGCGCAGCCAGTTCACGGAAGCGCTGCACGCGGTGGCGAGGATAAAAATCGCCAGTACACGGAACACAAATGATGGCCATGTTTTCACCGGATGAAGACGCGGAGCGGCACCAGGACTTCGGGGCGCGTGGGCAGGTCCGTCACGATACGTATTTGCTTTCCTTCCAGGCTGCGGAGCACGGGCAGGCCGGGAAATTCGAGACGGACGGCGTTGTTGGTGGGCACGATGGTATAAACGATTTCCTTGAGCGGCGGCTCGACGGCCAACACGCGGAACGTGAGGTTGCTTTCGTGACGCAAGATGATTTCGCGCCGGATCCGGTCGCCCTCGCGGCCGACGAGCAACAGCTCGGGCGGTGTCACTGCGAACGCGCCCGGCACGAACGCGGAGACCACGGAGGTGATGGTGGGCAGGCGCGGGTTGCCCGTGCTGATCCGCAGGCTCGCGCGCGTCAGGCCTTCGGGCAGCGGTGGCTTGGAGATGACGATCACGCGCGCCGATTTATGGGCGACGAGCGGTTCGGTCGTCACCGTGAAGGCCGGCGAATCCAGCTGCGCGCTCACCTCGCCAAGCTGGTTGGTGCCCGCGGCCGTCACGACGATGACGTTCGTGGCTGTAAAGCTGGCGGGCACGCGGCCAAAAAAGAGCAGGCGCGGCTCGATATCCACCGGGTCCACGATCACGCCGGTCATATGCAGCGCGAAGGAGGGCGTAACGGGATCGTTCGATTCGATGTAGACGATTTTCTTTTGCTCGCCCTGCCGCCCGCGCAGGACGAAACGCACGGTGATGGTCGCCTCGGCGCCAGGCGCTAGGATCCGGTCGGTGAATTTTGGGACAAGACAGCCGCAGGTCGGGCGCAGGCCGAGAATTTGCAGCGCCACGTTGCCGGCATTGCGGATGACAAAAGTGTGATCCAGCTCCCCGCTGCTTTCGCGCTCGCCAAAATCGAACGACGGTTGCGCGCACACCAATTTCGGCGCGGGTTGTGGCGCGGCCCCGACACCCACGCCGAACAGGAGGCCGGCGGCGCAGAGCGATTTCAGGATGATATTCATTCCACAGACCGGGCGGGAGCATAATGCATGGGGGCGGCGCGGGCAAACGCCGACGTGCGCGGCGCGTCAGGTTTTTGCAGGCGCCTTGCGGCGCAGCCAGACGTGCAGGACGGCGAGATCGGCCGGCGTGATCCCGGGGATGCGCAACGCCTGGCCCAAGGTCGCGGGGCGGATGTGGCTGAATTTTTCACGCGCTTCAAAGCGCAGCGAAGGCACCGTCGCGTAGTCGAAGGCGGCAGGTATGGCTTCCCGTTCCATGCCTTCCATCCGGGCCACTTCCCGCATTTCACGCTGCAGATAGCCCTCGTACTTGAGACTGTATTCCACCTGTTCGATCACCTTGTCCGCCAGCCGTGGAACAAGTTGAGGCAGTCCGGCATAGTGCATATCGGGACGCTTGAGCAGCTGCGCCAACGTTTGTCCGTTTTCGGCATACGTCGCATTCAGCCGCTTAATTTCAATGTCAATCAGAAGCATTTCATCTGCAAAGGATTGTATAAGTTTCTTGTTTATTATACATATCTCTTTAGAAAAAGGCAACATACGATAATTAGAATTATCCTGTCTAAGCAACAGCCGGCGCTCGGCGCGCGAGGTGAACATCCGGTAAGGCTCATTAGTGCCCTTAGTGACCAGATCGTCGATCATCACGCCGAGGTAGGATGACGAGCGGCTGAAGGTGATGGAGGGTTTCCCCTGCACTTGACGGGCGGCATTGACGCCGGCGACGAAACCCTGCCCCGCCGCTTCTTCATAGCCGGTGGTGCCGTTTATCTGACCGGCCAGGAAGAGACCCTGAATATTTTTGGATTCCAACGTTGCGTAGAGTTGGGTCGGGTCGGACATGTCGTACTCGATCGCATAGGCCGGACGCAGAAAAACGGCGTGCTTGAGCCCAGGGATGGAGTGGATCATCCGTTCTTGGACGTCGTACGGCAGGCTGTTGGAGGTACCGTTCGGATACACTTCCTTGGCGGTGCGACCTTCTGGCTCAATAAAGACGTGATGATGGGGTTGATCCTTGAATTTTACGATCTTGTCCTCAATGGAAGGGCAATAGCGGACGCTGGTACCAGATATAAGGCCGGAATAGAGCGAGCTCTGATGAAGATGATCTGAAATGATAAGGGACGTTTCTTCGGTGGTCCGGGTCAAATAACAGGGAATCTGATGGCACCCAGGAGTCCACGGCATGAGTGTGTCGCCGGAATGTTCCACGTGGAACATTCCGGAATCATTCGTGGTGTCTCTATCCTTATATATAGACCCACCCTGATCAGAAAAGAAAACAGGCGGCTCCATGCCTGGTTGCTCTTCCATGGCTGATCTATCGATGGAATCCATATGCAACCGCGGAGGTGTTCCCGTTTTGAACCTCACCATGGAAAAGCCCACTGACTGCATCCACTCGCTCAAGCCGATGGAGCGCTTATCGCCGAACCTTCCGCTGGGAAAAGATGCTTGGCCTATGAAAACACGCCCGCCAAGAAAGGTTCCCGATGTAATAACGGCTGCTTTGCAGCCAAGAATAAGCCCGTTCTCCAAACGGACGGCATGAACGGCGTCGTTGACGACATCCAGCGCGATGACTTCGCCTTCAATCAGGGTCAGTCCTTGTGTTTGCGAGATGACCGTGGCCATGCGCGCGGAATAAGCGGCTTTGTCGCATTGAACCCTGGTCGAGCGTACGGCAGGTCCCTTGCTTGTGTTGAGGACGCGAAACTGGATGCCGGTGAAATCAGCGTTGCGCGCCATTTCGCCGCCCAGCGCGTCGAGTTCATAGACGATGTGCGATTTGGCCATACCGCCGATGGATGGGTTGCACGACATCTTGGCGATGGCGTGGCGATCCATGGTTAGCAGTGCGGTGGTCGCGCCCATGCGTGCAGCAGCCAGGGCCGCCTCGCATCCTGCATGGCCTGCGCCAATGACGATCACATCGAACTGTTTCATTTGCCAACGCAGAATTTCGAGAAGATGGCAGAGAGAATATCATCCGTCGCTGAGTTGCCGGTGATTGCTCCGATTTGCTCCAGCGCCTGCCGGATGTGATGCGCCGCGATCACCTGGTCAGTTTTCCCTTGAACGGCGACCAGTCCATCCTTGAGGGCATGACGGGCCTTGTTCAGAATATGATAGTGGCGTTCGGAAATAACTGCTGTTGGTATAGATTCGTAATTAATTACGGATTTTATCAATTCCGTCAATATTGATGTAATATTTTCAATTCCAATATTATACAAAATTGATGTTTCGACTGTCTTCCAGTCTGTCAGGGCACTTGGTGTGGAACTTTTTCCGAGATCCGTTTTGTTTAGCACGAGCAGGCAGCGTTTTTTAGGCAACTGCGCAAGATTCGCCAGATCGTCCGCGTGGATCGGTTGTGAGGCGTCCAAGAGATAGATGTAGAGGTCGGCTTTCTTGAGTTGATCGCGTGTGCGACGCACACCTTCCTGTTCGACGCTGCAAGCGGTTTCGCGCAGGCCGGCGGTATCAATCAGGCGCAGCGGAATGCCGTCTACGACGAACAGTTCTTCGATAAAATCGCGGGTCGTGCCCGGTTCGTGCGAAACGATCGCGCGTTCCTTGCCCAGCAGTGCGTTCAGCAGGCTCGATTTCCCCACGTTGGGACGGCCCGCGATGACGACCGTCAAGCCCTCGCGCAGGCGGTGTCCATCCTGCCACTTTGATAGCAATTCACTGATCTGGAGTATGATGGAATCCATCTCTGCGGCTATTTTCGGCATCACGGCGGGTGGCAGTTCATCGTCCGGGAAATCCAGTGTGGCTTCCACATCGGCCGCGACGGATACCAAGTGTTGATAGAGGCCGGTGAACTGGCGGCTCAGGTGCCCTTCCAACTGCTCCAGCGCCAACCGTGCGGCGCGCTCGGAACGGGAATGAATCAGGTCGTTAACCGACTCGGCCTGCACGAGATCCATGCGCCCATTTAGGAAGGCGCGATAGGTGAATTCGCCCGGTTCCGCCGCACGCGCGCCGGCCAGCAGCGCGGCGCGTAACATCCATTGGGGCGTGATGGCTCCGCCATGACACTGGAATTCCACCACATCCTCGCCGGTGTAGCTATGCGGCGCGCGCATGATCAGGAGCAGCGCTTCGTCCACCAGCCGGCCTTGATCCACGACCCGGCCCCAGACAACGGTATGCGTCGGGCGCTCCGACGGGCGCGGCCCCTTACAGTGAAACAGCTGGTCGGCAACGGTCAACGCCTGCGGACCGGAAACCCGGATGATGGCGATGCCGCTTGCGCCGTTGGCGGTGGCGATGGCAGCGATGGTGTCGTCGGTCATCATGTGTGATCAGCAAAAAGCCGCGCGTATTGTAGCAGCAAACGGCGCGCAAACAACCCGGCGTCAACAAGGCTAGGCCGCGGCTTCACGAACCGGCGCCTGCCGGACCCCGGTAACACACTTTTGCTTCCCGGGCAAGGTGTGGTAGCCTTGCCGCGCAATTTTTTGGGAGCATGACATGAGCAAACTCGTGGTGATCGGTGGCGGGCCGGGTGGTTATCCGGCGGCTTTTCTGGCGGCGGACCTCGGGCTTGAGGTGACGCTGGTAGATCAGGAGCTGAATCCTGGCGGCGTCTGCCTCTATCGGGGCTGCATCCCGTCGAAGGCGCTGCTGCACATCGCCAAGCTGCTCGAGGAAGTGCACGAGGCCGCCAAGCTTGGCGTGACGTTCGGCGCGCCCCAGCTCGACCTCGCCAAAATCCGTGCGTGGAAGGAAAGCGTCGTCACCACGCTGACCGGCGGCCTCGGCCAGCTGCGCAAGGCGCGCAAGATCGACTTTGTCCAGGGCCGCGCGCGTTTTTGCGACGGGCATACGCTGCTCGTCCGCAAGAGCGACGGCACGGAGGAAACGCTCGCGTTCGACCACGCGATCCTCGCCGCCGGCTCCTCGCCCGCCCAGGTCCCCAGCTTCCCCAACCAGTCGCCCCGCCTCTGGGACAGCACCGGCGCGCTCGCGCTGGAGTCGATCCCGTCCTCGCTGCTTGTGGTCGGCGGCGGCTATATCGGGCTGGAGCTCGGCAGCGTCTATGCTGCGCTCGGCACACGCGTCAGCGTCGTGGAAATGCTGCCGTACCTGCTGCCCGGCGCGGACCGCGACCTCGTCGCGCCACTCGCCAAGCGCCTGCAGAAAAAATTTGCCGCCATTATGCTGGAGACCAAGGTCGCCTCGATCACGGAAGTCAGCGACGGCCTCAAGGTCCGCTTTGAGAGCGCGAACGTGACGCAGCCAGAGCAGACGTTCGACCGCGTCCTGGTCTCGATCGGCCGCAAACCGAACTCGCGCGACCTCGGATTGGAGAACACGCGCATCGAACTCGATCCGAAAGGCTTTGTGAAAGTGGATGGGCAGCGGCGCACCGCGGAGCCGGCGGTCTTCGCCATCGGCGACATCGCCGGCGAGCCGATGCTCGCGCACAAGGCGACGCACGAGGCGCGCGTCGCGGTCGAGGCGATCCTCGGCAAGAAGAGCGTGTTCGAGCCGCAGGCGATCCCCGGCGTCGTCTTCACCGATCCGGAAATCGCGTGGTGTGGGCTGACCGAGGCGCAGGCGCAGCAGGAAAACCGCACCGTCAAGGTCGCCAAATTCCCCTGGGCGGCGTCCGGCCGCGCGCTGACGCTCGACCGGCAGGAGGGCGTGACGAAGCTGGTGATCGACCCTGCCAGCGACCGTGTGCTCGGTGTCGGCATCACCGGCCCCGGGGCGGGCGACATGATTGCCGAAGGCGTCCTCGCCATCGAAATGGGTGCGACCGCGAAGGATCTCGCCCTGACCATCCATCCGCATCCGACGCTCTCCGAAACGGTGATGGAAGCCGCCGAGGTTGCCGCCGGCCACTGCACCCACATCTTCAAACGCCGGTAAGCGTTTCCCTGCCTGCCGGACGGTTTCCAGCCCCGGACCTGCAACCCTGTAGCGGGTTCAGGATCCTGAAGTTTCTCCGGCCTGAAGGCTTTCCCTGCGCTGCGGTTCTTCCGTCAGCATGAGCAGCACGAGCACGCCACAGATGGCGAGTAAAACCGGGGCGTTGTTCTGCAGGCCCACGGGCTTGAGAGCGTAGGAAAACAGCGTCCACGCGTACAGCAGGCTCAAGACGAAGCAGAGCAAGGCCCTGATGATGCCGTCGCGGCGAGAGACACTGAGCGGCCCGGTTTCCCCGACATACAGGGCGAAGGTCATGGCCAGGACCGGCAGTTTATAGTCATGACTGACGGCAGGAATGAGCAGGGCCGAGAGCCCGCAGATCGCTACGAGATATTTGAAGGAGGAGCGCTCATTGCGCATATAGACCAGCAGCAGGATGCAGACGAAAGAGGCGGCCAGAAGCAATCCGCAACCGATTCCCAAGGCAGATGAAAAAGTTCCTGTGCCCGGATGCTGAAGGACAACGAAACTTTTAAGGGAGTGGTTGCCGAACCAGATGAAGGGGTCGTGGGACTGGGCCATGATGGCGCCAAGAAAGTCGCGGAACACCGTTTTGCCCATCACAAATAAAAGCGCTATGTTGACCAGGCCCAGCGCCGCCCAGCGCGCCAAGTTGCCTTGCCAGTCGCGCGCGTTGCGAGCAAAGGCGAAAATGAAAATGGCCGGATACACCTTCAGCTGGATCGCGAGGGTGAAAAGGAGATAGGCCGCGGAGCGGAACCACGGCCCGGTGCCGGCGTGAAAGAGAAAGAGGGCCCACGCGCAGCAGGCGACAGCGAGCACATTGAACTGCCCCCGTTCGATCTCAAATTGAAAGCCATAGGACAGCAGACCCGCCATCGTCAAGGCGATCAACGCCGTTCGGTCGGATTTCCGGCAGGCCAGCAGGGGCAAGACCAACGTGACCGACACGAAGGCCACGATGGAAGCCAGCGTGACCAGGAGATAGGCGACAGGAAAGGGGAGCGCGGCCAAGGGACAGAATAACACGCTCGCCAGCGGGGGGTAGAGATTGGCGCCGATATAGGGTGTGCTCCCCTTCAACCAGGCGGCAGAGTAGGAAAACATTTGGTGGAGGTCGACCCCGATGGGCGTGATGGCCGGGAGACATTTAGGGGAAGACATCGTTTGGGCGTCATTCAGGAAGACCGGTCGCACAAAGAGGATCAGATAGGCAAGGAAAAGGCTTCCGCAGACGATCAGCCAGAGCGGTACGTGTTTTAGGCTCAGCCTATCGTGGGCGGAAGCGCACGCCACAGGCGCGGCACAGGCGGAGGAAAGCCCTGCTCTTCCACCTGCATCCAGCGCGTCTGCCTGACGGCTTTCTGCTGGCGTGACGGGCGTTATTAATACCCTCCATGGGTGTGAACTCATGGGGTAGAAATCTCCTTTCGCAGGGGCAGAATAGCGAAAGAAGGGCTAAAAGCAAGTTACAGCTGCAGGCCCCGGATCCGAGAGGGAAGCCGGCGCCGCCGGTCAGGCTTTCGTAAGTTTCTGGCTCACTGCCCGCCGATAGCCCGTGACGATGATGTCACCGTTGTCGTGGACCTCCGCTATGGCATAGGCATTCTCTGCCGCGCCGGAGCCCTCAATCATGGCCCTCAGCGTGTAGTAATGAATGCCCTCAATCCGGCTGTACTTGCCGGCGTGATAATGCCCCTGAAAGACGGCGAGGACCTTTCCGCTCGCCTGCAGGAGTTGACGGACTTGCGGGGCATTTTTGACGCAGTGGACATCGTCGCCGTCGAGCAGCTGGTGGACGAACACGATTACCGTCTTGGCGGTGGCCGCGAGGTCGGCCTTGAGCCAGGCGAGCTCCTTGGCGGGGATGAAGGCCTCTGTCCACTTGAACTTGCCGTGATCATAATCGGCGCCATCGGCGTTGTAGTTGGCATCGAGGACGACGAAATGCAGGCCGTGCGCATCGAAGGAGTAATAGGAGGACTCTTGCGCGATGCCGGTGTTCTCCACATGGGCCAGAAACTGTGCTTTCGACAGGGTATCGGTGTCGTGGTTGCCCAACACGTGGTAACGGGGACCGCGAAACTCACGGAAGCTTTTTTCAATGGCCGCAAGAAACGCCAGCGAGCTCTTTTCCGCGGGCGGTGCGCCCTGATCCTTGAAGTCGCCAAGCTCGACCACGAAGGCGACCGGTTTCGCGTTCATGAGCGCGATACACTCGGTCATCTTGGTCACGGACGCCCTATAGCAGCGTACCCCTTTGGCCTCTGCCTCGGCATAATGCGCGTCCGTCACAAGCCCGAAGCTCAGCCGCGGCAGGCGCGCCGCCGCGTACGCCGGCGCCCCTGCGGCCAGCCCGGCGAGAGCCCAACCGGACGCTTTAAGGAAATCACGCCGTGTGCGCACCCAAGGCGCCATAGCTGATGGCTCCGTCCGCGGGCCGCCTCCGACGGGTTCATGTTTCATGGGAACGCATATGCCAGACGTGGGTCGGCCCGTCAATGGCCAATCGGCGGAAGGAAGGCATCAGCACCCGCCGCGCGCCCCGCCAGGGAAGCAGCGGGCCTGGGTGCAAAGCGCGGGAATACCCGGCGGAGGTCGGAGCGCGATGCAAGACCTTGAAAAACGGCGGTTGATTTTTCCCAAGCCTTGGATAAAGCTTTGCCACTATTTCATGCTGCGCACGGCCGGCCCCTGTTGAACGCCGGCGCAGGGAACCGGTCAGATACCCAAGCTGCCGCAATAGAAAGAAGACCATGAAGCGATACGTTGGTTCCGTCCTGCTGTGCTGTGCCGCCGTGCTCCCGTTCGCCGCCGTGCCGGCGGTGCGCGCCGAGGCCGTGCCGGTCCGCGACGCCGTGGACCACGCGGTGAACCAGATGTATCAGGCGCTGGTGCGGATCATGGTGGTGATGGAGTCGCCGCGCAGCGGGCGGCTGGAAAAAAATCTGGGCGCGGGCAGCGGCGCGATCATCTCGGAGGACGGCTACATCATCACCAACCACCATGTGGCCGGGCGCGGCAAGCGGCTGATCTGCCGGATGTGGGATGGCGAGGAGGTCGAGTCGCGGCTCGTCGCGACGGACCCGCTGACGGATATCGCGATCGTCCAGCTCGACCTGGCCAAGCGCAAGAACAAGGCCCCGCTGCACGTGGCGAAGTTCGGCGACTCCGACCGGCTGAAGGTGGGCGACGTGGTGCTGGCGATGGGCTGCCCGGCGGCGGTGTCACAGTCGGTGACGAAGGGCATCGTCAGCAACACGCAGCTGATGCTGCCCTCGTTCCTGGGCGGCGACTTCCGCGAGGAAGGCGAGCAGATCGGCTCGGTGGTGCGCTGGATCGGGCACGATGCGGTGATTTTCCCCGGCAACAGCGGCGGGCCGCTGGTGAACCTGGCGGGCGAGATTGTAGGCGTCAACGAGATCGGGTTGGGCAGCCTGGGCGGCGCGATCCCGAGCGCGATCGCTCAGGACGTGGCGCGGCAGCTGATCGCGGCGGGCCGCGTGCAGCGGAGCTGGACGGGCATCGAGGGGCAGGCGCGGCCGAAGAACCTCGGCATTGAGCGCGGCGTGCTCGTCGGCGGCGTCCTGCCGGATTCGCCCGCGCTGGCCGCGGGGCTGCAGGCCGGCGACGTGCTGGTGCAGTACGACGGCGTCGCGGTGGATGCGCGCATCAACGAGGACCTGCCCGCGTTCAACCGGCTGCTGCTCTCGACGCCGGTCGGCAAGCAGGTCGAGGTCCGCGCGTTGCGCGACGGCCGGGAGCAGAAACTCACGTTCACGACGCGCGTCCGCGGCAAGGCCTGGGCCGACGAGGTCGAGCTCAAGGAATGGGGCATGGTCGCGCGCAACCTGACGATGATCGCGGCGCTCGAGCGGCAGCGGCCGGACACCAACGGCGTGCTGGTGGCCTCGGTCGGCCTGTCGAGCGCGGTGACGGATGCGAAGCCGGCCATCCACGAGGGCTGCATCATCGTGGAGGTGGCGGGCCAGCCGATCCACGGCGTCGCCGACCTGCGCCGGGTGACGGGCGAGCAGCTCAAGGGCGTGGCGGGCACGAAGCCGGTGCTGGTGAAGTTTGACGTGGCGAAGCGGCGGCTGCTGACCGTCGTGAAGATCGGCAAGGAGCAGAAGCGGCCCGACGTGGAGCCGGCGCGCAAGCCCGGGCTGTCCACCGAGTTGCAGGGCTTGAGCCCGGAGCTGGCCGAGGCGCTCGGCCTCAAGGGGCGCAGCGGCGCGCTGGTCACGCTGGTCTACCGCGGCCACAATGCCGAGCGCGCCGGTCTCCAGCAGGGCGATATCCTGCTCAAGCTCGATGGCGACGTGGTGAAGTGCGAACGGCCGGAGGACGTGGACGACATCTATGCGCAGATCCGGCGCTACCGCATCGGCAAAGAAATCCCGCTGGAAATTCTGCGCGGCGGCCAGACGAAGACCATCGCCCTCAAGCTGGAAGAGGATCTGAGCACGTCGGAGGAGCGCGAGCCCTACAAGGACGATGTCTTCGACCTGACGGTCGAGAAGCTGACCGAGCTGGAGCGCATCCACCGGGACATCTCGGCTGATCTCAAGGCCGTGAAGATCGCCTCCATCGAAACCGGCGGCTGGGCGCAGCTCGCCGGCATCAGCGGGGGCGATGTGCTGCTGGCGGTGGATGGAACGACAACCGCCGATGTGGCGGCCGCCCGGCAACTGCTCAAGAAGGCCGCGGCGGCCAAGGCCAAGCGCGTCGTTTTCTTTCTCCGGCGCGGCATCCACACGTTCTTTGCCGAGGTGGAGCCCGACTGGTCCAACGGCGCCATCGCGGGCAAGAAAAAAGCCGGGAAGAAATAAAGCGTTTTCAGGGTTTGGCGGCGACCAAGGGACGCGGCCTGGCGAAATAGTGGTATGGTGTGAGCCTCAGGCCTGCCTGTTTTCGGGCCACCGGACAACGAAGGGAATGAAGCCATGAAACTGCACCTGATCCTCTGCGGCCTGCTCTGCGCGGGTGGCGCGGCGCGCGCCGAGCTGCCGCCGGACACCGTCCGCGCCATCCACGAGGCGCACAAGGACTCCGTGCTCATGGTCAGCGGCACCCTGAAGTTCCAGGCCCAGAAGGAGCGCGAAATCCAGGTGGCGGGACCGGCGACGGTGGTGGATACCAACGGGCTCCTGCTCACCTCGTCGAGCACGGTGCGCCTGCCGATGGCGGCGCGCAAGACGGAGATCCGCGAGTCCACGCTCAAGGTCAAGCTGCCCTCCGGCGTGGAAGTGCCCGTGCGCGTCGTGCTGACCGATGCCGATCTCGGCGCGGTCCTGCTCGCGCCGGAGCAGCCCGCCGCCGTCCCCGCCGGCGCCTTCAAACCGGTCAACTGGGACACCGCCGCGCAGGCCCAACCCCTGGATCCGGTGGTCATCGTCGGCCGCACCGAGAAGGCCTATGGCGGGGTGCCGGACAGCGCGCCGGGGAAGATCAACGCCGTGGACCGCAAGCCGCGCCTGCTCTACATCTGTGCGCTGCTTGCCAGCGGCGATGGCGAGGCCGCGTTCGACCGCGCGGGCCGGCTGCTCGGCATCGGCCTCGGCGCGCAGACCATCGTGGCGGCGGAGGAACTGCAGGACGTGATCGAGCAGGCACGGCGCGCGGCGGCGAAGACCGCGGCGCAAAAACCGGCGACGGACAAGGAGTGAGCGTGAAAAAACTTTCCCCCACCCAGGGCCTCGAAGCCTGTTCCAATAAACGCCGTGTCGGTGCCGCGGCCCACAGTCCTGCCTCAGCGCAACCGCCGGCGCGCACGGCTTTTTCCGGGATCGTCCTGCTTGTGCTCGTGACGCTCTTCGCCGGGTGCGTCACGCCGCCGCCGGGCGGTGGCTCGGCGGCCCAGGCGGTGCAGGCGCGCCGGCTCGTGGCGCAGCACAAGGATGCCCTCGTCACCGTCCTCGGCACGCTCAAGGTCAGCATGACGGTGCGCAACATGGGCGCGAGCGAGAAAAACGAGGCGCCGGTCGAGGCCATCGGCACCGTCGTGGATCCTTCCGGCGTGGTGATTGTCGGCACCCTGCTGCTCGACCCGCTCGGCAGTATGATGCGCGGCCCGCTGCGGATCCAGCGGGGTGATCAGACCTTCGAGCTGGACATGAAGTCGAATCTCGAGAACCTGCGGCTGCTGCTGGCCGACCGGACCGAGGTGCCCGCGCGGATCCTCCTGCGCGACGACGATCTGGGCCTGTTCGTGCTCGCCGCCGAGCCGAAGCCTGGCGCCAAGGCGCCGCGGGTCTTCAGCGCCGTGGCGCTCACGGGCGAGACGGCCGCGCAGCTCTACACCACCTACTTCGTGCTCGGCCGCGCCAACGAGAGGTTCCAGCACGCGCCGCTGATCGGCCGTGGCATGCCGGTGAACAAACTGGCCAAGCCGCGGCCCTGCCAGTCCCTGTTGACCTCCATGATGCCGGTCGGCATGCCGGTCTTTGCCGCCGACGGCCGGCTGGCCGGTATCGGCAGCCTCACGTTCCGCCCGCCGGATTTCGAACATCCGGAGACGGCGCAAAACGCGCGGCCGTTGCCGATCCTGCTGCCGGTGACCGAGGTGCGCGAGCTGCTCGCCCGCGCCAAGCGGCCGGTCGCCAACGCCGCCGCCGCCCAGCCCGCCGGCGCGGCGGCGCCCATCTCCGAAATGCCCGCCGACCAGGCCCGTGCGCTCCTGGCCGCCAAGCAGGACGCCATCGTCACGCTGCGCGGCACCGTCAAGTTCACCGACGGCTCCAACCCGCGCGTGCTCGAGGAAAACATCGAATGCGTCGCGACGGTCGTGGATGCCGCCGGCTTCGCCGTCTGCGGCAGCGCGGGGCGGGCCGTCAACCGCAAGTACCAGGAACAGCGGCTGAGCTACGTGTTGAACGACGGCACCGAAGTGCCCGCGCGCATTGTGTTGCAGGATGACGATATCGCGCTGACCGTGCTCGCGCCTGCGCCCGCGGCCGGCGCGAAGCCGCCTGCGCTGCCGTACCTGCCGCTGAAGGCCGGCACACGCGCCGAGCTGTTCGACGATGTGCTCGTCATCAGCCGCCTCAGCCGCGGCCTCCACTACACCCTCACCGCCGACACCAGCAAGATCACCGGCGCCCTGGCGCAGCCCCACCCGTTCTACCTGGCCGATGGCAACGCCGGGGGCCGCAACGTGCTCGGCGCACCGGCGTTCCTGGCCGACGGCCGGCTGCTGGGCGTGCTGGCGATGACGCCGCAAACCGGACGCCCGCGCGCACGGATCGCCGGCGCGCTGCAAGCGGAAATCAATGTGCAGCAGGAGCTGGTGCGCATCGTCTCCGCCGGCGCCGTCGCCGAGCTCGTGGAGCAGGCCCACAAGGCCGCCGCGAAAAAATGAGGCTGACGGCGCGGCCTTCCAAGGTCTGGGAAAACAGCCGCCGGGCGTTCCCAGCCTTGGAAAACGGGCCGCCAGCGGCTATGCTGCAGGCCGCAATGGAAAACACCTGACATGAAAATAGGACTGATCCGCGGGGCCTATCTTTCGCAGTTCGAGATGCAGACCTATGAGCATCTGCTGGGGCGCGCGGAGGTCGAGGCCTATCACATCCGCATCAACCGCTTTCCCACCAATATCATCAAGGTGCCGATCCGGCACCTCGGCTGCATCGATGATCCGGTGACGTTCATCAGCCCGAAGCTCGGTTTTTATTTCAATCTGTTCCTCCAGGCGACGAACGGGCTCGATTACTGGCACTACGGCCTGGAGCAGGTCCTCGCCGGCCGCGACATCGCGCACACGATGGAGACGTTCAACGCCTTCTCGTGGCAGGCGCTGCAGGCGAAAAAGAAATACGGGACCAAGCTGGTGGTCACCGTTTGGGAAAACCGGCCCTACGCCGCCGAGCGGTTCGCGGCCAAGCGGCGGATGAAGTACGAGGTCCTCGCCGGCGCCGATCTGTTCCTCGCCATGACGCCGCGCTCGGCGCGGTGCCTCGAACTCGAGGGCGCGCCGCCGGAGAAAATCCGGGTGCTGCCGCCGGGCATCGATACCGGGCGCTTCCAGCCGCGCGCGAAACCGGCCGACTGGCAGCAGAAGCTCGGGCTGCAGCCCGATGACTTCGTCTTCGTCTCCGTCGCCGCGTTGCGCTGGGAGAAGGGCGTCTATGACATCCTCCACGCGTTCAAGCGCCTGACGCTCGACCGTCCCGCCCGCGCGCTCAAGCTGATCTTCGCCGGTTCCGGGCCGGAGGCCGACCGCCTGCGCGAGCTGGCCGCGCGCATCGGCCTCGCCGACCGCGTCGTCTTCACGCGTTTCCCCTACGACCAGATGCACGCGGCCTATAATCTCGCCGACGTGTTCGTGCTGGGCTCGACCGCGCGCCCCGGCTGGCTGGAACAGTTCGGCTACGTGCTGCCGGAGGCGATGGCCTCGGGCACGCCGATCATCTCGACGCTGCACGGCTCGATCCCGGAAGTCGTCGGCGACTGCGGCCTGCTCGTGCCGCCTTCTGATTTCATGGGCCTCGCCGGCGCGATGCAGCGGCTGCTGGACAAGCCCGCCGAGCGCGAACAGCTCGCGCGTGCTGGCCGCGCCCGCGCGCTGGCCGAGTTCGACAGCCATAAGCAGGCCGACCGGCTGCTGGCCGAATATGAAGCTTTACTGAAGAAGCACTAAAAAGGTCCACCGATTACACGGATTCCAGAGCTGAGAGGGTCGCGCCCGCGCGACCCCTGCAAAGCCGAAGCCGGGTGCTCCGTGAAATCTGCGGATGAATAAAATGGGCGCAGCAAAAGATAAACGTTTTGTGGTCGTGACCGCGGAGGTCGAGGCCGTGCTGAACCGGCTCCAGGGCGAGACCGAGTCGCCGCGCCAGGATTTCGTCGAGCTGGCGAAGGCGCTGGACGCGCAGCTGCTCTCCTTCTCCGACGTGCCGCGCGGTTCGGCGGTCACGCGCCTGCTGGCGAAGGTGGCGGGCAAGGCGGTGGCGCTGGCCTGGCTGGCGTTCTGGAAGGGCGGGAATTTTTATTTCGTCACCGCGGAAAACACCACGCTTCCACTCGCGCTGCTGCTCAAGTTCCGGCGCGGCGTGACGCTCGGGCTGATCGCGCACCGCATCACGACGCCGCAGAAGAGCCGGATGCTGCGCGTGTTTCGTCTGTTCAACCAGATCGGCGCGATGCTCTGCTATAGCCGCCAGCAGGAAAAATTCGCGCAGGAGCAGCTGGGCGTACCGCCGGAAAAGGTGCGGCGCATCGCCTTCCAGGTGGACGAGAAATTCTTTACGCCCGCGGCGCAGCCGGGGCCGGGCCGCGGCGTCGTCGCCGTCGGGCGGGAGCTGCGCGATTACCCGACGCTGTTCCAGGCCTTGGAAAACACCGACGTGCCCGTGACGGTGGTCGCCTCCAGCCCGTGGTCGAAGCGCTCCGACCAGACGGCCGGCCGGCACGTGCCGGCCAATGTCACGCTCCGCAAAGGCTTGAGCAGCGTCGAGCTGCGCGAACTCTATCGCAGCGCGGCGGTCGTGGTGGTGCCGCTGATGAACGTGGACTGGCCCGCGGGCGTGACCTCGCTCTTCGAGGCGCAGGCGTGCGGGCGGCCCGTGGTGATTTCGGCGTCGGAAGGCATCCTGGATTCGCTCGACGAAGGCGCGGCCGTGACGGTGCCGTGCGGCGATGCCCAGGCGCTGCGCGCGGCCGTGCTGCGGCTGATCGCGAATCCCGCCGAAGCCGCGGCCATCGCGCAGAAGGGCCGCGCGTCGGCGCTGGCCGAGCGCACGCTCGACCAGTTCGTCGCGCGCATCACGGAAACCTGCCGCGCGGCAGAAGCAAGGAGCCGGATATGAGCCTCGCCTGGAAACTCGATAACGCCTGGCACGTGCTGCTGGGCCTGTGGCGGCTGCGCAAGTGCACCCGCGTCGGCCGGCTGCCGCGCGTCTATGGCCGGCCGAGCATCGTCAACCTCGGTGAAATGATCATCGGCGACAAGTTCCGCTTCTTCAGCACGACCGTGAAGAGCGAGCTGGTCACGCATCCGGGCGGACGGCTGGAAATCGGCAGCGGCGTGTTCCTCAACTACGGCGCGAGCCTCTCGGCGCACAAGCTCGTGCAGATCGGCGACGGCAGCCAGCTGGGCTCCTACGCGTGCCTGATGGATAACGATTATCACAGCATCGAGGACCGCGACAAACCCAGCGACTCGCAGCCGATCATCCTCGGCAAGAACGTCTGGCTCGGCGTGCGCGTGATCGTGCTCAAGGGCGTGACGATCGGCGACAACTCCGTCATCGGCGCCGGGAGCGTGGTGACGAAGAGCATCCCCCCGAACTCGCTCGCCGCAGGCGTGCCGGCCAAGGTCATCCGCACCTTCGAGGTAAAGCAGCCATGAACCCTGTCTGGCTCAGCGCGCAGATCATCCTGCTGGTGCTCGCGGTGCCGTTCGTGCTCGCGGCGTTCTACCTGCTCGTGCTGACGGTCGCCGCGTGCCTGCATCCCGACCGGCAGCGCATCAGCGGCGTCTTCCACGGCCCGCGCACGCCGCAGTCGCGCTTCCTCCTCCTGATCCCGGCGCACAACGAGGAGCTGCTGCTCGGCGATGTGCTCCATCGCCTGCGCGACCAGTCCTACCCCTCGACGCACTACGCGGTCGTCGTCATTGCCGACAACTGCGAGGACATGACCGCCGAGGTCGCGCGCAAAGGCGGCGCGACCGCGCTCGTGCGGCACGACCTTGCGCTCCGCGGCAAGGGCCAGGCGCTCAACTGGGCGATGCAGGGCCCGCTCAAGGAGTGGGCGCAGCCATGGGACGCGCTGGTCATCATGGATGCCGACAGCGTGCTCAACGCGGACTTCCTCTGGTTCATGGACGAGCGCCTGCGGCAGGGCCACCAGGCGCTGCAAGGCTACTACGGCGTGCAGAATCCCGGCGACAGCTGGCGCACGGCGCTGATGACCGTCGCGCTCGCCGCGTTCCACTTCCTGCGCCCGCTCGGCCGCGACAAGCTGGGCCTGCCCTGCGGGCTCAAGGGCAACGGCATGTGCTTCGCGCGGCCGCTCGTCGAGCGCTTCGGTTACCCGGCGACGTCGGTGGTCGAGGACATCGAGCTGGCGCTGATGTATCTGCGGCACGGCGTCGGCGTGAAGTTCGCCGCCGGCGCGCAGGTGTTCGGGCAGATGGCGACGACGACCGAGCAGGCCGACAGCCAGCGCAAGCGCTGGGAGGGCGGCCGCCTGCCGCTGCTGAAGAACTGGGCGCTGCCGCTCTGGCGCGAAGGCCTGCGCGAACACAATTTCGCCAAGCTCGACGGCGCGCTCGATCTCTTCGTGCCGCCGCTGACGCTGCTCGTGCTGCTCACCGCGGGCGGCTGGCTCGTCGCGCTGGTGCTCGCGCTGCTGCACGCCGCGCCGCTCGGCTGGCTCGTCTGCTCCCTCTGGAGCGGCGCGCTGCTCGGCCTGGTCGTCTATGTCTGCACCGGCCTCGCGCTGATCGAGGCGCCGGCCGGCGTCTGGCTGCGCCTCGCGGCTGCGCCCGTCTTTGTCGCCTGGAAAGTCGGCGTCTATCTCCGCATGGCGTTCGCCCGCAAGAAGACGCCCGCGGAATGGGTCCGCACCGGGCGCCACGAGATGAAGTGACAGGAAGGATGGCTCCCATGTCGGACTGGCGAATGACCACCCAGAACACCGCGCTCGTCGTCATCGACGTGCAGGAGAAGCTCATGGCCGCGATGGCGCATCGCGCCGAGGTGGTGACGGCGGCGAACAAGCTGATTCGCGCGGCACGAATCCTGGAGCTGCCGACGCTGCTCACGGTCCAATACGTCAAAGGCCTCGGGCCGGTCTGCGCCGAGCTGGCCGAGGCCACGGCGGGCCTGACGCCGCTCGAGAAAATGACGTTTTCCTGCGGCGGCGCCGACGCGTTCACGCGCGCCCTCCAGGCCGCGGGCCGCCAGCGCATCATCCTCTGCGGCGTCGAGGCGCATGTCTGCGTCCAGCAGACGGCGCTCGACCTGCTGGCCGGCGGCCACACCGTCTATCTCGCGGCCGACGCCGTCTGTTCGCGCCGCGACACGGATTGCGCGGCGGCCCTCGCGCGCCTGCGCGACCAGGGCGCGGTGGTCACCACGGCCGAGGCCGCCGTGTATGAATGGTTGCGCGAGGCCGGCACGCCGCAGTTCAAACAGGTTCTGCCGCTGTTCAAATGAGCACCATGAAACTTTTCTGGGGTCTGCTCCAACGCCGCGAATGTTTCTGCCTGACCTGGCGCGGGCGCTGCGTGGTGCTTGCGCTGGTGGCGCTGGCGCTCGTCGGCGCGGTGCGCGGCATCCATCCGTTCCTCGCCGTCCACGACTCGCAGCCCGGCGGCTTCCTGGTCGTCGAAGGCTGGGCGCCGGACTATGTCTTCGACGCCGTGACGAATGAGTTTGCGCGGAATCACTATGAAAAGATCTATATCACCGGCAATCCGATCGACAAGGGCGCGCCGCTGATGGAGTACAAGAACGCCGCCCATCTCGGCGCGGCGACGCTCGCGAAAATGGGGCTGAACACCAACTGTTTTGAGGCCGTGCCTGCGCCGTTTGTGGCGCGCGACCGCACCTACACCTCGGCCCTCACGCTCAAGCAGAAGCTGGCCGCGGAGGGCAAGCTGCCGGCGAAGCTGAACATCATGACGCTCGACGCGCACGCCCGCCGCACGCAAATGCTGGTCGAGCGCATCTACGGCACCAACGCCACGGTCGGCATCCTCGCCATCCCGTCCCGCGACTATGACGGGGAACACTGGTGGCGCTCCAGCCCCGGCGTGCGCATGGTCCTGGGCGAACTGCTCGCCTACGGCTACGCGCGCTTTCTTTTTACCCAACCCGAATGAGCCACGCCTTCCCGCGTTGACGCGGGGGCGAGTTTTCCGCTATCTATGGCCCGGTTTTCAAACCGCGAGGACGATATGAGCGACACGATGAACCAACAGGCGATGAGCGAGCTGGCGAAACTGGCGAAGCAATCCGGTTTGAAGCTGGCCGGCGGCAAGGTGCGGCGCACGTCCTCGCGCTTCTGTCTCGGCGTCGAGCATGGCGACTACAACGGCACCGAGTTGTTCGGCGTCGGCACCGACCGCTTCATCTGGATGGCCTACAAGCCCAACGGCACCGACCGCGTCCGCCTGCTCAGCGGCAACTTCCCTCAGGATGGCCTCGTCGAGTTCACCCTGGGCCAGGTGCCGCCGCCGAAGTCCGTCAAGAGCGCCGACTCGTGGGCGCGCTTTCCGTTTGGCGTGGACTTCGTCATGCGCCGCGCCGGGTACCGCTGCGACCAGGGTTTTGACGCCGTGTTGTGGGGCAACATCCCCGGCGGCGGCATGTCGCGCTCCGCCTCGCTGACGCTGAACCTGATGCTGACGCGCTTCGAGATCAACAACATCACGCCGCCCGACGGCCTGACGATCGTGGACCTCGCGCAAGCGGTCGAGAACGATTACATCGGCTCGCCCTGCGGCAAGCTGGACCAGATCATGATCCTCTTTGCCAAGGAGGGCATGGGCACCGCCTACGACCCGAAGAACCGGAAGATCAGCTACATCCCGCTCGGCGTCGGCGCGACGGATTTCCGTATCGTCAGCTTCGACACGGGCACCGTCCGCCCTGGCCTCGAAAAATCCACCTACCGCGTCCGCCGCGCCGAGTGCGAGCAGCTCGCCGCGCTCGCCAAGCCCGATTTCGGCATCATCTGTCTCGCCGACGTCAAGGACGAGGCGCTCTACCAGAAGATCGTGGCCGCCCTCGGCCCGAAATACCCGAACCTCCTCGAGCGCCTCAACTACATTTACCACGCCCAGCAGCGCTTCTACCAGATGATGGACGCGTGGAAGCGCGGCGACATCGAGACCGTCGGCCGCATCTTCCGCCAGGACGGCCTCGGCCTGCGCGACGACTACAAGATTTCCGGCCCCGAGCTCGAGACCATGTGCGACATCGCGCGCAGCGTGCCCGGCGTCCTTGGCGAGCGCATGCTCGGCGGTGGCGACAAGGGCGCGAGCGGCGCGCTGGTCCGGGCCGACGCGGTGGAGGCGCTCACGGCCGCGATCAACACCGGCTACCCGCGCAGCCGTCCGGCCTATGCCGACAAGTTCGCCGTCCACGTCTGCCGCGTCGTCGAAGGCGTCACGGTCCTGCCCGGTCTCTGACCGCCACCTGCGGCTCCCGCCCGCCGCCGGGTTCCAAACCTTGGGGGCGGCGGCGCAGTTTCCCGGGTGTGGCCTCTGCCGGCCCGCGCGCATCCGCCGCCAAGCTGCGCAAAAAAGACAATGAATACGGGTTTAATTTCACACCTGTACAGGTGTGAAATAGGGTGTGACTTCAGGGGAAATGCAGCCGGAGCGTGAACTCAGCCCACGCCCGGGCGAAGGCGGCCATGTCGGTTGCGCCCAGGACCCGCTGGAGGGTGGCGTAGCCGGTCGGATCCTCGCCGGCGTGGGCGGCAAACTCGCGGTAGAACTGGACCAGCAGGCCGCGCTCCTGCAGGTAGTAACAGAGGTAGCGCGCCTGGGGGTAGAACTGGTTGTAGTGCGGATTGTTTTCGCCGCCGTAGAATTCCTCGTCGCTCAACGCGGTGAATTTCTGGAACGACAGCACGCCGCCGCCACGCAAGGCTTTTTGCAGCGCAGGCAACCGCCAGTTGGGCAGGCCGCGGATGTGGCCGGCGCGGTCGGCGCACTGCTCGAAGAGCGAGCCCAGGCCTTCGTTGAACCACGCGGGACAGAGCGGGAAATTCGCGCGCATGAACGGATGGACGATCTCATGCACGAGCGTGCCGCCGCCGGTGGCGATGTTCATGAGGAGCGCGTGGTGCGTCTCGGAATAGTAGCCGAACGTTGTCGTCGGCTTGTCGTGGAAGAGCGCCGCAGTGTGCTTCTTGTAGCTCGCCTCGTCCTTGAACAGCCAGACGGTGATGACCTCGGCGGGATCGCGCTGAAAAAAATCCTGTTTCAGCTTGTCCACCGCCCAGCGGATCGTGTGCAGCGCATGCTGGTGTACGCGCGTTGCCGGCTCGTCGCCGGCGACGACGAACGGCGGCTCGGCGAAGACTGTGAAACCGCGTGGCGCCATCTTCTGCACCGCGGCCAAGCGGGCCGCGAGCGCCGGGCTGTTCGTCGCCGCGCCGTACGCCGTGCCCAGCGCAAGTAGACCCTGTATCAAGAAGATCCAGAGAGGTTTCATCTCGCCGGTTGATAGCGATAGCCGATGCCGTGGACCGTGAGGATAGCCGTTGGCGCTTCCGGATCCTTCTCGATTTTTTTGCGGAGCTGGACGATGTGCTGGTCGAGCGTGCGGGTGGTGCCGAGGTAGTTGATGCCCCACGCGGCGTTCAGGAGCTGGTCGCGCGAGAGCACCTCGTCGGGATGCGCGAGGAAGATCTCAGTCAGCTTGAGCTCGCGCGCGGTCAGGTCCTCGGCTTTCTTGCCGCGCGTGGCGCGCATCTTCTTGCGTTCAATCTGCGCCGTGCCGAACGCGAACACGTCCGGCGGCGCGGGAGACTTGGCCGGTGGCTGCGGCGCGGCGTTCGTCGCCGCACGCCGCAGCACCGCGGCGATGCGCGCGAGCAGCTCGCGCACGCCGAAGGGCTTCGTGATGTAGTCATCGGCGCCGAGCTCGAGGCCGACGACCTTGTCGATCTCCTCGCCCTTCGCCGTCAGCATGACCACCGGCAGCGCGCGGTTCTTGCGACGGATGGCGCGGCAGACGTCGAAGCCGCTCACCGCCGGCATCATCACATCGAGCAGCGCGAGATCGAAACTGGTCTTCTCAAAGAGCCGCAGCGCCTCGGCGCCGTCGCGCGCGGTCGTGACGCGGTAGCCCTCGCTCTCCAGTGTCGCGAGCAGGCCCTCGCGGATGTGCGGATCGTCCTCGGCCACCAAGATGTGCGGAGTCATAGCGCCCCTTTCAAGTGGATGCGGAAGCATGCGCCGCCGCCCTCGCGCGGGAGGCAGACGAGGTCGCCGCCGAGGTCGCGCAGCAGCCGGCGCGCGATGCTCAGGCCCAGCCCGCTGCCCGGCACGCGCGCGGTCAGCGACTGGTCCAGCCGGTAAAATTTCTCGAAGATTTTCTCGCGCAGCTCCTCAGGCACGCCCGGACCGCGGTCGTTTACCTCGAGCTGCGCCCCGCTGCCGGTGGTGGCCGTCAGCACGATTTCGATCTGCTTGCCGTCGGCGGCGTATTTGAGCGCGTTGTCGAGCAGGTTGAGCACGGCCTGCTCGAGCGCGTCGCGGTCGATGCGCACGCTCAACGGCGCGCCGGGCAATTTCACGGCCAGCCGCAGGCCGGCCTCTTCGATGCGCAGGCGTTGCGCCTCCAGGAACGTGGGCAGCCAGGCGGCGAGGTCGAGCGGCTCGACCGCATAGGTGCGGCGCTGCTGCTCCAGCCGGCCGAAGTCGAGCATGTTGTTCACCAGCCGCGTCAGCCGGGCGCACTCCGTCACCATCACGTCGAGATAGTGCTGCCGCTGCTCCGGCGCGCGCACGCGGCCCTCGCGCAGCAGCTCGGCGTACATGCGCAGCGTGGTCAGCGGCGTCTTGAGCTCGTGGGAGACGTTGGCGACGAAGCTGGTCTTCTGCCGCGCCTCGCGCGCCTTGCGGCCCGCCTCCAGCAGCAGCAGCGTGCCGCCCGCGAGGATCGAGAGCAGCAACGCGCCGACGAGCAGCGTGGTGATGAGGCGGTAGCCGCCCGCGGCCGCCGCGGGCACGCCCGTGCCGAAGAACGCCACCTGCCAATGCGGCAGCGACGGGCTCAAGCTGGCGGCCACCGCAGGCGTCCGGCCTTTGCCGATATCCAGCCCGCCGGTCTGGTGCAGCAGGTTGCCCGCGCCATCGAGCAGCGCCCACGCGCGGTCTGTGCCGGCCTCGCGCGGAAAAACCTGGAGCAGCCGCGAGAGCAGTGCGGCGGTTTCCAATTCGACGCCCGCGACGCGGCCGTGCTGCTCGACCCAGCCGAGCAGGAAGAGCTGGTCGCCCTCGAACCACGGAATCCAGCCGCGCCGCACGGGCTGCGCGGAGGGCAGCGCCTTGACCTGCTGCGCGACCCGGTTGAGCTGCATGCGCGGCGAAGCCTGCGCCAGCAGCGCGGCATCCTCGCGCTCGCCGGCGCGCAGCAACGTATCCAGGCGCGCGGCGAACAGATGGCTGTAACGCAGGATGAAACGTTTCTCCTCCGCTGTTGTCGGCGCGGTGGGGCTGGGCTGCTCCAGCCGGCGCGCGGCCTGGTTCCAGATGAACGTGTTGCGGACCAGCGGATTCGCCTCGGGCCACCCGGCGAGCGCGCGCGACAGGTCGCCGGGCGGCAGCGCGGCCAGGCGGTTGAGCACTTCCTCCTGCACATCGCGCACGGCGAGCTGCAGATCGTCGGCGACAAGCTGGGCCCGGCCCTGCAGGGTGCGCCGCGCTTCGTCGGCGAGCCGCGTCTCCTCGTGGCGCAGCAGACGCAGCGAGAGCATGCCGATGGCCAGCGTCGCGCCCACGAGCAACGCAAAACCCACGCGCAGGCTGGAAGGTTTCAAGGTCACGGTTTGTTCACGCCGCGGATGTTAGGGAGCTTCCACCAGGGCGGGAAGCAAAAAAGCGGGGCGGCACGGGCCGCCCCGCCGGAGCGGACTCAGCGTTTTTGCTGGTTGCGCATCTGATAGCTGTCGGTCATCAGCCCCTTGCGGGACCTGTTGTCGAGGCCCTGTGTCTCGATGGCGGCGGCGGAAGCCTCGGCCCCGGCCGTATCTTTCATGAGCTGGGCATCGTCGATGCTATAGGTCGCGGCCTGCGCGCGGACCCGCGCACCGGCAGCGCGCAGGGTGGCGGCAGCTTGCACGCGATTCCCGCCATCGGCCTGCTGGATGGCCTTTTCCTGCGCTTCGGCGAGATCGTTGACCGCCATTTCCTTCTGCACGCTGACGTTGACCGACTTGAGCACGTCGGGCTCGTGATCGCTGTAGCGGACGCTGGCCTCGGCCTCGGCGCGCTCGCTCTGGCGGTTGAGCAGGTTCTCATAGGAGCAGCGCGCGGACGCCAGCTTGCGCACGTCGTGCGGCGTACCCGCGGGCACCTCGACCTCGACCAGCGCGTATTTGGCCTGCCCGCCGTAGAGCTGGTTCAGGCGGATCTCCACCTTGCGGTCATCGAGCCGGCCGTCGCGCCCGATGATGCGCACCGGCCGGACGCCGTCGGTGAACTCGATCTCCAGGCGCACGTCGCGGGCGAAGACGCTCAGCACGTCGCCCAGTTCCTGCGCGAAGATGCGCGGCAGGTCGCGGCTGGACTCGACGAAGTAGGTGTTGCCGTCGCTGTTCTGCGCCAGCTTCGTCATCAGGTCCTCGTTATAGTCCGCGCCCACGCCGATGGTGGTGACGGCGATGCGCTCTTTCATCAGCGCCGCGCCGAGGCGGCCGAGATCCTCCGGCTGGCTCGGCCCGACGTTGGCCTGGCCGTCGGAGAGCAGCAGGATGCGGCTGACGTGGCGGCCCTCAAGGTGCTTGCGCACTTCCGCCGCGCCCTGGCTGACACCGCCGAACAGGGCCGTGTTGCCGCGCGAGCGGATGGAATGGATGCGCGACTCGATCCATTCCGTGTTGCCCGCGCTCTGCGGCGGGATGAGGGTCTCGACCTCGTGGTCGAACATCACCAGCGAGAACACATCGCGTTCGCCCAGCTTGCGGAGCGCCGCAATCGCCGCTTCTTTGGCCTTTTCCAGCTTGCCGCCGCTGCCCATCGAGCCGGAGCGGTCGAGCACGATCGCCAGGTTGACCGGCGGCCGTTCGGCCTGCTCGCGCACCAGCGGCGCGTCGAGCGACACCCTGACCACGGCCCGCTGGCTCGCGCCCGCGGGCAATACGCCACGGTCCAACTCCACCTTGCACGTCACCTTTTCCACCCGGCTGGCCGCCGCGCGTGGCGCGGGGCCGAGGGCCGCCACGAGCGCGAGCCCCATCAGCATCCACAATTTCGTCTTCATATCCGTTTCCTCGCTTCGCATTTTTCGCAACCGCAGGCGCACACGCGCCCTTCATTTCGCGGCGCCATTCCAGCAAAAGGCGCGGGAAAGGTCGTCACGCCGGGGCAAAAGGATTGTAAAAGATTTGTCAAAATTCGGCGCGAGCCGGGCGCGCAGCAGCCCGCCGCTGCTCCCATTCAACCCAACGCGGCCCTGCGGCCAAGCTCCATCTTCCGTCGCCCTTCGAACCTCCCGCGTTTCGCGCACCCCTCCAAGGAGAGGCCCCCTAAAGGGGTGTTTACGAGTTCCCCTCCCCGGGAGGGGTGGTCCCGCCATGACGGGACCGGGGTAGGTTTGTACCCGCCTCGGTCACAGGGCGTGGATGTGATTTAGGCGGGACGTCATGGTTTGGAAAACGCGGGCTGGACGCTTGCGCCGAATACAGTTTCTGGTGGCGCGGCCGCCGCCTGCCTGGCTGCATGGCCGATCCGGTCCAGCAGCTTGCGGATGTCCTTTTTCTTGATCGGATCGGCGGGCTGGCCGGCCCGCTCGGGAAAGGCCAGCGCCAGCTGCAACTCCGCGCGTGCCTGGGGCAGGCGCTTTTTCGCCAGCAGGTATTCGCCGTAGCGATAATGCGAATCCAAGTGGGAGGCCACCTCCAAGGCCTTGGCAAAATACATTTCCGCCTGTTGGTCACTGCGGAATCCCAGCGGCCAGCGGGGCACTTGATAGTACAACATGGCCAGCGTGAGATAGGCCGCGCCATCATTGGCCTTGGGGTCCAGCGTGAGCGAGGCCTCCAGCAGCCGTCTGGCTTGGAAGACATTCGGCAGGGCCTTCAAGCCCGCATATTTGGTTTGCAGCAAAAGTGCAATCCCCTTCCAGACCAACGGCTCGGCTCGCTTGGGATAGGCTTGCACCAGGGCGTCGGCCTTTTCGACCAGTCGCGCATACGCCTTGACCTTGTCGCCCGGCTGGTGCTCGATCGCGGTCACCTGATATTGGATTTCCGCAAGGGCTTTATCCAGGACGCTGGTTTCTTCAGCCGCCGCCCCGGGAGCATTCAAAAGGGCAAGGATGCCGCCGAGCATGATGGACATGACCCGGCGGGCAAGACTGGCGCCAAGCTTCATGTAAGTTCCTTTGCCATGAAAGCAGCAACACTCTTTTGGAGGAAAGACTTCCACGCAACCCTCCCGCTACAGCCAGTATTCAGCGGCCCGATGCTACACAGGCTGATCGACTTCCGGCTGGCGTGGCGCGAGTGTAAGCCGTTGGGTTTGTTCGCTCCAGCTTTTTGCCTCCCCCTTGTAGGTCATGGAAGCAGGTCGCTTGGCCGGCCCGCTGATCCTGCCACAAAACGTCCTGCGAAAGGGTCCAGCCCCAAGGAAGTTCGTGGTTGGTTTCCAAGGTTTGGAAACAACAGCCCGCCGTTTTCCAATTCTTGGAAACAAGCCCCGGCGGACCGCGCCCTGCGCTCTTGTCGTGCCCCGCCCAGTCTCTTACTATCGCCGTTGATGATTCAGTTGTATGGGGACAGTTAAGCGATTTAGAAGGAGCAAGCCATGACAGCCAATGACGAAAAGGTCATCGAACTCAGCAGGTTCAAGATCGTCCTCCTGATCGTGGGGGCGCTGGCCTTTGTGGCCTTGGGCGCCTGGCTCTATCTGCTCGATGACGCCATCATCCGAACCTGGAGCCACCGCTACAACAATCCTGTCTTCGTGCATCGCAGCGGGCTGCTGGCGATGGTGTTCTTTGGCCTGTGCGCGGCGGCGGGTTGCCGGAAAATGTTCGACACCCGGCCGGGGCTGGTTTTCTCCAAGGAAGGCTTGCTCGACAATGCGAGCAGCGTCGCCGCCGGGCTGGTGCCGTGGGCCGAGATCACCGGCGCGGAGGTGCTCAAGATCCAAAGCACGCGCTTTCTGGTGGTGCAGGTGGTGAATCCGCAAAAGTATCTCGACCGCGGCGGGCCCCTGCGGCGCGCGCTCAACCGGGCCAACTTCAGCCAGTACGGCAGCCCGGTGCAGATCCCGTCAACCGCCCTGAAAATCAACTTCGATGAGCTGCTCAAGCTCTTCAGCGAATACGTGACCCGGTACGGCCACAAGGCCTAGTGCAGAATCGCCTGCGCGACTTCGCCGCGGAGCTGGGCCTCGCCGGGCTCCTTCTCGAACACGCCGTAGAAGAGGCCGACGCAGTCCTGCCAGAGCGTCAGCCGGTGGAAATCCTCCGGCGAGAGCTTCACGTCGTGGTGGCCCTTCTCCAGCATCGCGATCAGCGGCGCGGCGTGCGCGCCGAATTTTCCGGGGATCGTGCGGTAGCCGTCGCCGTAGCTGAAGAAGGAATACTTCTGGAGCGCGTTATAGGAGGCGTAGAAATGGTTCTGGATCGGCTCGCGCTTGAGGTTCGGCGCCTTGCCGGGATTTTTGTCGTGGCAGGCGACGCAGTTGCGTTCGAGCACGGGCTGGACAAGGCGCGGGTAGCTGTAGGGATGGGAGCCTTCGACATCCGGCTGCGGCACCGAGGGTGCGCGGCGCAGCGCGAGCGGCGCGGCCGCCGGCGCGGTCGCAATCTGGTGCTTGGGCTCATGGCAGCCGGCGCAGACGAGCTTCTCGCCGCTGCGGACCGCGGTGCCGGAGCGCATGGACTGCACGGCCATGCCGCGCTCGTCCACAAGCTGGAAGAACAGCTCGCGGTTGGCTGGCACCTTGAAGTAGACGCTGCCATCGCTCTCGATCGGCACAGTGCCCAGCACCCAGCGCGCGTTCACGATGGAGTCCCGGGCTTCGGCCATGCGTTGGCCGGTCTGGTGCGGCGAGAGGCTGGGCGCGGAAGGCACCGAGCAGGGCAACACCTGCAGAATACGCAGCGCGGCGACTTTCGTGCCCGCCGGCAGCGGCCGGAGCGTGTTGTAGATGTTGACCACCGCCATCGTGCCTTCGCCCACGTCGCCGGGCTTGAGGGGCTTGGTCTCCGCGAGCGTGGTCGGCGTGCGCTGCACAGGCTGCTTCGCGGTCGGGCGCAGCGGGATCGGGCTGGAGCAGCCGATCTCGCCGTCGCGGTAGAGCAGCTCCTTGTTGCCAAAGGCGTCCACGAGATAGATGCCGTAGTCGCCATTCGCGTGGCGGGGCTTCACGGCGCCGGCCATCGCGGCATCGTAGACACACAGGAAATAATTTTCGCCGAGCGGCCACGGCGTGCCGTAGGCCTGCGCCCCGCCCTGGCTCTCCGGGAAACCCACGTCCGGCGTGAGCCGCCGGACCGGGCCCATCGCGTCGTCGTCGGCGACGCGCGGATCGATCAGCACGAGCGAGCCGAACGCCTGCCCGTGGTGCGGCGCGGCGGTGGCGATAAATTTGGGCGAGCCGGGGACCGGACGCACGCCGAGCTCCATGTCCGCCCGCAGGTTGCGCGGCGCAAAGTTGCCGTGCAGCGCGCGCGGGTCGGTGCCGTCGAGCCGGGTGATCCAGGGCACATGTGCGATGCAGCCGTGGCGGTCCACGTAGTCCCAACGCGTCCAGATGATGCGGCCGTCGTGCGTCACGCTCGGCCCCCACTCGTTGCTGTCGTGGATGCTGAGGAGGTTGATGCCGCTGCCGTCGGGCGCCAGGTCGTAGAGGTTGTAGAGCGGGCACGCGCGGCCGCAGCGCAGATATCCGCCGCGCCGCTCGCTGATGAACGCGACGCGGCCGTTCGGCAGCCAACACGGGTCGAATTCGTTCCACGTGCCGTCGGTGACCTGCCGCAGGTCGCTGCCGTCGGTGTTGACCTTGAAGAGGTGGTAGCAGCGGCCCTCGGCCCAGTGGCCGCGCGTGGGATCCTCGTGCATCTTCTGGTCGCGATCGCCGCGGCACTCGCAGTAGGCAAACCAGATTTCCTTCGCGTCGTAGGAAAGCGCGGGCGAGAGGAACGCGCCGCCCTGCGTCTCGTCGCCGGAAAGCAGCTTCACGCCATCCCAGCTCAACTTGGCGCTGCCGCCGTTGCCGCCGAACAGCTTCTGGCCCTTGAGCCGGCCGTTCGCCACCGTGGCGCCCGCGAGCACGTCGCGCACCTCCGGCTGCCCGCCGAACGGGTTCTGCAGGATGAACACGCCGCCGCCCGGCCGCGCGGTGATGCCATAGAACTGGTCGCACATGTGGTTGTAGATGGAGCGGTGCCGTTTGACGAACAGCAGCTGGTCGAAATCCAGCAACGGATTGGCGAACGCGATCTGGCGGCGGAGCTGGCAGGCCTGGTCGAAGAGCGTGCGGCGCGCCAAGGCATCGCCGGGCGCGCTGAGTGCGGCATTCTTTTGCAGCGCGGCGAGTTGCCGGCCCAGCTCCGCCAGCTTCGGCGTCGGCCCGCTGTGCTGCAGGTCGGCCAGCAGCGCGGCCGTGCGCCGCAAAACGATGTCGGCCGGGTCACGGTCGCTCTCGAGGAGCAGCGCCTCCGGCCGGAACGTCTCGCCCGCGACCTTGGCGAAGGCCGGGCGCGAGGCCAGGTCGTGCTGGAGCGCCGCAAACTGCTGCTCCGTCTCGCCCTCCAGCGCACCCGTCACGGCCGCCGCCGCACACGCCAGCCCGCAAAACATGCCGCCAAACAGGATTTTCATATCAGCCTCGCCACCGTCACGGGAACAACGCCCCGCCGCACCGATTATTTTAGCAGCGTCGCGGCCGACTGGCCACCTCACAAACGCTATGACCAGGCAAGCCGTGTGACCAAACGGCAACCCGTTGCATTTTGGACACGACTAAAATGCAATTGCCTGCATTTTGGTCAGGTGACAATGCGGCATTGTTCCGATGCGTGAGCTAATTTTCCAAGGATTGGGAAAGTGGCGCCTCTAGTTTCCAAGCCGTGGAAAGACTTGCCATTCTCCGCTGGCGCTCTACCATGCTGGCTCATGTTTTTGGGACAGATAATGATTGTAGACTGCCGGACGGCACTTTGTCCCGATAAACAGACAGATAGAGGAGAGAGATGACTCCCGAACAAGACCAATGTACTTGTCAGACGACCGAGACAATTGCAGAGCATCTGGTCTACGCTTGGAACTACTGTGCTACGCTGCGTGCTTTGCAGCGTCATGCTCGCGAATACCCTAAAATTCTGGATGCCCATGGACATTTCATTTCGACTATCTATTTTGCATTGTGGGATGCGCTCTTTTTGAAGCTTGCCCATTGTTCTGATAAGCGGAAGGAAGCTACTGGTTTACCTAAGCTGTTTAAGCAACTTCGAGCCTATTTACCAGAGGGCCATCAACTTCGGCGACGCGTTGACGAAGAGGAACGAAATCTCTCTAGTCTTCAAGCCCAAGCGAAAGTCGAGAATTGGAGAAACCAAGTCGTCGCACACTACACGATATCGAACAAATTCAGTGACTTTTATAAGAAGAATGTCTGCTCACTGGATGAGATTGAGGCCCTGATTCGAAGCCTTAATAATATACTCCACGTGTTCAGCGCAGAGCTATGGGAGCAAGGGTTCTGCGTCGAGGATCTGGGACCGCCTGCACACCAAGGAATTGATCGCCTTGTACAAATGATGAAAAGGGAAGCTGAAAATCCGGCCGCAGCTCAGCTCGCTGCGCGCGCCGTTGAACTGGGGGTGTTTCAAGTCTTGCGCAGCCGGTTGCGAAAATTTTGGGATGAGGGCTGAATCCCATGCGACAATTTGACTCCACCGAATTCGGCGCAGTACAAGTTCCGTTTTTTCCCTCCCCATGTGTGTCCCGCTTTCAACCACGAATCCACTGCCTTGAGTTCATCGGTGTGGGCTTCCCGAATCCGCGCCGTTACTTACTTTCACGAAAGCTCGTCGGATGGGCGAATAATTAATCGTGGAAAGACTTGCCATTCTTCAATGATTTCCTACCATCTGGTTGCACTGTTCGGGAATTCAGAGGGATATCTTATGACGATAAATAAAGGGCCTTGGATCGGGGTAGTCGCGGGAGTGTTTCTTCTGCAAGCAATATGCTTGGCTGAAGAAACCGCGCAGGATCCGGTGGGAATTCCGGCTGCTAAATTACCATACGGGGATCTTTCAAACACAAACCGAATTAATCGTGAAGTTTTCTTTTTTAGCGCGCCAGAGGAAGTGGCCAGAAAAGCTGCGCAGAACGGTGATTCGATTGCGCAGTTTGCATTGGGACACAAGCTGATGAAAGCCGGCAAATATGCTGAAGCCATCACGTGGCTGGAGAAAGCCGCCTCTACCGGCTCTGCGGATGCTAAATTTCTATTCGAATTGGGCAAAATATTTCAGAAATCAAAACAAGAAGAACTCGTTGATGTCTGGACAGAAATTAGGCAGCTCGTCAATGACGCCGCGGTGAAAAATGTTCCTTATGCGCAGTGGGGGCTTGGGCAAGCGGTGCCTTATGGGCAGTTTGGATATAAGAAAGACAACCTGCTTGGCTACTATTGGGGCTCCCGTGCCGCAAGCAACGGTTTGTGTCTGGCCGTGGGGACGATGGCTGAAAAGGACTACTCGGAAGGCGAATGGGAAAAATCACTGCGCTGGTATTTGAAGTTAGCAGATAATGGCGAAGTGGTCTCAAAACACTGTGCAGCGTGTATCTTGGTTCTGATGACCACACTTGATTCCAGTGATGGTTCTGATACGAAGCAAAAACTTTTTCATGCAAAAGCATTGTTGAAGGATTGTAAAACAAACGGGATGTGGACGGCGTCTGTTGAGGCACTTGATTTTTTGGATATGCTGTCTGACGATAAGCATCCAATAATTCTCTTAGACTCCAAGAAAAAACCACATGACATCCAACTTCTGAGGCGAATCGCTCAAGAATATGACCCCGATCTTGCATCAGAGAAATACCGTTATTGGAATCATGTAGGCAGGAGAGGCGAGTCAGAAAGCGTATTCGGGGTGCAGACCCTCCCCGTCGGAATCCAACTTTCATGGTTCATTGAGGATCATCAGAGAAATCGTGAAACTGCAATGACGTGGTATCGGTTTGCTGCTGAAAATGGCGATGCACATGCCGCGGCGATCTTGGGTTGTCACTTCACGGAAGGCAAAGGAGTCCAAATTGATAAGAATGAAGCAAAAAGGTGGAATCTCGTCGCAGCAAGAGCTGGCAATGGCGCTGCTCAATGGAATCTTGGTATTTTACTCTGGAATGACTTTACAGATTATGTAGAAGCATACAAGTGGTTGAATGTCGCCATCGCGAGCGATCAGAAAAAACCCTTCGGTAAACGAGAAGAATGGAAAGTTCGTAACCTCGAAAATCTTGAGAAAATAATGACGCGAGAACAAGTGCTTGAGGCGCAGCGGCGATCTACTACTTTCATTGAAGGCAAGCCGGAGGTGCCAGAAGGTGAGTCGGGGCCAAGGCAAGAGGCTGCGCTTGAATGCAAGGCGACAGGGACGGGCTTCTTCATCACGGTAGATGGCTACATCATTACCGCAAGCCATGTCGTGCAAAATGCGGCAAGCGTTGCGATTATGACGCAGACTGGCAAGGTAAAGGCAAAAATCGTTCGCGCTGACACGGCCAACGACATTGCAATCCTGAAGGCAGAAGGGCGGTTTACCGCTATCCCGCTGGAAAACAGTAAGACGGTCAAGCTGGGCGATGCCGTCACCACCATCGGGTTTCCGAATCCCGAAATTCAAGGGTTCAGTCCCAAGCTGACCAAGGGAGAAATCGGCAGCCTGTTTGGCATTCAAGACGACCCGCGCCATTTTCAGATCAGCGCGCCTATCCAGCCGGGGAATTCCGGTGGTCCATTGTTGAACGCCAGTGGTAATACAATCGGAACGTTGGTGTCGCGATTGGGCGACCGAGTGACGCTCAAGGCCACCGGCATGTTGCCCCAGAACGTCAACTATGCGTTGAAGAGCGCTTATGTGCTCGCCATGATCGAAGCGATGCCAGACATAAGCGACAAGCTGCCCAAGCCGCGCAGCGGCGTACTCACAACTGATGAAATCGTGAAGGGCACCGAGCCGGCGATTGTCATGGTGCTTGTTTATTGATTAGGTCCGGTTGCCGCTTTGCGCTGGCCAGCGGCGGGGGGATTGCGGCATATTCCCCGCCATGGCGAAATCGGAACTACTTGCACCGCAAACCCGCATCGCGGCGCGCTTCGCGGAATTGAAGGCGCGCGGCCAGAGGGGCTTCATCGCCTACGTCACCGGCGGCGACCCGAGCCTCGCGGCGACGGAGGACATCATCCTGCGCCTCGGGGACGCGGGCGTGGATGTGGTCGAGCTGGGCGTGCCGTTTTCCGATCCGCTGGCCGACGGCCCCGTCATCCAGGAGGCGGCGGGCCGGGCGCTGGCGGCGGGTTCCACGTGGTCGCGCCTGATGGCGATGGTCGCGCGGCTGCGCCGGCGCTCGGACGTGCCGCTGCTGCTCTTCAGTTACCTCAATCCGCTGCTCGTGCGCGGCTTCGACCGCACGGCGCGCGACGCGGCTGCGGCCGGCGCCGACGGCTTCCTGATCCTGGACCTGCCCGTGGAAGAGGCCGCGAAGAATTTCCAGACCCTGGACAAGCTGAACCTCGACCACGTCGGCCTCGTCACGCCGACGAGCCCGGCGGAGCGCATCCGGCGGATTGTCGCGGCCTCGAGCGGCTTCGTCTATTGCGTTTCGCGCGAGGGCGTCACCGGGATGCAGCAGCAGCTCGCGCCGGGCGCGGTGAAGCTGGTGCAGGCGACGCGACGGCTGACGAAGCTGCCGGTCGTGCTCGGCTTCGGCATTGCGACGCCGGCGCATGCGGCGGCGGCCGCACAGGACGCGGACGCCATTGTCGTCGGCAGCGCAATCGTGGACCGCTTCCACAAGGCGGCGCACTCGCCCGCCGGCCGCGCCGCCGCCGCGCGCTGGGTCGGTACACTGGTCAAAGCCGTGAAAGCAATTTGAACAAAAGGTAACGAAGGAAACGAAGCAGAGAAGTCGTCCACAGATGACGCAGATTTCACAGATTGTTAACGCAAAGGCGCAGAGTCCTTCGCGCCTTCCGCTTACCTTTGCGGCTTTGCGTTGAATTCCTCTATATGAAAGGGAGCAGTATGAAGAAGAAAATTCGTTCCGCGACACCCACCACTCGCCGCTCTACGGCCTCCCGTCCCTCGTCCTTCTTCGCCGTCATCATGGCTGGCGGCAAGGGCGAGCGGTTCTGGCCGGCGAGCACCGCGAAGAAGCCGAAGCAGTTGCTCGCGCTGGTCGGCGAGAAGACGTTGCTGGCACAGGCGGTGGATCGTCTCGAAGGCCTGATCCCGCCGCAGAACATCTTCGTCATCACCAACCGCGACATCGTCAAGGAAGCGCGCAAGGCGGCGCCGATGCTGCCGGCGAAGCAGATCATCGGCGAGCCGGTCGGCCGCGACACCGCCGCCGCGATCGCCCTCGGCGCCGCGCTGATCGCCGCGCGCGACCCGGACGCATCGTTCTGCGTGCTGACTGCGGACCATATCATTGGCGACCGGCCGCTGTTCCAGCGCACGCTGCGCGAGGGGCTCAAGCTCGCGGCGCAGCGCGACGTGCTCATCACCATCGGCATCCAGCCGGCGTTCCCGAGCACCGGCTTCGGCTATATCGAGGCCGGCGACGTGCTCGCGGAGAACGACGGCATCACGTTCCTCAAGGCGCGGCGGTTCGTCGAAAAGCCCAATGCGGAGACGGCTGAAGACTACGTGAACACCGGCCGCTACTTCTGGAATGCGGGCATGTTCATCTGGTCGCTGGCCGCCGTGCGCAAGGCGATCGGGCAGTTCCGCCCGCAGCTGCTGCCGATGATGGCGCGCGTCGGGAAGGCGCGCACCGCACCGCAGCTCGAGGCCGCGATGAACAAGGAATACCCCAAGCTCGAGAAGATTTCCGTGGACTACGCGCTGATGGAGAAGGCCGACAACATCGTCATGATCCGCGGCGTGTTTCCGTGGGACGATGTCGGGTCCTGGCCCGCGCTGGAAAACCACATCGCCAAGGACGCGGCCAACAACACCGTGGTCGGCACCTGCGAAAATCTGGATGCGGGCGGCAACATCGTCCTCTCGCGCGGGCACCTGACCGCGCTGATCGGCGTGCAGGATTTGATCGTCGTGCAGGCCGCGGGCGTCACGCTTGTCTGCCCGAAGGCGCGCGCGCAGGACATCAAGAAGATGGTCGAGCAGCTGCGCGCCGCCAAAACCTACGACAAGGTGCTCTGATGGGCCGCGTCCTCGGCCTCGACTTCGGCAGCAAGCGGCTCGGCTTTGCGCTGAGCGACCCCACCGGCATGCTGGCCACGCCGCACTCCGTCGAGACGCTGGCCGACGCGAACCAGGCGCTCAACGTCATCGAGCGCAAGTGCAAGGAGACCGGCGCGGTCAAGCTGGTCATCGGCCTGCCCAAGAACATGAACGGCACGCTCGGCCCGGCTGCCGAAGGCGTCCTGAAGCTCAAGGAACAGCTGGAGCAGCGCCTGACGATTCCAGTGGAAACCTGGGACGAGCGCCTGAGCACCGTCAGCGCGCACATCGCCATGCGCGAGTCCGACCTCTCGCGCGACCGGCGCAAGCAGATCGTGGACAAGCTCGCCGCGCAGATTTTCCTCCAGAGCTATCTTGATGCGCACGCGGCGCCCATGGATGATGGGGAAATGGAAAACGGTTGATGGCCGATGAAGAAGAAAAATCCCGCCGTACATGCTCCATGCTCCAGCCACCATTCACCATCCGCCCTGGCTGCTTCACCATGCACCACTAACCATTCTCCCTCCTCCTTTTCTTCTTCCTGCCGCTACCGCATGGTCGTGGCCTACGACGGCGGCGCATATGCCGGGTGGCAGGTGCAGCCGGGGGCGGTGACGGTCCAGGGGGCGATGGAGGCGGCGCTGAAGCAGGTCACCGGCGAAACCACGCGCGTGCAGTGCAGCGGCCGCACCGATGCCGGGGTGCATGCCCTCGGGCAGGTGGCGCATTTCGACCTCTCGAAGCAGTACGCGCCCGACAAGCTCCAGCTCAGCCTCAACGCCGTGCTGCCGCAGGATGTCCGCGTGCTCGCGCTCAAGCGCGCGCGGCCCGACTTCCACGCCCGCTTCAGTCCGAAGGGCAAGGAGTACAGCTACTTCATCTGGAACCACCCGGTGCTGCCGCCGCATCTGCGGCACTACCATTATCTCGTCCGCAAGCCGCTCGACCTCGCCGCCATGCGCCGCGCCGCCGCGCTGCTTGTGGGCCAGCAGGATTTTGCCTCGTTCTCCGCCAATCCCAACCGCGAAATCAGCGGCACCGTCCGGCACCTCACCGGGCTCGCCGTCACGCGCCGCGGCCCCGAAATCGTCATCCGGGCCCGTGGCGACGGCTTCCTCTACAAGATGGTGCGCAGCCTGGCCGGTTTTTTGATCCGCGTCGGCGCGGGCGATCTCCCGCCGGAATCCGCGCGCACGATCCTCGCCGCCAAGCTCCGCACCGCCACCGTCCCCACCGCCCCGCCGCAGGGCCTGTTCCTCTGGAAGGTGTTCTACGGCGGGCGCAGGCCGCTGCTACAGAGTTGATGCGTGTGGGAGTGAGTTCCCGGCTGGGTTCAATACCTGGCCGGGACAAGCCTCCTCCCGCGGATGTGTATTGCGTGTTGCGGTGGGTCTCGCGGGGCTGGCAAGCACCGCCCACAAAAAGCAAAAATAATTTTCGAGGTGCGGTTCGCGAGGATGAGGGCGCCGACGAGAACGAGGACGATTTTCGCGCCGCGTCAGCCCTTCCCGCCGGCGAGCAGGAGGCGTTGATGGAAGGCTTCCAGCAGGTCGCGGAACGCCTCGGGCTGGATGCTGACATCGCCGGTGAACGGATATTGCAGCGAGAGCACCACCAGCAGACTCAGGAGCACGATCAGCATGATGGACATGGTGATACACACCTGGATCCAGCGATGCTTGTTGGCGAGCAGGAGGGTGTACCCGACGGTCGGCGCCGCGCCGACGAGCAGGACAAGCCACAGGATGGGGTTGATTTCCGTCCGGCTATGGAGCAGCCGCAGGCGGCGGTTCGCGCTCAGCTGGTTGATGTCGCTGAGCACTTCGGCCAGATAGCCCTCCTGGATTTTTGTCTCGGGATGGAGGACGTAGGTGCGGTCCCAGAGCTGCTCATAAATCGCGGCGGTCTTGGGGCTGGCTTTGCCGCGCGCGGCCATCTCGGGCCACTCGTCGTCCGCCACCGACTGCGCGTAGGCGAGCAGGTTGCTGTGGATGCCGTCCCGGTCGGCGGCGGGGAACACCTTGATGTCGCGCCACAGTTCGCTCAGCACGGTCGTCTCGTGCATCACGATCCGCTCCGTCTCGGCGAAGCGCTCCCACGCGACGATGATCGTGAACGCGAGCAGCACGCCATAGATCAGGCCGAACACCGCGTAGGTGAACCCCACCAGCTCGTTGTTTTCCTTGAACGCCGGATAGGGCGCGTAGCGGCGCACCAAGGCGACCAGGCCCCACGCCGCCGCCAGGCTGAACACGCACAGCCCCACCACCAGCAGCCAGAGCGGCCACTGCGCCACGGTATGCATCCAATTCATGTTGCTTGCTCCCGAGGCAGTCCTTTAGCACAGCCCGCCGCGCCTTGCAAACCCGGCGGCGTTCCGTATCATGACCGCCGCGCATGTACAAACTGCTCGCCATCCTGCGCCGCCTGCAGCCCGCCGACTACGCGCTCGACCTGCTGGCCTTTGCAGGCACCGTGGCGCTGGCCATCGGGTTCCGCTGGCAGGCGCGCGACCTGATCTGGAGCCTCTGGATCTCCAGCTTGAGCTTTGGCTTCGTCTGGATGCTCACGGCCTACCTCTGCGCCCTGGTGTGCGTGCCTGGCAAAGCGAAACTGGCTGCGGCCGTGGGCGGACTCTTCTTGATGGCCTTCTTCACGTTTCACTTCGGCATGTTCCACTTTGTGCATGGTGCCTTTCTCATCGAGTTCTTCCCGCTGAATCCCGAAAAAAGCGGCGGCATGCCCAGCCTCCTCACCCTGGCCAGGCCGGCCCTGGCGGCCTACTGGCCCTTTGTCCTGATGACCCTTGTCTCTCGCGCTCGCGACCTTCCCTGGCGTCAGTTGCCGGGTGACCAAGGGAAAGGCCTCTTTCAGCCGTACCTCAACGTCATCCGCATGCACCTCCTGATTTTCGTCTTTGCCGGGCTGCAGTTGGCCCACCTGTCCAACCTGGCCCTGTTTCCCATCCTGCTGTTTTATTTCTTCCCGTGGCGCATCTTCAACCGCGAGCGCCAGGCCCTCGCCGCCGAGCAGGCCCGCGCGACGCAAAAGAGCTGACGCGTTTTCCAGACATTGGAAACCGGAACCCCGGCTTTGTCCAAAGCTTGGAAAAACTCACGCTCCTTTTTCCAAGGGCTGGAAATAACCGCGTTGCAAAGGTTGGATCTTGCGCCACGCATGGGGCGGGGCGAGTGATGACGGAGCATTTCGACAGAACCATTGACGGCAGAATCATAAGAAGCAGGAATACCTAAGCCAGCCGGGCGGTTAGCCTCTTCAGTATCAAGTCGCGATGCTTCTCAACTTGAAATGATTCTGCCGTTTCTTCTGTCCACCACGAAAGCGCTGCGAAGTTGATATCGTGGTTAGGCGCGTGTGTTTGGCGGATGCCGGAGCGCACCGCTGCGGTATCCGCCAGGTCACTTCGCCGGGGTTTTCGCGAGGGCGTAGAGGCGCTTCATCGTGGCGACGAAGACGGTGCCGTTGGCGGCGGTGGCGGTGCCGTTGATCGCGCCTTCGAGCTTCGCGGTGCAGAGCACGCGCTTCTCGCGGCCCGCGGCCAGGATCACCAGTTCGCCCTTGCGCGTCCCGACGTACACCTTGCCGTCGGCGACCAGCGGCGAGGTCCAGATTTCCGCGCCGGTATCATGCTTCCAGACGGGCTGGCCGGTCTCCGCGTCCACGCAGTGGATGTAGTGGCCGACGTCGGTGGCATAGACGAGGCCGTCGGCGACCGCGGGGGTTGCGCAGGTGTGGCGCTCGAGCGGATAGGTCCAGCGCGTCGCGGTTTTCGTCACATCGCCCGTGCCGGTGACGTCCAAACACTTGAGCCACGCCTCGCGTTTGCCCCACCACATGTCGCCACCGCCGGCCACATAGAGCCGGTGGTTGTGGAAGACCGGCATGCCATAGACGTTCACCGGGCTTTCCTTGCGGTTCCCGAGATAGCTGTGGATGTTTTCTTTCGGCGCGGCGGGATCGCAATCGAACTGCCAGACCTTTTTCAACGTGGCGACCTCCGTACCCCCGCTGGCCGCGGCTTCGAAGGAGTAAATGACGCCGTTGCCCCCGCAGAAGAAAATCAGCGGCCGGCCGTTGACCACGCCGGAACACGGCGAGGACCAGGTGCAGTGAAAGATGATCGGGCCGATGTGCTCATCATCGCGCGCGACGAGGCGGCCGGTGGTCGCCTCCACGGCGATCAGACTCGGTGCGTCCGGGCTGGCGATGCCGCGGTGGGTGTCGTCCACGCCGTTGGAGGTGTTCACATAGAGGATACCATCGACAAGCAGCGGCGAGGCGTGGGCGCTGTCGTGCTGGCGGACGCCGCATTGCTGGAGGAGGTCGAAGCGCCAGCGCGCGTCGCTCTCCCGCGCCGTCAGCGCGCCATTGGCCGGGCCGTGCGGAGCGAGGTTCCAGAGCTCGCCGCGGTTGCTGACGATGAACACGCGGCCGCCGGCGACCGTCGCCGGCGAGCAAAGGCCGACGTTCGTCCAGTCCCAATAGACGCTGTTGGTCAGCTTGAGGCAGGCGAGCTGCCAGCGGAACGCGCCGGTCTGCTCGTCGAGGCACAGCAGCACGCCGCGGTCGCCGATGACGGCGGGGTCGTGCGGGGTGGCATTGTTCGCGCCGATATACACGTGGCCGCCGGCGACAATCGGCGTGGCGAAACACTGCGTGCCGAGGCTCGCGCTCCACTTGATGTTGACGCCGTTGGTGGGGTCGATCCGGTCGGGGAGGTTGGTTTCGGCGGAAACCATGTTGCGCGTTTGCGGCGCGCCCCACTGCGGCTGATCCGCCGCGTACGCCAGCGCGCCCAGTGCCAACACCATCCCAGCGATTCGTTTCATCCGTATGGTTCCTGTCCCCCGGGCATCCGCCGGAGCACGCGTGTCATCATGTCCCTTCGCGTGACGCTTGGCAAGGCTCCGGCGGCAACCGCGGCAGCCGGCCGCGCCTTCATCGCACAGTTGTGCAACTGTGCGATAAGGGACATCGCGCTCCCGGAAAATGAGTTTTGCGCCCCGCGGGAGGCGCGGCCACGGCCTGCCTCAGCGGCGGCCCGTGACGCGCCATTTCCCCGATAGGGCTGGTCCCGCTTCCACCGGGGCATCACGAGGATGGAGAACGCCGGGCCAGCTTCTGCACCCAGCGGCCGTAGAGCCAGATCATCACGGCGGAGGCGACGCCGACGGCGGCGAAAATGTACCATGTCATGCCGACGTGGTGCGTGGCGTAGAGGAGCTGCGTGAGCTGCTCGGGATTTTCGCCGGTGACGGCGACGAGTTTCTTGAACGCCTCGCCGATGGGCAGCGCCTGCTCGGTGACCTGCGCGGGCGCGAGGCCGCTCTCGACCAGCAGCTGCCGCGCAAAAGTATCCTTCGACGAAAAGACGTCGTAGAGCGCAGGGCCGAGTTTGCCCTCGATCGTCCACCCGAGCAGGATCGGCGCGTGCGCGAAGCCGATCCACATCGCCTTCTTGTCGAGCGGCGCGATGTTGCCGATGTACTCGCAGAACTTCGGGCTGGCGAGCATCTCGCCGGCGCTGAAGATGACCATCGCGAGCACGGCGAGGCCGACGCTGTGGCTCGCGCCGAAGAGCGCGAGCGCGATGACGATGAGCACGGTGCCGAGGCACATGCTCGTGGTTGCGCGCAGCTTCGACCCGAAGTTGGCGAACAGGAAGCAGGTGAACATGATCATGCAGGCATTGATGTTGACGATGCCTTCGGGCTGGATGTTCTGGCCGTGCGCGTCCATGCCGAGCAGGAATTTCCAGACGGGATTGCTGGTGCCCTCCGGCCCGAACAGTTGCTGCACCATCGGCGCGGTGTTCACCCAGTCCTCGACGTATTTCGGCAGCACGTCCCACAGCATCGGGAACATCATCCACCAGAACACGAAGATCAGCAGATAGAGGAAAAGGTGCGGCTTCTTGAGCTCGGCCAGCGCCTCGGCGACCAGCGGGCGCTGCGGCTCGAGGCCGTCGCGGATGCGCTGCCGGCGCGCGAGGCGCTCCGCTTTGCCGGGCTCGCGGTAGGTCAGCAACAGCACGAAATTCAGGCAGATGATCGCGGCGTTCGTATAGAAGACCGCAGGCCAACCGAGGTGCGACCGGTTGTAGAGCGCGATCAGCGGGCCGATCCAGCCGCCGATGTTCACGGTCTGATAGAAGATGCCCCACGCCATCGAGCTGTTGCGGCGGTTCGTCGAGCGGATCAGCGTGCCTTGGATGCCGGGCTTGAAAACCGCCGTGCCCGCAGCCAGGAACATCGCACCGGTGAAGAACCCCCAGTAGGTCGGCAGCCACGCCATCAGCAGATAGCCGAGCACCTTGATGGCCGTGGCCACGCCGATCGTCAGCTTGTAGCCGTAGCGATCGGAAAAGCCGCCGGTGAACACCGGGATGAGCGACTGCGTGAGGGTCCAGAACAGCAGCAGCGTGCCGAACGTCGTCATCGTCACGCCGAGGCCTTGCTCCGAGAGCGGCCGCGTCGCGTAGAGCGTGGCGACCGCGCGCACGCCGTAGTAGGCGAGCCGCTCGACCATCTCCATGCCGCCGACGATCCAGAAGACGCCGCCGAGGCTCATGATCGCCGCCCAGAGCCCGAGCTGCTTGACGTCGCCCAGCGTGGTCTCGTCGGCGGGCGGCGTGGTGGTATTGTCGCGGATGACCTGCGTCGGTTCGTTGTGCGGCGTGAGGCTCACGACGCGGCGGGCTCCTGCGCGAGGAGCCGCTCCAGGGCCAGAAAGATTTCGCGCGAGGCCCAGGCATCGGTCGCCGCATAGCGCAACTGCTGCTCGGTCAGCACGGGCCGTGCCCAGTTGGTGCACTGCGCCTGCTTGGCCACGCGCAGCCCCAGCACGTGCGCTGCCAGCCCGCGCAGCCCGTTCGCCCGGATCCGCGCCTTGTCCGACAGCTTCGCCAGGTCCACGAAGCCCGCCGGCTTGAACTCGTAGAGCTCGCGCAGCTTGCGCAGGTCGTGGTCGAGCCCGACGCCCGCCTTGAGGTGCGCGGGGCTGCCAAGCAGGTCGGCCAGCCCGTCGAGCGCGGGCAAAGCGTGCAATTGGACCAGCCAGACCGCCTGCGCGGTGGCGAGCTGGATCAGCGCCGGCGGGTAGGCTTCGCCCTTGCGGAACGCTGCGCGCGTCTCGGTATCGAAGCCCAGCACACGCTCGCGCTGCAGGTCCGCGAGCGCCTCCGCCAGCTGGGCCGGGGTATGGACCAGATGGATCGGCCCCTCGTAGCGGCCCAGCGGCAGCGCCATGACCTGCTCGTGGGTCAGGTCCGGCTGGAATTCCGCCTTGGTGTCGCTAGGTTGCATGGCCCTTTGATTACACACCCCGCCGCCGGATGCCAGCGGAAAAACCCGGCGCGCGGCGCGGAGCAACCGGACAAGCGCAAGCGGATGGATTGCATAGACGGCATGGACAGGGCGCTTCCAGCTCGTCCATACGACGTGCGAGGTGCGGGGCGGGCATTATTTTCGCGCGGCGGCGGGGCGCGGGTCGTTTTTCTCGATCGCGCGGATGGCGTGCTGCACGGCCGCGCAGACAGAGGCGGGGGCGCGGACGCGCTCGAAACGGTCGTCGAGGCGGTCGGAGCCGCGCGGGCGTGTGGGCTCCGCGGTGAGCGCGACCTTGAGCGCGGGCAGGGCCGCGACGGCATTGGTGCCACGGCCCTGAAGAGCGTTGGCAGCGAGCTGGCGGATGATCGCGTGCTCGTCGGTGAGCCGCTCGATGACGGCGGGCAACAAAACGGCTTCGTCTTGGACCGGGAAACGTGCGGCGAGCACGGCTGCTGCGCGGACAGCGGGCTCGGTGTCGCGCGTCAGGGCGGCGAGCTGCGCCGCGTTGATGGGTTTGCAAAAATTTCCGGCCGACACGACAAGGCACGCATTGCGGCGCGTGTCGGCGTCGTGGCTGCGCATGGTCGAAGCGAGTTCCTGTTGGATCGCCTCTTGCGCGGGGGGCGAGGCCAGCCACGTCAGCGCAAACGCGGCCTCAAAGCCGAGGTCGCCTTCCGCCAAACGGATCGGCTTTGCGAAGCTGGCCTCCAGCAGGGTGGGCAGCGCGTTCGTGTCGAGGATTTGCAGGGCGATGCGTGCGTGATACCGGCGGCTGCGGGCAGGTTCCCAAAACGGCCCGAATTCACCCAGCGCGCCTTCCGCCCATTTCAGCCACGCGGGGTCGGTGATCTGAAGCTCGGCAAGCAGATAGGGTAGGGCGTTGGTGCCGACCGCCTGCATGACGGGCTGGTAGTCGCGCGGATGTTCGCGCAGCCACTGGCCCAGACGGCGACCTTCATAGCCCGGCTCCAAGCGGCTGGGCGCAAACCGCATCCAGGCCGAAAGGCCCAGGCCTGCGAGCAGCAGCAACAACAGCCAGCAGAGACCGCGCCCAACGAGGAAAATTTTCCTGGCCGTCATGGTTTACTCGATATTCAGTTCCAGTCCGTGGTCGCCACGCGGTACGCGCCCTTCGGCAGGGGTTGGCCACAGGAACTCAGCAAACCGATGGTCAGCAGCGCTGCCAGCGCACAGGCCCGTGGTATCAGGTAGTTCATCTTGGTGGCTTGGGTTTACTGAGCAGGCGCGGCGGCCGCGGGCTTGGGCTGACCGAACAGCTGCGCGGCCATCTTGAGGCCCATCGTCTGCATGTTGGCCATCTGCTTTTGATATTGCCTGTACTGCTCCAGCTGCGCGGGGTTGAGAATGGTCTCGGCGCGCGCGAGGCTGCGCTGCTGCAGCTGTTCCATCTGCTGCACGGTTTTTGCGATCTGCTCCTCGGAAAATTGCACGGGATCGGGCGGTTGGCCGCCTTTGTTCAGCAGCGAGTCGGCCGGCATGCTCTTGCGTTCCTGGTAGAGCGCCGCGACCAGGTCGGACTCCTGCTGTGCGCTCAGCGCGTCGGCGGCCGGCAGCGAACCTTTGAACATCGCGAGCGAACCATGCTCCGGCAGGTGGTCCTCGTATTGCTTGAAGGTCTCGGCGGTCTCTGCCCCGAACAGATCGTTCACCACCTGCTCGTAGCCGGCTTTGGCTTCCTTCATCAGCTCGGCCGCTTTTTTCTTCTCCTCGGCCGAACCGGTCATCATCGTCATGCCGGCCTCGGCTTGGAACTGCTGCCGCTCGACCAGCATTTCGTGGAGCTGGCTCTTTTGCTCGTCGGTGAGGTTGGTCAGGCTCTTCAGCAGGGCGCCGTACATCTTGTCCACCGCCACCTTCTGCTGCGCTTTCATCGTCTCCTTCATGTACGGGTTCTTCATCATGCCGGCCAGCGCGCTCATGAAGTTGGTGCCGAAGCCGGCCTGGAAGGACTTGGCGGCGGCGGTTTTGACCTCCGCCGCGCCGCTGGCTGGCGCAGGCGCCACCGGCGCCGCGGCCACGCGCACCGGCCTGGGCGGCGGCGCGGGCTTCGCGGCCTTCAGCGTGGCTGCTTCCGCGTCACGCTCGGCGAGCTTCTGGTTCGTGCGCACCAGCGCGACGCTCAAGCCCGTGACGGCGAGAACGAGCAGCAGGATCAACAGATTCTTTTTCATATATCACCTTTCGCTTTGTCGGCGTAACCACTCAGGGCAGCATGCAAAGCAGTGTGCCACAAGCCCAGTCAGGGCCCCTTGTTCTACAGAGGAATTTCAATGCCGACGTTACCAGATTTCGGCAGGTTTTTTCCAGCACCGCCTGAGGCGGGTGCACCTTGGGGCGGTGGGGCAGGTTTTTTCAAGCTCTGGAAAAGGTTTGTGTCTGCTAGCGCAATGGCTAAGCTGCTGCCACGTTGCAGAAGCAGCAGGAGACAACATGAGCCAGACTTCGCGGCGGGATTTCTTGCGGGCGGCGGCGTTGGGCGCGGCGGCGCTGGCGCTGCCCAACTGGGCGCGGGCGGCGGGGAAAAAAGACCGGCCCTTCGACTCCGCTGGTTCGACTGCGCTCACCACAGGTCAGGGCAGGCCCAACATTTTGTTTATCATGTCCGACGACCATGCGGCGCAGGCGATCAGCGCCTACAGCAATTTCCTGATCCAGACGCCCAGCTTCGACCGGATGGCCAAGGAAGGGCTGCGCTGCGACCGCATCTACGCAACAAACTCCATCTGCACGCCGAGCCGCGCGACGATCCTGACCGGGCAATACAGCCACAGCAACGGCGTGCCGGTCTTCAATGCCTTTGATCCCCAGCGGCCGAATGTGGCGAAGTACCTGCAGGCCGCGGGCTATCACACGTTCATGATCGGCAAGTGGCACCTCGGCAGCGATCCCTCGGGCTTCGACGACTGGGAAGTGCTCCCGGGACAGGGCGTCTATCACGATCCGGTGTTCTATACGGCGGCGGGCGAAAAGAAGTATACCGGCTACGTCACCGAGATCACCACCGACCTCGCGCTCCAGCGGCTGGAAAAGCGCCCGAAAGACAAGCCGTTCTTCGCGATGGTCCACCACAAGGCGCCGCACCGCCCGTGGGAGCCGAACGAGCGGCTCGGCAAGCTGTGGCGCGCGCGCACGATCCCGGAGCCGCCGACGCTGTGGGACGACTACGCGACGCGCACCGACGCGATCCGCGAGTGCCAGCAGAAGGTGTTCGACGACCTGACGCGCCTCGACCTGAAGCTCGAGCCGCCGGCGGAACTCAAGGGCCCGGCCCGCCGCCAGTGGCTCCAGCACAAGCCGACCGGGGTCGAGATCGAGGTGCATGGCCAAAAGAAACTGCTCACCGGCCTGGAGCTGAAGAAGTGGAAATATCAGCGCTACATGCAGGACTACCTCGCGTGCTGCGCGGCGGTGGACGAGAGCGTCGGCAAGCTCCTCGAGTGGCTCGACCAGCACGGGCTCGGCGAGAACACGCTGGTCATCTACACCAGCGACCAGGGGTTCTTCCTTGGCGAGCACGGCCTCTACGACAAGCGGTTCATGTACGAGGACTCGGCGCGCATGCCGTTCCTCGTGCGCTGGCCGAAGGGCATCAAGCCCGGCACCACCAGCAGCGCGCTCGGCATCAACTGCGACTTCGCGCCGACTTTCCTCGAACTCGCCGGCGCGCCGATCCCCGCCGACATGCAGGGCCGCAGCCTCGTGCCGCTGTTCGGCGGGACCAAGCCCGCCGGGTGGCGCAACAGCTTTTACTACCGCTACTATCACGATCCGGGCGACCACAACACCGCCGCGCACTACGGCGTCCGCACCGAGACGCACAAGCTGATCTGCTTCTGGCGGCGCAACCAGTGGGAATGCTTCGACCTCGTCAAGGATCCGCAGGAGCTCAGGAACATCTATAACGATCCTGCGGAGCAGGACACCGTCGCCAAGCTCAAGGCGGAGCTCCAGCGGCTCCGCAAGGAACTGGGCGACGACGACCGCTACGCCAACAACGAGGACCAGCCCAAGGAATCCTCCTACGTCGACCTGCAGAAGCGCAAGCGCGCCGGGAAGTAAGCCGGGCGGTCGCAGACCGGCAGCGGAATAGAGCGGTTGCCGGCGGGGCGGGAAATTCCCGACCACAAAACAAACGGCTCAGGCACGCGAAACCGCTGCCGGGTTTCCAAGGTTTGGAAAAACGGCGCTGGATTTTTCCAAGGTTTGGAACATCATCTCCGCCCATGAAAACCTTTCTGATGCTGGCGATGGGGTTGCTGGTGGTGGTGGCGACGGCGGAGGGGGCCGCGCCGGCGGATAAGAAGCCGGCGGCGTCGCCGGCCAACCCGGCCGCCGCGGAGTTGGAGAAGCGCTGGCGCGGACTGCGCGAGCCGCGGCCGCGCTTCGGCACGCGCGAGTTTTTCGAGTTCGCGCTGGAGGCGACCGCGCAAAACTGGCATCCGGAACGCGTCGAGCGCGCGCTGGAGCTGGCGGAACAGAAGCAGGACCGCGACCCGAAGTCCAAGACCTACGGTAACTTCGCGTGGTACTGGGAAGATCCCAAGCCGGCGGACCTCAACGCCGCCGAGTTCGCGATGCAGCGCGCCGCGCTGCTGTGGATCCTCTACCGCGACCGACTTTCGGCGAAGGCCACGGAAACGCTCCAGCGACTGATGCAGTTCAGCATCGAGGGGCTGCAGCGGCACAAGGTGTCGGTGGACTACACGAACATCTTCGTGATGAAGACCTGGAACTGCATCGCCCTCGGCGAGCACACCGGCCGGCCGGAGCTGGCGCGCGCCGGCTACGCGATGTTCGACGAGTGGCTGCGCCGCGTGCGGCAGGTGGGCGTGCGCGAATACCTCAGCCCGACCTACTACGCGGTGGACTTCGAATGCCTCGGCGCGATCGCGCGGCATGCGAAAAACCCCGCGGCGCGCGCGAAGGCTGCGCTGGCGCTGGACTATCTCTGGACGGATGTGGCCGCGAACTGGTTCACGCCGGCCGGCCGGCTCGGCGGCGCGCACAGCCGCGACTACGACTATGTGACCGGCCACGGCAACCTCGACCAGTGGGCCGCGCGCGCGGGCTGGACCACGGTGGAGCGGCCGGCCCCTGAGGACAACTTCAAGCAAGTATACGTGGCGCCGCCGGCGCGGCTGAAAAGCGAAGTGCTCGACCGTGCGCCGCGCTTCGTCCGCCAGCGCTGGGGCGAGCCGGAGGGCGAGTGCGCCGCCAGCTGGGTCGGGCGCGAGGTGCTGCTGGCTTCGTCGGGCGCGATCTATAGGGATCCGATGGACAAGACGCTCGTCGTGCTCTTCGGCGGCGGCGCGAAGCTGCCGGGCGGGGCATATCTGATGGATGCGCGCCAGGATCCCTACGGCCAGAACAAAATTGCCACCGGCGGCGGCCACAACAAGTCCTTTCACGTCCAGCCCTGCACCCTGAGCGTGCAGAACGGGCCGGAAGCGTTGCTGCTGACCACGGCGAACGCCGATGGGGTCAAGCCGCCGGCGTTCCGGAGCAGCGGCACGAACCTGACGTGCTGCCTCTCGCACTTCACCTTCCCGGCCGCGGCGCAGGTCTTCGTCGGCGCGCGCGGCGCGGCGGTGGAGGTGGCCGACAAGCTGCGCCTGCCGACGCCGGACACGCCGGTGTTCCTGAAGTATGGCAACGCGGCGGCCGCGCTGCGCTTTGTCGTGGCAACGACGCCGGACGGCGCCGCCGCGCCGGTGGAATTGGTCAACGACGGTGCGAAATGGAAGACGATGCGGTTGACGGCGGTGCATACGGACCAGCGCCCGCGCGGCCGGGTTGCGGCCGCGCTCTGGACGCGCGTCGCGGAAAACCTGGATGACGCGCAGTTCGCCGCCTTCCGCGCCGCCTTCGCCGCCGCCCAGCCTGCTGTGAAACACGAAGGCACGACGCTTGATGTGAAAGTGCCGGGTCTGGCCGGTGCCCTGCGTCTCAAGGTCGACCGAAAAACGGAGCAGCCGCTCGTCCGCGAAGGCGCCGCGCGCGGCCCGGGCAACTACCTGCTCGAAGTCAACGGCCGCGAACTCGGCGCGCCCCTCCTCGACCGCGCGCTCGCGATTCCGTTCCAGCCGTGAGCGGCGGCGACTTGCCCCCCGTCCGGGCGCATGATCAAGCCCTGAAAACAGCGGGGCGCCGGGGTGCGTGCGGCGCGTCCCGCGCGGCTGCTTTTGGTTTGCCTTCCCATGGAATCGTGCTAGCGTTGCCCCGCGTTTTTTTGGAATGGAGAGGCCCTATGTTGAAAAAAATTATGTTGGCGGTCGTGACGTTGGCCGGCCTGGTGGGCGCGGCGCGTGCAGCGGACCCGGCGGCCGCGCCGGCGCGGAACATTTTCAAGGATGCGCCGCTCACCTTGAGCGCGGGCGCTGGCCTGGTCAAGTTCGAGGGCGACCAGGTGATGAAGGACAGCTTCTTCCTCTCGCTCAAGCTCGGCTATGACCTTTCGGCCCGCTGGACGGTGGAAGGCGGCCTCGACCTGCTGCCCTACCTTGGCGCGCGCAGCTTTGAGGATACCGACCCGCACAAGGCCAAGGAACTGAGCGGCAGTTCGTGGGCGGTGCGGCCCTCGGCCGATGTGCTCATGCACTTGCGCAACACGCAGGATGCGCGCTTCGACCCGTTCCTCTCGGCGGGCGCCGGCCTCGTCCTCAGCGGCGACGACCTCGGCTATGGCAACGTGACCCCGTTCGCGCAGTTCGGCGGCGGCCTGTTCTTCCATTTCAACGACGAGTGGGCCATGCGCGCCGACTACCGCGCCGCGGTCGTCGCCGACCGTGAGGACACCGAAGTCAACCACTACCTCAGCGTCGGCGCGACCTATCGTTTCGGCGGCGCGGCCCCCGCGCACATCCTGCTGACGCAGCCCGGCGACCTGGACAGCGACGGCGACGGCCTGACCGACCGCGAAGAAAGGGAGCTCGGCACCGATCCGTTCAATCCCGACACCGACGGCGACGGCCTCTCCGACGGCGAGGAAGTGAAAAACTATCACAGCGACCCGCTCAACCCGGACACCGACGGCGACGGGCTCTCCGACGGCGCCGAAGTCAACGTCTATCACACCAACCCGCTGAATGCCGACACCGACGGCGGCGGCGTCTCCGACGGGCACGAGGTCATCGAGGACGGGACGAACCCGCTCGATCCGAAAGACGACTTGATGAAGTACACGTTGCTGCTGGAGTTCGACTACGACAAGGCGCTCATCCGCTCCGGCGACCTCGACAAGATCGAGATCATCAACAAGGTCCTCAAGCGCGATCCGGCCGCGACGGCGAAGATCGAAGGCCACGCCGACAAGCGCAAGCGCTCGACCCGCGAATACAACCAGACGCTCTCCGAACGCCGCGCAAAGTCCGTGGTGGATTACCTGGTCAATGTCTGCGGCGTCAAGGCCGGCCGCCTGTCGCAGAAGGGCTGGGGCTTCGAGAAGCCCGTCGTGCCGAACACGACGGAAGCGAACATGCAGAAGAACCGGCGCGTCGAGGTTTATATCAAGCCGAGCGGCACCGTGCAGCTCGACCGCACCGGCACGGACAATCCCGGCACGCAGAAGCCCGAGCCCGGCATCAAGTAAGGGCGGGACCATGCCGCTGCGCGATTATATCTGTGCCGACCCGGCGCGCAGCTGTCCGCATTGCCTGAAGGGTTTTGAGGCGCTCGAACACGCCGGGGCCACGCCGCTGCTCACCTGCTCGCGCTGCGGCGCGCCCCTCGTCCGCCAGATTTCCGCGCCGCGCGTCCCGCCCGCCAAGGGCTCCTTCACCGACCGCGCCAAGCGCGCCGGCTTCCACCAGTTCAAGCGCAAGGACCAGGGCACCTACGAGAGGCAGTTCTGACGGCCCGGATGAACAGTCCCCTGCACATTTTGCTCCTCGGCGGCACGGGCAACATCTCCACGGCTGTCGTGGCGCTGCTCGTTGCGCGCGGCCACCGCGTCAGCGTGCTCACGCGCGGCCAGCAGGCGGCGCCCGCCGGCGTGCAGTTGCTCCGGGCCGACCGGCACGACGGGGCCGCGATGCGCTTGGCCCTTGGCGGCGACTGGCCCGACGTGGTCATCAACTTCATCGGCTACACGCCCGCGGACATCGCGCTCGACCACGCGCTCTTCGCCGGCCGCGTCCGCCAGTATATTTTCATCAGCACCACGATGGTCTATGCCGTCCCCCGCCGGCACCTGCCGCTGACCGAGGCGGGCGCGCGCGGCAACCCGTTTTCGCCCTACGCGCAGCAGAAGCAGGTGTGCGAGGACTGGCTGCTCGAAAAATGGCGCGGCGAAAAATTCCCGGTGACCCTCGTGCGCCCGTCGCACACCTACGGCCCGCGCTGGATCCCAAACCCGGTCCGCAGCAGCAGCTATGCGCCGGTCGCGCGCCTGGAGCGCGGCCAGCCGGTGTTCGTCCACGACGACGGGCAGGGCCTCTGGACGCTGACCGCCGCGGGCGACTTCGCCGTGGGCCTCGCCGGCCTGATCGGGCGCGCAGAGACCTTCGGCGAGGCCTTCCACATCACCAGCGACGAAGTCCTGACCTGGAACCAGATCTACGCCGAGATCGTCCGCGCCGCCGGCGCGACCAACGCGCAGATCCTGAAAATTCCCACGCCGTTCCTCTGCCAGGTATGTCCGTCGCTGCTGGAAAAGTTGCCCGCCGACAAGGCCGAGCCGGGCGTGTTCGACAACGCGAAGATCAAGCGCTTCGTGCCGGACTTCGTGTGCCGGCAGTCTTTCCGCGCCGGCATCGCTGAGGCCATCGCCTGGTTCCGCGCCGATCCCGCCCGCCAGGTTCCCGACCCGGAGACCGACGCCATCTTCGAGCGCGCCTGCAGTGCGTGGCTCGCCGCGCAGCCGCGCTAGCACCACCATCCGTCTGCCCACACGGAGCTTTTTCGAGAGAAGAAAGCGGGTTTTGCTGGGGGCGTCTGCTGTAGCGGCGGCCTGTGGCCGCCGCCATCGATCCAACTGCGGCTGGATGGTTTCCTAAGCCCCATGTAAGCGAGTCATCAAAAATCTTGTTTTGCGGGCAAATTCTCCTATTATCAACGCCATTCTGACACAGTTCCTGTGACCGCAGCATGAGGCAAATTGGCGCGCCATGACACCTGGTTTTATTGAAAAACTGATCGCCCGGATGGACCGGTTGGACCCGGAAAGTCTGCAGACCTATTTTCTGCGCATGTCGCAGGAGAAAGGCTTGCTGGAGACGATCTTCCACGCGATCCAGGAAGGCATCGTGGTGCTCGACGGCACCGGCCGCGTTTCCTATGCGAACCACGCGGCGGCCAAGCTGCTGGGCGTGGGCGTCGCGGATATGACCGGGCAGCCGATCCAGCGCTACGTCCACGACATTGACTGGGAAGGCGTGATGCAGCTCGACGAGAAGGAATGGTCGCGCCTCGTCAGCCGCGAGATCGAGATCACCTACCCCGAGCACCGGTTTGTCGTCTTCTATGTGGTGCCGCTGGCGATGGTCACCGCGGCGGAGCCCGGCGCGGTGGTGATCCTGCGCGACGTGACGCGCGACCGCGAGCATGAGGCGAAGACGATCGAGTCGGAGCGGCTGAACGCGCTGATGCTGCTCGCCGCCGGCATGGCGCACGAGATCGGCAACCCGCTCAACTCGCTGAACATCCACCTGCAGCTCATCGGCCGCGAGGTCGCCGCGCTGCCAGACACGGAGCGCGAGAACCTGCGCGAGCTGCTCGACGTGACGCAGAAGGAGGTCCAGCGGCTCGATGGCATCATCACGCAGTTCCTCCGCGCGATCCGGCCGGCGCCGCTCAAGCTGGAGCCGACGAGCGTCCGCGAGGTGCTGCAGGAAACGCTCGATTTCCTGAAGCACGAGGTCCGGGACCGCGATGTGCTCATCGAGGTCGAGCTGCCCGACGAGCTGCCGCCGATCCCGCTCGACCGCCAGCAGATCCGGCAGGCGTTTTTCAACATCATCCGCAACGCCATCCAGGCGATGACCAACGGTGGGCTGCTGAAGATCGCCGCGCGCGCCTCCGCCCAGTTCCTCGCCATCACCTTCAAGGATACCGGGCCGGGCATCACGCCGGAGCGGCTGGCGAACATGTTCGAGCCGTTCAGCACGACCAAGGCGGACGGCTCCGGCCTCGGCCTGATGATCGTCCAGCGCATCGTCCGCGACCACGGCGGGCAGATGGAGATCCACAGCGAGCCGCACGCCGGCACGACCTTCACGCTCTTCCTGCCACGCGAGGAGCAGCGCATCCGGCTGCTGAAGGCGCCCGGAAAGAATGTATGATTTACGATTTTGGATTTCCGATTTGTGGAAGGGTAACCGACAGGCGGCCACCTGCTTGCCGGCCACACACGACGGGCGCAGCAAGCTGCGCCCCTACAAGCAGAGCAGAACCAGCTGTCCGGCAGCCGCGACCATCCCTTGTGGGCGGGGTTTTCCAACCCCGCGAGCCCAACCGCAGCGAAACTATGCGGCAGACCATACGGCAGGGGGCGGGCGTTCAGCGCAGCCTGAAAGCCTCCTCCCATCAGCAACCTTGGCGCACTTGGCGTCTGGGCGGTAAATAAAATGAACAAACCCACGATCCTGATCGCCGACGACGAGAAGAACACGCGCGAGGGCCTGGCGCGCGCCCTGCAGCGGCAGTACGACGTGCTGCTGGCCGAGGATGGCCGGCGGGCGCTCGAGCTGCTCGAACAGCGGCCGGTGGATGTGATTTTGAGCGACGTGCGGATGCCGGGGATGGACGGCCTGACGCTGCTGTCGCGCGCGCTGGCCCGCCAGCCGCAGCCGCTGGTGATCCTGCTGACCGCCTATGGCACGGTCGAGACCGCCGTCGAGGCGATGAAGCGCGGCGCCTACGATTTCCTGACCAAGCCGGTCAACCTCGACCAGCTCGACCTCAAGCTGAAGCAGGCGCTGCGCAGCCGCGAGGTCGAGGTGGAGAACCGCGTGCTGCGCGAGCAGCTCGACGAAAAATTCGGGCTGGAAAAAATTCTGGGCACCTCGGCGCCGATGCAGGAGGTGTTCGACACGCTGCGGCAGGTCGCGCCGACGCGCGCGACGGTGCTCGTCGAGGGCGAGAGCGGCACCGGCAAGGAGCTGGTCGCGCGCGCCATCCACCAGCTGAGCCCGCGCGTCCAGGGCCCGTTCGTGCCGGTCCATTGCGCCGCGCTCTCCAAGACGCTGCTCGAAAGCGAGCTGTTCGGCCACGAGAAGGGCGCCTACACCGGCGCGACGGAACGGCGGCAGGGCCGCTTCGAGATGGCCGACGGCGGCACGCTGTTCCTCGACGAAATCGGCGAGATCGATCCCGCCGTGCAGGTGAAGATCCTGCGCGTGCTCGAGGAACACAAGTTCGAGCGCGTCGGCGGTTCCGAAATGATCGAGGTGGATGTGCGCCTGCTCGCCGCGACCAACCGCGACCTGAAGAAAATGGTGGCGGAAGGCGCGTTCCGCGAGGACCTCTTCTACCGCCTCTACGTCGTCAACGTCCACCTGCCGCCGCTACGCGAACGCGGCAGCGACATCCCCATGCTCGCCCAGCATTTTCTGCAGGAGTTTGCCGCGGAAAACAAGAAAGCCGTCACCGGCCTCACGCCCGACGCGCTCGACCTGCTGGCGGCCTACCGCTGGCCGGGCAATGTCCGCGAGCTGCGCAACGTCATGGAGCGGATGGTCGTGCTGGCGCGCAGCGAGAAGCTGACGGTGCGCGATCTGCCGGCGAACATCCGCGAGCTATCCGGCGGCAAGCCCCTCGGCGGCGCGCTCGCCGGCCACCTGACGATCGAGGCGGCGGAGAAGCAGCTGATCGTCCAGGCCCTCAAGCAGCATGCCGGCAACCGCACGCTCGCCGCCCAGCAGCTCGGGCTCAGCCGCCGCACGCTGCACCGCAAGCTCAACGAATACGGATTGCGGCAGGAGCCTGCATGATTTCCGATTGCAGATTTATGATTTGCGGAAGGAAGCTGACAGAAGCATTCCTGCTATCAGGCGATAGCTTTTCGTTTCGCATCGGGGCGGGTCGGCAGCCGCCGTAGCAACAGAAGGCGTCGCGCCCAGTCCAGGCTGCAGGAAATTTCCCGCCGCCGGCGCGGCGCAAGGCCTTCCGCTCACTCCGCCGCCGGGGCGGAACGGCTGACCTCAAGATCGCGGATCAAGCCGTCCTCGATGCTGTAAATCCAGCCATGTACGGTAAATTCCTGCCCGCGCGCCCAGGCATCGCGCGCCACGGTGGTGCGCGCGACGTTCGTCACCTGCTCGCTCACGTTCAGCTCGCACAACCGGTTGACCCGCGCATGGTCATCCGGCAGCGCGGCCAGCTCCGCGGCATTGCGCAGGTGGATATCGCCGATGTGCCGCAGCCAGTTGTCGATCAGCCCGTGGGGATGATCCTCGATCGCCGCCTTGACGCCGCCGCAGCCGTAGTGGCCGCAGACGATGACGTGCTTCACGTGCAGCACATCGAGCGCGTATTGCAGCACCGAGAGGCAGTTCATGTCGGAGTGCACCACGATGTTGGCCACGTTGCGGTGGACGAACAGCTCGCCCGGCAGCAGGCCGACGATCTCGTTGGCGGGCACGCGGCTGTCCGAGCAGCCGATCCACAGGTACTCCGGCGACTGCTGCGCCGCCAGCTTGTGAAAGAAGCGGGGATGCTTCGCCGTGATGTCCTTGGCCCAGGCGCGATTGCTGGCAAACAGCGTTGCGAGTGTCTTCATGGCGCAGAATCTACACGTTTTCCAAGGATTGGAAAGCCCGTGTGCTCTTTTTCCAAGCCTTGGAAAACTGCGCCGGCCTTGGAGTGCGCAAGGTTGGCTGCGCCGCGCCCAACCCAGCCGGGCAGCACAAACCATCCACAGAGGTCACAGATTCCACAGATTTTTCGGGCGGAAGAAAAGAGCAGAAGAAGAACCACGGAGCACACGGATCACACGGAAACCGGAACTGCCTGCTTCCGTGTGGTCGGTGTGCTCCGTGGTGAAAAGTCTTCTTTCGTTGCCTCACCAACTGTGTAATCTGCGAAATCTGTGGATCACTTGCTTCGCTTCCGCCCTCTCTGCGATCTTTGCGTCCTCTCGTGGCTATTCCTCTTTCGCACCCAACCCAGCCGGAATTAGTCACAACCGGCGGAGCAAGCTCCGCCGGACAAGGCGCAAGTAAGCTTGCGCACTCCAAGGTGTTTTCAGAAATCGTTCTGCAACACCGCGGCGCCGCGACGGCAGATCTCCCGCGCGTAGTCGGTCCAGCGGCCCTGGCCCCAATAGCGGTAGCAGCTGGTCTGCGCGGTGAGGTTGTGCAGCAGCGCGTTGCGGTAGGCGCCGGAGCGGCGGTCCACCTGGCGGTTGTCCAGCTTCTCGTGGAAGAGCACGGAGAGCTGGTTCATCGGGTCGAGCACGTTCTCGTAGCCGCTGACCCAGCTCAGGTTGCTGGTCCAGGAGCCGCCGTCCATGTGGAAGCGGTGGTCGGCCTGCTTGGCCTCGGCGATCGCGGCGGCGACCTTCTCCGGCGTCGGCGCGCCCGCGATGCGCTGCCAGAGCGCGGCCTGGTGCAGCGGCTGGACCGGTACGAAATCCTTGTCGGTCAGCCCCTGCTGCGCGAGCAGCTCGAGATATTCCGTGCCGCCGATGCCGACGACACCCTCGGTGCCGAGGTTGTGCCACGCCTGGTTATAGTTCTGCGGGAACTCGTTCATCATCACGCCGCCGTTCTCGCCGTCGGCGATCTGCGCGACCAGCGGCGGGACCTGCCGGCCGCCTAGCGCGTGCGGATGGAGGCCGCGGGCCTCGGCGAGCGGCTGCATCTGCGCGACAAGCTTGGTGTCGGAGCCCTGGGTCTTGATCAGCGCGATGATGCTGGCTTCCTCGCCGCGCGAGTTTTTGGCGACGAGCCGGCGCGGCAGATAGCGCTCGCCCAGGCCGTGGCCGTCGAGCTCCTCGATGGTGTGCTCCTGCACGAGCAGCCACTGGTAGCCGCATTCGCGCAGCGCCTTGACGTATTCGAACGCGACGTCGGGGTGGTTCGGCAGGTGCATCTCCGGCGGCGAGAAGCCGCGGACGCGCCCGAGCGCCGCCCAGCCGAAGAGCCCCGCGAAATGGTGCTGCCACGCGAGGATCTGCGGCTTGAGGTCCGGCACCGGCGTCGAGGGCACGACGGCGTGGGCCCACGTCGTGCCGAGCCACTCGGCGCACGGCCAGTAGCGGTCGTCATCCACGAGCGTGCGCAGGTTGTCGAGGATATCGCCGCGGCCCATCTGCCGCAGGCCGAAGAGCAGCTCGCCGGAATAGTCGAGCATGATGCGCGGGTGGCGGCCGCCGTCCACGTGCTCGCGGATGAAGTCGGCGATGCGGCTGTAGCAGTGCGCGAAGACCGGCGCATCGTGCATGTCGTGCACGTGCTGGCGCTCCATCATGTACTGCAGGTTGCCGATCAGCGGCGCGGTGCCGAGGTCGCCGTCCTGGATCATCAGCGGCTGGTGCATGTGCAGTGCGAGCGCGAAGGCGGATTGCATCCGGTCGAGCCGCAAGGGCGTCCGGCCGGTATAAATCGGTTTTTGCGCGCTGGTGACGCGCTGGACCTCGTCCTCCCAGCCGCAGATGTTCGGCAGGCCGTCGATCAATTCAGGAATTTTATCACTCATTTTTTCTCCATCTGTCACAAGGCTTTTCAGTTTTTCTTCCGTAGGGGCGCCGTCTTGCTGCGCCCACGGTGTATCGCGCGCGAAACGGACGGGCGTCCTTCAGCTGAAGGACGCCCCGGCTGCTGCTTGCGCGGCGAATATACGCGATAGTCCAGTGTCGGGAAAATATTATCCTGCTGCTCCAGCGCCGCCAGCCGCGCGGCGCGCACCGCGCCGAGCAGCAGCGCGTCGTGCAACTCGTTGAAGGCCAGCAGGTGGCTGCGCGTGCGCTGCGCCGCGTAGTTGGTGAAGGTGCCGCGGCTCATGATGAACGCCCAGTCGCTCGACTGCGCGAGCAGCAGCTCGCGCGCGGCCTGGTTGAGCGCGCGCCGCTGGAGCCCGCGCGCCGCCGGGAAGCGCCGCGCGAGCGCGTCCATGCGGTCGGCGGCGACGTGCAGGTGCGGATAGACCCAGTCGGTTGCCGCGTTGAGCCAGATCTCGTGGTGGCCCTTGTGGCCCCAGCTCGACGCCGCGGGCATGGCGAGCTGCTGGACCGGCTGCGCGGCGAGGTACTCCACCGGCGTCGCGAGCTGCACCTGCGTCTGCGCGGCGAGCGCGCGGAGCACGGCCTCGAGCCACTCCGGCCCCTCGAACCACCAGTGGCCGAACAGCTCGGCGTCGTAGGGCGCGACGATCACCGGCGCGCGGCCGAGCCGGGCGCGCAGCGCGGCCGCCTGCTGTTGCCGCGCGGCGACGAAGTGTGCCGCGTGCGCCGCGACCTTCGCCAGCGCCGCCGCGCGCACATAGGGTTCCTTCGCCTCCGTGCGGCCGGTGATGCGAGGGTATTTGATGCCGGTGTTGATGCGGATGCCGTCGCGGTGGATGTAGGGCCGGAGGTAGTCGAGCTCGAGGTCGAACCCGATGTCCCGGTAGAACTCGCGGTAGTCGGCGTCGCCGGGATAGCCCTGCTCGGCGCTCCACACCTGCTGCGACGAAGCGCCGTCGCGGCCGAAGGCGGCGCCGCCGCCCGGGCAGAGCAGCGGCGCGTGGACGCCGAAGTGCGGCGGCGTGGCGGCGCGCTCGATGCCGTGGCTGTCCACGAAGAAGAAGCGCAGGCCGAATTCCTGCAGCACCGCCTCGAGCCCCGGGTAGAAGCCGCACTCCGGCAGCCAGATGCCGCGCGGCGCGCGGCCGAAGGTCTCTGTGTAGTGCTGCACCGCGACGGCGATCTGCGCGCGCACCGCCGCCGGGTTCACGCGCAGCAACGGCAGGAAGCCGTGCGTCGCCGCGCAGGTGATGATCTCCAGCCGCCCGGTTTGTTGCAGGCGCGCGAACGCGCCGACGAGGTCGCCATGCCAGCGCTTGGCATAGTCGCTGCGCGCTTGGGTGAACCGCTCCAGGTACAGCTGCGCCGTGGCGTGGAAATCCGGCAGCTGCGCGGTGCGCTCGCCTTCCTTCGCCGCCAGCTCGCACAGCCGCGTCAGGTGCCGTGTGTAGCGGCGGCGCAGCAGCGGATCGTTCAGCATCTCGATCAGCGAGGGCGTCAGCGACATCGTCAGGCGCCATGCCACACCGTCACGCTCCAGGCCCTCAAGCGTTTGCAAGAGCGGGATATAGGTTTCGGTGATCGCCTCGAAGAGCCAGTCCTCCTCCAGAAACTCCTCGTGCTCCGGATGGCGGACGAACGGCAGGTGCGCGTGGAGCACGAGACAGAGGAAACCCGCGGGCGGGCTGGAAGCGGGCGGCGTCACGGCTTGGCGACCGGCAAGGCCCAGCGGACGTGAAAGGTGCCGTCGGCGTTGACCGGCACGGCGCGGCCGTTGACGCACAGCGTCTGGCCCGGTTGGGCGCGGCCATAGACGATGACCTCGGCATTCAGCTCCAGCGTGATCGCGGCCGGCGCCGCCCCGCCGCCCAGGCTGAAGCTGCTCACCGTCTCCGACGAAGCCGGGTACGCGCTCACCGCGGCCGGCGCAACCAGGGCAGTGGCTGTATCCGCCGGCGCTGCTGCCGCGTCGGTGGCGACCGCAGGCTTCTCTGCCAGCAAGGTCGCGACGGCGGCCGGCAGCGCCAGCGCCTCCGCGGGCGTAACCGGCGTGCTGACCTCGGCATGCGGTGCCTCCGCCAGCGGGAAATCCGCGTAGGGCGCGGCCAATGCCTCTGCCAGCGCCGGCTCCAGCTGCGCGCCGCCGACCACGGACAAGGGACTGCCGGCCAACGGGAAGTCCTGCAGCACGCCGCTGCTGGCTGAAGTCTGCTGGCTGGAGTCTGACTTCTGACCTCTGACCTCTGCCTTCTGTTCTTCCTCCCGCTCCGGCGCGGCGCCGTCCAGCCCCGCGGTGACCGCGAGCCACCGGGGTTCCTGCGGCGGCGCGGGTGCGGCCGGCGGCGTGGTGATCGTGTTCGAGCGGCAGACGGCCACGAACTCGCCCGGCACCGCATACGGCCCCAGCTCGGCATGGTAGGTCTTGTCCGCGGCCAGCAGCTGCACGTACCAGCTGTGCGCGTCCGGGTTGATGGGGATATCGAACGCGCTGCCGTCGCGTTCGTCGTGGAAGCGCAAGACCCAGATGTAGGCGGTGGCCGGCGCGCCAAATTTCTTCTCGGCAGCGGCCCGGTCGCGCGGCGTGATCTCCCACGCGGCGTGGACGGTGAAGGGATCCACATCAAGCAGCGTCAGCCGGGTCTGGCCGTAAGCCGTGGGCAGTTCCGTCGGTGGCACAGCAGCAGTTTTTTTGACGCGGCGGCGATTCATTGAAGAAAATTCTTTAGCAAGAACCCCTGGTGATTGACAGTTTTTTCCGCCGTCGAGCGCTTTCCCAAGCCTTGGAAAAACAACGCCATCGGCCTTCCAAGGTCTGGAAACATACCGGGCATCAGGGCTTGCGGCGGGCTTCAGCGACGAGCGCGGCGGCGCCGAGCACGCTGGCGTGGTCGCCGAGCTGCGCGGCCCGGACCTTGACGCGATTGACGAGCAGCGGCATGGCGTGCTGCGCGATGCCTTCGCGCACTTCCTCAAGATAAAGCTTTTCGAGCGCCTCGACCAGCCCGCCGCCGAGCACGATGATGTCCGGCGCGATCAGGTTGACGATGCCCGCGGCGGCCACGCCCAGCTGGCGTGCGGCGCGGCGGACGATATCCTCGACCGCGCTGTCGCCGGCGGCGATGGCTTTGGCGAGCGTCCGGCTCTTGACGTCGCGGAGGTCGGTGCCGGTCAGCTCGAGCAGGGCCGGGGCCTGGCCGCGGTAGGCGGCGGCGGCGCAGTCGGCGGCGATGGCGAGGCGGCTGGCGTGCGCCTCGAGGCAGCCGTGCCGGCCGCAGCCGCAGAGGCGGCCATCGGGCACGGCCTGCATGTGGCCGACTTCGAAGCAGGAGTGTTCCTGGCCGCTGAAGATCTTGCCTTCATAGATGCAGCCGCCGCCGATGCCGGTGCCGGGGAACAGGCCGACGACGCAGTGCGCCTGCTCGCCCACGCCGAAACGGAACTCGCCATAGGTGCCGGCATCCACATCGTTATAGACGCGGACGGGGCTGTGGCAGCTGCGCTCGAGAATTTTTTGCAGGGGGAGGTTGTGCCAGCCGAGGTTCGGGGCGGAAATCACCGCGCCGGTTTGCACGTTCACGGGGCCGGGCACGCCGAGGCCGATGCCGCCGAGCTGTTTCGCCGGCAGGCCGGCCTCGGCCAGCGTCTCGGCGATCAGCTGCTGCAGGCGGCCGATGACCGCCTTGGCGCCCTCATGGCCGCCGGTCTTTTCCTTGCGCTCGGCCAGCAGCTTGAATTTGTCGTTGAACAGCGCGGCGAGCATCTTTGTCCCGCCGAGATCCACGCCCAGCCAACAGGTTGCCTTGCTCATGACGTACTCCCGTGTTTGCTTCTTGCGACCGCGTGCAACCTAGCACAAACCGGGTGCAGAAAAAATTAAAACTGTGTTAGGACGGAGGGGGCGGGGCCGCCAGGGCTGCATAGGCCTGTTTTTCGAGCCACGCGCCGTTGCGCGGATGGGGCTGCTGTGCTATGAAAGCGCCCGCTTTTTGCCCGAAAGGTGCCCATGAAAATCATGACCTCCGCGGAAATCCGGCAGTCGTTCCTGGACTTCTTCCAGTCCCGGCAGCACGCCATCGTCACGTCGTCGAGCCTGATGCCGGACTCGCCGAACCTGCTGTTCACCAACGCGGGCATGAACCAGTTCGTGCCGATCTTCCTCGGCCAGCTCCCGTGCCCCTATCAAACGGCCCGCGCCGCCGACACGCAGAAGTGCATCCGCGCCGGCGGCAAGCACAACGACCTCGAGGACGTGGGGCTGGACACCTATCACCACACCTTCTTCGAGATGCTCGGCAACTGGAGCTTCGGCAACTACTTCAAGAAGGAAGCCATCGAGTGGGCGTGGGAGCTGTTGACGCAGGTCTGGCACTTCCCGCCGGCGCGCCTCTTCGCCACGGTCTACTCGCCCGACAAAGCCAAACACGACCCCTCGGACTTCGACCAGGAAGCCTATGACATCTGGGCCGCCATCTTCACGAAGGCCGGCCTCGACCCGCAGGTCCACATCGTCAACGGCAACAAGAAGGACAACTTCTGGATGATGGGCGAGACCGGCCCGTGCGGCCCGTGCTCGGAGATCCACATCGACCTCACGCCCGCCGGCGATACCAAGGGCTCGCTCGTCAACAAGGGCAGCGCCGAGTGCATGGAAATCTGGAACCTCGTCTTCATGCAGTTCAACGCCAACGCCGACGGCACCTTCATCCCGCTGCCGGCGCAGAACGTGGACACGGGCATGGGCTTCGAGCGCGTCAGCGGCATCGTGCAGTGCACGCACGGCTTCACCGACTTCACGCACGTCATCTCCAACTACGAGAGCGACGTCTTCCGCCCGCTGTTCGACGAGCTCCAGCAGCTCTCCGGCCAGCGCTACACCTCCACGCTGCCCGCGGCCGGCACCACCGGCGCGAGCGAGCAGGAGAAGATCGACGTCGCCTTCCGCGTCATCGCCGACCACATCCGCACGCTCTCCTTCGCCATCGCCGACGGCATCGCGCCCGGCAACACCGACCGCAACTACGTCCTGCGCCGCATCCTGCGCCGCGCCGTCCGCTACGGCCGCACGCTCGGCTTCCACGAGCCCTTCTTCTTCAAGCTCGTGGACGTCCTCGCCGAAAAGATGGGCGACATCTTCCCCGAAATCCGGGCGAAGAAGGCCCAGGTGCAGCAGACCATCCGCGCCGAGGAAGAAGCGTTCAATAGAACACTGGATAGAGGCCTGGAGCTTCTGAATCATCACATCGAAGGGCTCGGAAGTGACGTTCGTAAAGCTGCAGATGAAGGTTTGGCTATAACGTCAATGGTGCGCGGTGATGTGGCCTTTCAACTTTATGATACATATGGATTCCCTCTCGATCTAACTGAACTTATTGCTCGCGAAAAGGGATACACCGTCAATGTTGATGGCCAGAATAGCTTTAACGAGCACATGGATAAGCAGAAGGCCCGCGCCCGCGCCGCGCAGAAGAAGGAAATCATCGAGGTCTCGCAGATCAAGTCCGACGTCGCGACGAAGTTCCTCGGCTACGACCAGACGGCCGTCACGGTCAAGGTGCAGGACGTGCTCAACATCAAGGGCCGTACCGCGGTCCTTCTCGATGCGACCGCGTGCTACGCCGAGATGGGCGGCCAGGTGGGCGACCGCGGCGAGCTGGAAGGCCACGGCCAGCTGTGGCGGGTGGTGGATACGCAGAAGGCCGGCAACGCGTGGCTGCATTTCCTCGAGGGCGCGGAGGCGCCGGCGGCGGGCATGGAGCTGCGGCTCTCCGTGGACGCGGCGCGCCGTAACGCGATCCAGCGGCACCACACCGCGACGCATCTGCTGCACTGGGCGCTGCACAAGGTCGTCAGCCCGGACGCCGTGCAGAAGGGTTCCTTCGTGGGCCCGGACAAGCTGACGTTCGACTTCAGCAGCGCCGCGCTGACGCCCGCGCAGCTCGTCGAGGTCGAGCGCGCGGTCAACGAGCGCATCGTCGAGAACGCGCCGGTCTGCTGGCAGGAAAAACCTTATGCGGAGATCAAGACGCACAAGGAGATCACGCAGTTCTTCGGCGAGAAGTACGGCGAGACCGTCCGCGTCGTGCAGGTGGGCGGGCAGCCCGCCGGGCTCGACGGCTACTCGATGGAGCTGTGCGGCGGCACGCACGTGCGCGCCACCGGCGACATCGGCCAGTTCCGCATCGTCGCGGAAAGCTCCGTCTCCGCCGGCATCCGGCGCATCGAGGCCGTCTGCGGCATGGCCGCATGGGAATGGTCGCAGCACAAGCACGAGCTGCTGCAGCTGCTGGCCCAGCGCCTGAGCGCCGCGCCGGACGAGGTGCCCGCCCGCATCGAGGCGCTCCAGGAACATGCCAAGAAGCTCGAAAAGGATTTGAAGCAGAAGTCCGCCGAGAGTGCGCGCGGCCGCACCGATGAGCTGATCGCGAAGGCGCAGGACGTCGGCGGCGTCACGCTGATCGCCGCGGAAGTCGGCGAGATGGATGCCGATACGCTGCGCGGCCTGCACGACGCCATCCGCGAGAAGCGGCCTAACGACCTGATCGTCCTGGGCAGCAGCACCGAGGGCAAGGCCTCGTTCATCACCTCCGCCAGCGAGGCGCTGGTGAAGCAGGGCGTCCACTGCGGCAAGCTGATCGGCGCGGTCGCCAAGGTCGCGGGCGGCGGCGGCGGCGGCAAGCCCGACCGGGCGCAGGCCGGCGGCAAGGACATCACGAAGATCACCGAGGCCATTGCCAAGGTCGCCGAGTTCCTCACACCCATGGTGAAGAAATGAACAGCGCCGCCAAGGTTCTCCTCGGGACTTTCGGCGCGCTGGCGCTGACGGCATCGGCCGCTTCCTGGCGCGTGGAGACGATTGCGGGCACGGGCGCGGCGGGGCACGAGGGCGATGGCGGGCCGGCGCAGGCGGCGCAGTTGAATCATCCCTTCGGCGTCGTGCGCGGACCGGATGGCTGCATTTATTTCTGCGAAATCGATGGCGGGGTTGTCCGCAAGATAGACGCCAAGGGCATCCTCACCACCATCGCCGGCACCGGGAAGAAATTGCCGCTCGGCGATGGCGGGCCGGCGCTGCAGGCGTCGCTCAGCCAGCCGCACGAAGTCCGCTTCGACCGCAACGGCGATCTGTTCGTCGCAGATACGGGCAACCAGCGCGTCCGCAAAATTGATCTCAAGACCGGCCTCATCACCACCGTGGCCGGCTGTGGCAAGGGCGGTTTCTCCGGCGATGGCGGACCGGCGACCAACGCGACCTTCAAGGCGGCGATCAGCATCCAGTTCGATGCGCAGGGCGATCTGCTGATCTGCGACATCAGCAACCACCGCGTCCGCAAGGTGGAGATGAAGACCGGCACCATCAGCACCATCGCCGGCACCGGGCTGCGCGGGCCGACGCCCGATGGCGCCGCTTATCGCGATGCGCCGCTGCTCGGCCCGCGCTCGCTCGACTGCGACCGCGCGGGAAATATCTGGGTGGCCCTGCGCGACGGCAACCAGCTATTCAAACTGGATCCGAAGACCGGCCTCATCACGCACGTCGCCGGCACCGGCAAGTCTGGCTTCACCGGCAACGGCGGCCCCGCGAAGCTCGCGACCTTGAGCGGGCCGAAGGGCCTCGCGATTTCGCCGGATGGCAGCCGCGTCTATCTCGCCGATGCCGAGAGCAACAGCATCCGCATGGTGGATTTGAAGAGCGGCCTCATCGAAGTCGTCTGCGGCACCGGCAAAAAAGGCGACGGCCCCGATGGCGCTGCCGCCACCTGCCAGGTGGCCCGGCCGCACGGCATCTTCGCCGAAGCCGATGGCACGCTCCTGCTCAGCGATAGCTACGCCAACCGGATCCGCGTCATCCGTCCCGCGCCGTGACCTCATCGCTCCAGCAGTCGCTCTTGCTGCGCTATCGTCTCGTGCTGGGTTTCTTTATCGTCGCGCTGCTGGTCAGCGGGCTGACGGCGTTTCCGCTGCAATTCGAACTCGATACGCTCGTCGCGTGGTTCGGTTGGTCGCAGCTCGCGCCGGCGGGCGCGCCGAACGGTCTCGCATTCTGGCTGCTGACCGTGCGCGATGGTCTGCGTGAGACCTACGCAAAGTTTCCGTGGATCGCCTATGGCACCGACTGGCTCGCGTTTGGGCACATCACCATCGCCATCTTTTTCATCGGCCCGTTCGTGCGGCCGGTGCGCAACGTCTGGGTGCTGTGGGCCGGGCTGCTCGCGTGCGCGCTCGTGCCGGTGCTCGCGCTCGCCTGTGGTCCGCTGCGCGACATCCCGTTTTACTGGCGGCTGATCGACTGCTCCTTCGGCGTCTTCGGCGCGCTGCCGCTGCTCTACTGTCTCAAGCTCACGCGGGCGCTTGAAATTGTAGGCCGGGTCTCCGACCCGGCGAACCAAACCCCCGCTTTTCCAAAC
>CAIWHP010000095.1 GCA_903912445.1 uncultured Lentisphaerota bacterium
CCTTGGCCGGCGGCGCCGCCCGGCCCGCCGGACGGGACGGCGCACGCTTCCGTGCAAAGAAAAAGCCCCGCGGGCCAGGGGCCGGCGGGGCTGAGCGCACTGCGCGCTGACTCAGGCGATGGTGATGCAGGCCACCGGGCAGCTGTCCGCGGCTTCCTTGGCGGAAGCTTCGGAAGCGGCCGGGACCACATCGACCTTCGACTTGGCCGTCCCGTTGTCCATCTCGAAAACTTCCGGGCAAACTTGGACGCAGAGCTCGCAGCCTGTGCAGGTGTTGGTGTCTACGATAGCTTTCATTTCGTTCGTTCCTTTCGGGGTTCTGGGTTACGCGGGCAGGGTATACTCGGCTTTATACTTTTCGATGATCTTGATGTAGTTGCCGCGCTCGAACGCGGTCGGGTCGGCGACGCTCTTGAGGCTCATCGCGCCCTTCATCTGCTTGACGCTGGTGTACTCCTTCGCCTTCATCCACTCCTCCAGGCCCGCGAGGAGCTTGGCGGCGTAGGCGGGGCCGTGGTGGAGCAGGGCGGAGGTGCTCATCACGACGTCGGCGCCGGCGAGCAGGTACTTGGCCATTTCCGCGGAGGTCTGCACGCCGGTGGTCGCGGCGAGCGAGATCTTCATCTGGCTGCGGAGGATGGCGATCCAGCGCAGGGGCAGCCGGATTTCGTTCGCGTGGCTCAGCTCCAGCGTCGGGGCCACCGCGAGCTCGTGCAGGTCAAAGTCCGGCTGGTAGAACCGGTTGAAGAGCACGAGCGCGTCGGCGCCGGCGCGCTTGAGCTTGCGCGCGACGTTCGCGATCGAGGTGAAGTAGGGGCTGAGCTTGACGGCGACCGGGATGGTCACCGCGGCCTTCACCGCCGCCACGACCGCAATGTACTGCTTCTCGATCACGCTCGCGGAGAGCTTCGGATCGGTGGGCATGTAATAGATGTTCAGCTCGATGCCCTTGGCGCCGGCGTTCTGCATCTTGCGGGCGTACTCGATCCAGCCGGCGGCCGAAATGCCGTTCAAGCTGCCGATGATCGGAATGTCGACCGCCTGCGAGGCCTTGCTGAGCAGTTCCAGATACTGTTCCGGGCCGACCTTGTAGTCTTCGGCATGCGGGAAGTAGCTGGTGGCTTCGGCGAAGCTTTCGGTGCCCGCGGCCAGCTGCGCATCCAGCGCGCTGGCTTCGGCCTTGAGCTGCTCCTCGAACAGGGAGAACATCACCACCGCGCTGACGCCGGCGTCGGCGAGCTTCTTGATGTTCTCGACGGAGTCGGAGAGCGGGCCCGCCGAGGCGACGAGCGGGTTCTTGAGTTCCAAACCCATATACTTTGTCTTCAAGTTCATGTTGGTTTCCTTTGTTGGATTGTTTTGGTGTTAGACCGCCGCCGCCGGGACCGCCGCGCTGCCCTTGGCCGCCGCGAGGTTCTCGTACATCGCCCAGCGCTCGTCCACGAACTTCTGGCCCTGCGCCAGCAGCATCGCGGCCGCTTCCGGGTTCGAGTGCGTCAGCATCTTGTACCGGACCTCGGTGTAGATGTAGTCCTTCAGCGCGATGCTCGGCTTCTTGCTGTCGAGCTGCAGCGGGTTCAGGCCCTGCTCCTTCAGCAGCGGGTTGTAGCGGAAGAGCGGCCAGTGGCCGCTGTCCACCGCGAGCTTCTGCTGCCGCAGGCCGTTGATCATGTCGATGCCGTGCGCGATGCAATGGCTGTAGGCGATGATCATCGAGGGGCCCGGATAGGCATCGGCCTCGGCGAACGCGCGGAGCGTCTGCCGGGGGTTCGCGCCCATCGCGATCTTCGCGACGTACACGTTGCCATAGCTCATCGCGATCATGCCGAGGTCCTTCTTGCCCATCCGCTTGCCGCCGGCGGCGAACTTCGCCACCGCGCCGGTGGGGGTGGACTTGGACATCTGGCCGCCGGTGTTGGAATAGACTTCCGTATCCAGCACCAGAACGTTCAGGTTCGCGCCGCTCGCGAGCACGTGATCGAGGCCGCCGTAGCCGATGTCATAGGCCCAGCCGTCGCCGCCCATGATCCAGACCGAGCGGCGGACGAGCATGTCCACGATCGAGAGCAGGCTCTTGGCCTGCGGCTTCGCATTGCCCGCCAGCTTCTGCTTCAGGATCACGATGCGCGCGCGCTGCGCCGCAATTTCGGCCTCGTTGTTCTGCGTCGCGCCGAGAATCTCGGTGACGAGGGTTTCGCCCACGTCGGTCGCGAGCGCCTTGAGCAGTTCGCCGGCGTGCTCGCGGTGCTTCTGCACCGTCAGGCTGTAGCCGTAGCCGAATTCCGCGTTGTCCTCGAACAGCGAGTTCGACCACGCCGGGCCGCGGCCGTTCTTGTCCTGCGCCCACGGGGTGCTGGGCAGGTTGCCGCCGTAGATCGAGGAGCAGCCCGTCGCGTTCGCAATGATCATCCGGTCGCCGAACATCTGGCTGGCGATCTTGACGTAGGGCGTCTCGCCGCAGCCGGCGCACGCGCCGGAGAACTCGAACAGCGGCTGCAGGTATTGCACGTCGCGCACGAGTGTGGTGTCCACCTTCGTGCGGTCGTTTTCCGGCAGGCTCAGGAAGAACGCGTAGTTCGCGCGCTCGCGCTCGAGGATCGGGTCCTTGTCCACCATGTTGATGGCGCGGAGGTTGACCTGCTCCTTGTTCTTCGCGGGGCAGGACTGGATGCAGAGCGCGCAGCCGGTGCAGTCTTCGACGGCGACCTGGAGGGTGTAGCGCTTGTCCTCCTGGCCCTTCATCTTCACCGGGGTCGAGGCATAGCCCGCGGGCGCCTGCGCCAGATCGGCCGCCGTGGAGGTCTTCATGCGGATACACGCGTGCGGGCAGACCAGCGCGCAGTTACCGCACTGGATGCAGGTCTTCGGGTCCCACGCCGGCACGGTCAGCGAGATGTTGCGCTTCTCCCACTGCGTCGTCGCGGTCGGGAACGTACCGTCCACCGGCATCGCGCTCACGGGCAACTCGTCGCCCTGGTCGCTCATGATCATGCCGAGCACGTTGCGGACATACTCCGGCGCGGCGGCGGGCACGGCCGGCGGCATCTCGAGCTTGCTCGTCGCGGCGGCCGGCACCTTCATCTCGACGAGATTGGCCAGGGTCTGGTCCACGGCTTCGAAGTTCTTCTTGACGACGTCGTCGCCCTTCTTGCCGTAGGTCTTCTTGATCGTGCCCTTGATCTTCTCGATCGCCTCGTCCTTCGGCAGCACGCCGGAGATGGCGAAGAAGCAGGTCTGCATGATCGTGTTGATGCGCGAGCCCATGCCCGTGGCCTCGGCGACCTTGTAGGCGTCGATCACGTAGAACTTGAGCTGCTTGTCGATGATCTGCTGCTGCACCTTGCGGGGCATGCGCTCCCACGATTCCGTCGGGCTGTACTGGCTGTTGAGCAGGAACACCGCCTTGGGCGCGGCATACTTCAGCACGTCGGTCTTCTCGAGGAAGTTGAACTGGTGGCAGCCGACGAAGTTCGCGGACTGCACCAGGTAGGTCGAGCGAATCGGATCCGGGCCGAAGCGCAGATGCGAGACCGTGCGCGAGCCGGACTTCTTCGAGTCATAGACGAAGTAGCCTTGGGCGTAGAGCGGGGTCTCGGAGCCGATGATCTTGATCGTGTTCTTGTTCGCGCCCACGGTGCCGTCGGCGCCGAGGCCGAAGAAGACCGCGCGGTTGACCTTGTCGGACTCGATCACGAAGGCATTGTCATAGACCAGGCTCGTGTGGGTCACGTCGTCGTTGATGCCGATCGTGAAATGGTTCTTCGGCTGTTGCTTGGAGAGCTCGTCGAAGACCGCCTTGACCATCGCCGGCGTGAATTCCTTCGAGGAGAGCCCGTAGCGGCCGCCGATGACCTGCGGCATCTTCGCGAACGGCAGCGCGCCGTCCTGCTGGGCCTCAGCGAGCACCGTCAGCACATCCTGGTACATCGGTTCGCCCGCGCAGCCGGGCTCTTTCGTCCGGTCGAGGACCGCGATGCTCTTGACGCTCTTGGGCAGCGCCGCGAGGAAATGCTTCGCGGAAAACGGACGGAACAGGTGGACGCGCAGCACGCCGACCTTTTCGCCCTTGGCCGTCAGATAATCCACCGTCTCGCTCGCCGCTTCGGCGCCCGAGCCCATGAGGATGACGACGCGTTCCGCATCCGGCGCGCCGGTGTACGCGAACAGGTGATAGGTGCGGCCGACGGTCTTCGCGAAGTCCGCCATCACCTTTTCCACGATGCCGGGGGTCGCGTCATAGAACTTGTTGACCGTCTCGCGGCCCTGGAAATAGACGTCCGGGTTCTGGGCCGTGCCGCGCAGCACCGGCTTCTCCGGGTTCAGCCCGCGGGCGCGATGGGCGATGACGAGATCGTCGTTGATGAGCGCGCGGATCTGGTCTTCCGGGATCAGGTCGATCTTCTGGACCTCGTGCGAGGTGCGGAAGCCGTCGAAGTAGTGCATGAACGGCACGCGGGACTCGAGCGTCGCCGCCTGCGCGATCAAGGCCATGTCCATCGCTTCCTGGACGCTGGCGGAGCAGAGGAACGCGAAGCCCGTGGCGCGGCACGCGAGCACGTCGGAATGGTCGCCGAAGATCGAAAGCGCCTGGCAGGCCAGCGAGCGCGCGGTGACGTGGAACACCGTCGAGGTCAGCTCGCCGGCGATCTTGTACATGTTCGGGATCATCAGCAGCAGGCCCTGCGACGCCGTGAAGGTCGTCGTCAAGGCGCCGGTCTGCAGCGCGCCGTGGACCGAGCCGCTGGCGCCGCCCTCGCTCTGCAGTTCGACGACGAGCGGGATGGTGCCCCAGATGTTCTTCTTGTTGAGCGCACTCCACTCGTCGGAGAGCTCGCCCATCGGTGAGGACGGGGTGATGGGGTAGATTGCACAGACCTCGTTGGTCTTGTGGGCCACGTAGGCCGCAGCCTCGTTGCCGTCCATGATGCCGGTCAATTTCTTCATTTGGTCTCCTGTAAACTCTCCCGGCCTGACACACACCGCGAGCCATCCACTGCACTACAAAAGGAACAAACTGGCTTCGGCAGCGTGCGGTCAGCGTCGGCGTGACGTTGCAGGCCGGGAACGGGGGCGGACTAAACCACAAAGCCCTGCGCATGGGAAGTTTTTTTTTGGCGGACACCCCAGCCGCCGCCGTTCACCCGCCGCCACGTCAAACGACCCGTGTCGCGCCCCCCAAGATCGGGCCGCCTTGCCCCCAAGCCTTGGGGGCATATGGAAGCGCAAGGTTTCCAACCCCGGAAAGATTACACTGATGGCCCCCTTGGTGGGGAATACGGCAGCTCCGCCTCCATAAGATTTGCCACCCGCCGGACGGCGGCCTGCCCATGGGCAAAACAGAACGCTCCGTCCGGTGTGCGCCGCCCGGATCCGCCGGACACGGCGCTGCAGTCCGCCGGCGGCGGTGAGTTCGGGCGCAGCCGCGAGCGCGGTGGGGGCGGCCGGCAGCGGTTTCCTGTTCGCCGCGGCCCGGGGCGGGGGTGCGGTTCGGTCGGGTGCCGGCACAGGCTGCCTCCTTGCGTTTCCAAGATTTGGAAAAGGGTCCTGCCGTTTTTTCCAGGGCTTGGAAGCGGCGCGTCACGCCCGATAAAAAAATCTGAAAAAGATGTTGTCGGCGGGGCGGCACTACTGTAAAAGCGCGCCCGACCTTTGCAGGGCGCGAAAACGGAGACGAAGGAAAATCATGAATGTACCGACAGAATTGCGTTATACGAAGACCCACGAATGGGTTCGGCTCGACAAAAATGGTGTGGCCACCATCGGCATCACCGACTTCGCCCAGGAACAACTTGGCGACCTGACCTATGTCGAACTGCCGGGTGTTGGTGATAACGTCGAGGCCCAGAGCGATGTCGCCGTGGTCGAGTCCGTCAAGGCCGCGGCCGATATCTATGCGCCGGTCGCCGGTACGATTTCCGAAATCAACAAGAAGCTGGAAGAGCAGCCGGAACTTATCAACTCCGACCCCTTCGGCGATGGCTGGATCTTCAAATTGCGCCCCGACGACCCGTCCGAAATTGACATGCTCCTCGACGCCGACGGCTATGAGGACATGATCCCCGAATCCGAGGAGTGAGCGGCCAGGCGCCGCTCATCCATGAAAGCTTGGGCCGTCTTCCTCGACGCCCCGGTTCCCTATGCCGCCGGCGTGGCCCTTCAGGAACGCTTGCATGCCGCGCGGCTGGCGGAAGCCATTCCCGACACCGTGCTGTTTTTGGAGCATCCTCCCGTGGTCACGCTGGGCCAGCGCGGGCGTGACGATGGCGTCCGTCTGCCGCCGGAAGCGTTGCGCGCGCACGGCGTGGAACTGGCCCGCGCCAGCCGCGGCGGCAACGTCACCTTCCATGGCCCCGGCCAGTGTGTGCTCTATCCCATCCTGCGCCTCGGCGCCCACGAGGCCGACGCGCACGGCTATCTGCACAACCTCGAAGAGGTCGCCCTCCGCACGGCGGCGGATTTTGGCGTGCAGGCCTTCCGGCGCGCGGGGATGAATGGCGCCTGGACGGACGATGGCAAGCTCGCCGCCATCGGCTTCCGGCTCAAACGCTGGGTCACGCTGCACGGTATGAGCTTCAACGTCAACGTGGATCTGGCCGGCTTTGACCTGATCATTCCCTGCGGGCTGGCGGGCGAACGGGTCAGCTCCCTCGCGCGCCTGCTCGGGGCCGCCTGTCCGGGCGTGGCGCAGGTGCGCGAGCGCCTCGCGCACCACTTCGCCCTCGTCTGCGGCCGCGAGCTGGACATAGTGCGCGCCGGCGATCCCGTGCCCAGCGCGCTGGCCGCGCTGCTTGATCCCGTTGAAACCCGCATCTCCGGATGACCGGCGGCGACGCCAGCGCAGGGCGCGCGAAACCTGCGAGGCCGGCGGAACCACGGCGACTATTTCCAAGGCTGGCAAACCAAGTTCCCAACGTTTTGAACATCGGAAAACCTTCGCAGACGGCCTGTCCGGGTGGATATATCGCGCCGCGGCTTGACATGGCGCGCGCCACCGCTATCATGCGCCCCGTCTTTTGCCAACGTAGCTCAGCTGGCAGAGCATCGCATTCGTAATGCGAATGTCGTCGGTTCGAATCCGACCGTTGGCTCCATCCCATGATCGCCCAAGCAGGCTTGCCCGCCTTTGTTTACAATGAGTTGCACAGCCTCTCGTTCTCCTGCCGCGCGGTTATTTCGGCTGTAAAAACAACCTCATGCTACCGCTGAATAGCATCATGAGGGCCTCAACGACACGACACTGCATGTCCAGCAACTGCGTCTTTCGCCGTTGAAGCGTTCATCGAAACAGACGGGAAGACCTGCGTGGCATCGGAGCGTTTATCGTGACCAGCCAACATATGCCAACATTTGAAGGCGGGGATTCGCGTAGCGTTTACGGTGTCTTCCTCCAAGGCGACGTCCGCCCGGGTCGATGAAGAGGCCAGCATGATGGCCAACAGCATCGTTACAATAAGGGGATCGGACGGCAGCAGATCCCACCCTTGATTTGTGACGTAGAGCCGGTGTGCAAGGCCCCAACTGGCGGTTATGCTCACCGTCAGCGCCGAGCCATAGCTGAAGAAACATCCTGTTTTCATGCGCGCCTCCATTACAACGCGTAAAATATAAATGCGTATTTTTGATATTCAAATTGCGTCGCGGCACCCTGCTGTCAGTGCCGGGCGGGCGGCGGTGCAGGCGGCGGGCGGATGTTTTTGCGCGTGTAACGGCAACCTTTCCGCTAAGGTGGGAGGGGGTGCGTGAAGGGAGGTTGCTCAACTCCTGCGCCGCGCTGACGAGGAGAGGAAAGAGGCGAGGCCGGTGCGGCAGGGAGGTCAATCCCAGCAGCCACAGGACTCCAGGCGCAGGGTCATCTGCCAGCACTTGGGGCAGCGATACCGGACCGCGGGGCGTTCATCCACAGCTACGGTCGTGCTGTCCAGTTCCCAAGGGTAGGGCACGCGGAACACCCGGGCTACATCGGCAGGCGCAAAGTTGCCCGCCTCGTGCAGGTAGTAGACCTCCATCTTGCACTTGCGGCACCGGCGCGGGCTGTGTTGCAACTCCACCACCCGGACGCTGTGACAAACGGGGCAAGCCACGGGGACGTTGTAGCGGTTCATATCCGCCATGCCGCAACCCACGGCCAAGTCTCCGGACCGATAACCGCAGCCACATTCAGCCTGAAAAATTTCTCCCATGACCGGCCTCCCGTTTTGACAGCCTCAAGTTTAACACAACCCACGTTCTGCGGGGAAGGACACGGAGGGCGACTGGCATGGCCAACGGCGTTGGCGGGTCTGTTTGGACCTTGCCAGGTATCGAGGGAAATGAGATGAGTAAGGCTGAAAATAGTCCGTTCCCAACGCTATGCCGGACAATATTAAAATCGATGCTTTCCTCGATCATATCGAGGCGGGGATGTGGCGGCAGGATGCGGCCGGGCGCTGCCAGTGGGCCAATGCCGCGTTGCTGCGGCTGCTCGGCCTGCCGCGCGAGGCCCTTGAGGGCCGGAACGCCGCCGACCTCTGGCCGGCCGCCTGCGCCCAGCAGCTGGCCGCCGTTGCGGCGCAGACGCTCGCCGATGGTCAGCCCCGTACCTTGGAATGGCAGGCGGACGCGACGCGCTGGCTGGAATTCCACCTGAGCCGCATCGCCGCCGACGAGCTCGGAGCGGTCGTGGCGGACATCTCGCCGCATAAGGCGACGCAGCAACGCCTGCAGGCCACGCTGGCCGATGTCGAAGCGGACGTACGGCGGCGGACCGCCGAACTGCTGGCGGTCAACCGCCAACTCACGGACGCCAACGCCGCCGCGGCGGAGGCCTACACCGGGCTGGAACAGGCCATCGAGCGCGCGAACAGCATGGCGCTGCAGGCCGAGGCTGCCAGCATCGCCAAGAGCGAGTTCCTGGCCGTGATGAGCCACGAGATCCGCACGCCGCTCAACGGTGTCATCGGCATGATCACGCTGCTGCTGGATACGCCGCTCACGGCCGAGCAGCGCGATTTTGCCACCACCGTGCACAGCTCCGCGGAAACGCTGCTCACGTTGATCAGCGACATCCTCGACTACTCCAAGATCGAATCCGGCAAGCTCTCTCTGGACGCCTTCGATTTTGATGTGCGGGAGCTCTGCGAAGACCTCGCCGATGTCGTCTCCGTGCGCGCTTTCGAGAAGAAGCTGGAGTTCAATATCATGGTGGACCCGCGCATCCCGCCCCGCCTGCACGGCGATGCGGACCGGCTGCGCCAGATCCTGCTGAACCTGATCAGCAACGCGATTAAATTTACTGCACGCGGCGAAGTCAGCGTGGAGGTCATGTTGGCCGCCCATGCGCCGGAGGGGGCCTACTCGTTGCGCGTCGAAGTCCGCGACACCGGCATCGGCATCCCGCCCGAGCGGATTGCGCACCTCTTCCAGCCGTTCGTGCAGGTGGATTCTTCCACCACGCGCCGCTACGGCGGCACCGGCCTGGGGCTGGCCATCTCGCGCAAGCTCGCCGAACTGATGGGCGGCGAGATCGGCGTGACGAGCACGGCAGGACGGGGCGCGACGTTCTGGTTCTCCGTCACCCTGCCGGCCGCGGAGCAGCCCGCGCCGCCGGAGACGCGCGCCGCGTGGCCGGCCGGCGTGGCGGTCCTGTGCGTGGACGATCACCCGACGAATCTGCGCGTCCTGCGGCTGCAGTTGGGCGAGATGGCGGCGCGCTATGCCGAGGCCGCGAGCGCCGCCGCCGCGCTGGCGCTGCTGCGCCAGGCGCAGGCGGCGGGCCAACCGTTCCAGGTCGTGCTGGTGGATCTGGAGATGCCCGGCATGGATGGCGTGCAGTTGGGCGATATCATCCGCCACGAGCCGGCGCTGCACGCGACACGCCTCGTGCTGCTCACCTCCCGCCTGCAGGGGACCCGGCAGCAGCTGATGCAGGAACACGGCTTCGCGGCCGTGCTGCTCAAGCCCTTGCGGCGCGCGCAGCTGCTGGAAACCCTGCGCGCGGTGCTGAGCGGCGAGCCGCCGGCCAGCGCACCCGCTGTGTCGGCCTTCCCGGTCATCGCGCCGCGCAGCGGCCGCATCCTGCTGGCAGAGGACAACAAGACCAACCAGAAGGTCGCCCTCGCCATGCTCCAGCGCCTGGGTCTTTCGGCCGACGTGGCCGAAAACGGGCGCGAAGTCCTGCGCGCCGTCCAGCAGAAGACCTACAGCCTGATTCTGATGGATGTGGAGATGCCCGTCATGGACGGCCTGGAGACCGCGCAATGCCTGCGTGCCCTGGCCGGCCAGCAGCCCGCGTTGCGCGACCTCGCCATCGTCGCCCTGACCGCCCACGCCATCAAGGGCTTCAAGGAGCGCTGCCTGGCCGCAGGCATGAACGACTACCTCGTCAAGCCGCTCGACCCGCGCGAACTCGCGGCGCTGGTCGAGCGTTACGTGTCCGGCGCGCCCGCCGCCATCCCCGCGCCGGCGATCTTTGACGTGGCCGACCTGCGCGAGCGCACGGGCGCCGACGATACGTTCCTGCAGCAGCTGCTCGAGACCTATCTCTGCGACGCCGATGAACGGCTGGAGCAGTTTGCAGCCGCCCTCGTGGTGAACAACCGCGAACAGCTACGGCAGATCGTCCACAGCCTCAAGGGCGCCTCCGGCTCGCTCTGTATGCACGAGATGCAGACGTGCTGCCAGGAGCTGGAGCGCACGCTCCAGCAAGGCCCGCTGCTCGATGGTCCGGACCAGTTGCACCGTTTGCGCGAGGCCGTGGGGCACATCCGTGCCTGCGCGGCTTCCTTCCTGTGAGCCGGTGGCATCTATGGGTTTGACGGCACCCGTGGCACCGCCTACCCTTGCGCCGTGACCGAAACCCTCCAGAACGGTGCCGGGGTTCCTGCCGCCGCTGCCGGCCAACTGGTGCTGGTGGTGGACGACAATAACTTCAGCCGCCACGTGATCGTGGAACTGCTGCGCACCGCCGGTTTTCAGACGTTGGAGGCCGCCGACGGCGCCACCGCGTTGCACCTGCTGCTGACGACACCGCACATCGCGCTGCTCACGCTCGACCTGGAGATGCCCGCGATGGACGGCTTTGCGGTGCTGCAGGCCATCCGCGCGCCGGAGCAAGCCGCTGCGCTTGCGGCGCAAGGCAACGCGAGCCTGCCCGTCATCCTGGTCACCGCCAACGACACGCTCGCCAACCGCCAGCGCGGCTTCGAGCTCGGCGCCGCCGATTTTGTATGCAAGGACACGGTCCAGGAGCAGCTCGCGCTGACCGCACGCCTGCTCGTCGCTCCCGCGTCCGTCTTCAGTGGCATGACCGTGCTCGTCGCCGAGGACTCGCCGCTCGCCCGCTATATCATCACGGCCTGCGTCCGTCAGTTCGGGGTCACCGTCCTCGAAGCCAGCGACGGCCAGGAGGCCCTGGAGCTGCTCCGCCAGCAGGCGCATGCCGTCGACCTGGTCATCACCGACCAGCATATGCCTCGCATGAGCGGTGAGGAGCTCTGCCAGCACATCCGCCAGGAACTCGGCCTCAAGGAGCTGCCCGTCATCTTGTTGAGCGGCACGTCCGACCACGAGACCAAGCTGCGCCTGTTTCGCATTGGCGCCACCGACTACCTCGAAAAGCCCTTCATCAAGGAGGAGCTGAGCGCCCGCCTGCTCGTCTACCTGAAGCGCCAGCAGCTCGACCGCAACCTGCGCGCCGGTATCCTGCACCTGAAGGAGCTCGACAAGCTCAAGGACGAATTCCTCTCTGTCTGTTCGCACGACCTGCGCTCGCCCCTGACCAGCGTCCTCGGCTTCGCTGATATCCTACTCCGGCAGACGCCGCTCACGGACGAGCAGCAGAAGATGGTTCAGCAGATCCGCGGCTCCGGCCAGCAGCTCCTTGAGTTGATCAACGACATCCTCGACCTCGGCCGCGCGCAGGCCCACAAGGAGAGCCTGGAGTTCGCGCCGCTCGACGTCGCCGAACTCCTCGGCCAGTGCGCCGGCGCCTTCCGGCCCATGGCCGACGAGAAGCAGATCGAGCTGCGGTTCAGCCCCGGCACCGGCGCGCTAGGCGCGCTCGTCTTCGGCAACCGCACCGCGCTCTCCCGCGTGTTCAGCAACCTGATCTCCAACGCCCTCAAGTTCACGCCGGAAGGCGGCCAGATCGAAGTGCGCGTACGCCGCGACGAAACGGCCAAGCTCGCCATCCTCGAATTCGCCGACACGGGCATCGGCATCCCCGCCGCCATGTTGCCCAAGCTGTTTACCCGCTATTCCAAAATCTCACGCGAGGGCACGCGCGGCGAGACCGGCACCGGGCTGGGCCTCGTGATCACCCGCGAACTCGTCGAGGCGCACGGCGGCAAAGTGGACCTCACCAGCCGCGAAGGGCAGGGGACCACATTCAGCATCCGGCTCCCGCTCGCTCTCAATCTCGCGGCCCTGCCCGCGCCCGCGCCGGGCGTGGCGGGCCAGGCTGCCGGCGGCCTGCGCGTGCTGGTGGCCGAGGACAATCCCGCCAACCAGAAGCTGATCTCCTATCTGCTCGAAAAGGCCGGGCACAACGTCCAGACGGCGCGCGATGGCCTCGAAGCCTTGCGTCTCGTCCAGACCCAGGCCGGGCGCTTCGATGTGGTGCTGATGGACATCGAGATGCCGGAGATGGATGGCCGGATCGCGACGGCCACCATCCGTGCGCTGGAGGCCGAGCGCCACTGGCCCGCCACGCCGATCATCGCGCTTACCGCGCATAGCGACCCCGCCGAGCAGCGCCAGATCGTGGCCGGCGGCTTCGACGCGCTCCTCACCAAGCCCATCAACGCGCCCGACTTGCTGGCCGCCCTGGCCGCGCTGCGCGCACGCTGACCGCCTGCGCCCCGCCCTTGGGCGCCGGCGTCGCTGCCTGGCGGGGGGTAGTACAATTTTCCAAGGTCTGGAAAAAAGGCGTGCTTCGGTTTCCAAGGTCTGGAAAACTCTGCGCGCAATAGAAAACGAGGCCCATAATATGCGCATTCATCCTTTCCGGGCATGGCGACCGACGGCCACCTTGGCGGCGGCGGTCGCGGCCCCGCCCTACGACGTGTTGAATTCCGACGAGGCCCGCGCCCTGGCGGCGGACAACCCGGTCAGCTTCCTGCACGTGGGCAAGGCGGAGATCGACCTGCCGCGGGAGCTGGATGTCCACGACGACCGCGTCTATGCCCAGGCGGTCGCGAATCTGCACCGGTTCCGGCAGGACGGCGTGCTCGTGCAGGAACCGCAGCCGGTGTTTTATCTTTATCGCCTGATCCGTGAGGGCCACGCCCAGACCGGACTGGTCGCGACCTGCCACGCGGAGGATTATGAGTGCGACCTCATCCGCAAGCACGAGAAGACGTTGCGGGCGAAGGAAGACGACCGGATGCGGCATATCGCGGGGCTGAATTCGCAGACGGGGCCGGTCTTTCTGGCCTACCGGCCGCAGGCGGCCCTCGATGCGCTGGCCGCGCAGGTACAGGCGGGCGCGCCGCTGTTCGACTTCACCTCGCCCGATGGCGTGCGCAACACCCTGTGGCGGTTGGCCGAGGTCGCCCCGTGGATCGCGGCGTTCGCGCCGGTGCCGGTGGTGTATATCGCCGACGGCCACCACCGGGCGGCGGCGGCCGTGCGCGTGGCGCAGGAGCGGCGCGCGGCGAACGCAGGGCACACCGGCACGGAGGAATTTAATTTCTTCCTGACCGTGCTGTTCCCCGCGGACCAGTTGCGGATCCTGCCCTACAACCGGTGTGTGAAGGATCTCAACGGGCTGACGCCGGCGGAGTTTCTGGAACGTGTTCGCCAGGCGGGCTTTGCGCTACAGGCTGGCGCCGTACCGGCACCGGCTGCACCGCGGAATGTCAGCCTGTACCTCGACGGAACATGGTGGGGGCTGAGTTGGCCGGCAGACGCCGGGGCCGACGCGCTGGGCTGCCTCGACGTGAGCATCCTGCAGGACCGGTTGCTGGGTCCTGTTTTGGGCATTGACGACCCGCGCAAAAACCCGCGGATCGAGTTTGTCGGCGGCATCCGCGGCCCCGGCGAACTGGTGCGGCATGTGGATGGCGGCCGGGCGGCAGTGGCCTTTTCGATGTATCCGACGACCATGGATCAACTGCTGGCCATCGCCGATGCCGGCCAGATCATGCCCCCCAAAAGCACCTGGTTTGAGCCGAAATTGAAGGACGGACTGTTCATGCACGACCTGGCCTAGGTTCACGGGCTCTCCGGGGACTCAGAAATAAGTGTTGTATCCATTTGCTCGCGCCTTATACTAATAAGGTGTTTGATAAAACGATACCCGCTGGAAAAAACGCTTGGTTTAGGCAGGCAGATCATGGTTCGGGCCTGCGTTCCCCGGGTAAAACTGACCATATGATAATTACGAGGCGCAAATGAACGCGACGACATGGGGCATCGTGGTGACGTGCGGTAAGAGCGAGCAGATGGCGTCGGGCGTGGATGTGTCCTTCTTGGACCTGGCGGGCAAGGCGGTCTTCAACTATACCCTGCAGGCGTTCGAACATTCCCACGAGATTGCCGGCGTGATCGTGGTGACGGCGCCGGAGCGTGTCGAGCAGGCGCTTGGCCTCTGCCAGCTGTATGGTTTTGCCAAGGTCAGGAAAATTGTGGCAGGTGTGGCGTCGTTTTACGGTTCCGTCCAGCAGGGGTTGAAGGCTGTCGGTGAGGATGTGCAGATGGTCTGCCTCCACGGCGCCGGCCGGCCGTGCATCACCCACGCGCTGGTCTCGGAGGTGGTCAAGGGTGCTCGCAAGGAAGGCGCGGCAGCCGCGAGCGCGCGTGTCGGCGGCCAACTCCTGACCACCGGCAAGGGCGATGTGGTCAAGGATGTCGTGGATGCCAGCGCGCACTGGGCGCTCCAATCGCCGGTCGCGTGCCGTCTGGACTGGCTGCAGCAGGCTCTGGCCGCGGCGGCCAAAAAGAAACAGCAGCCCGAGGATCTCGTCGAGCTGCTCGGCCAGATCAAGAAACCCGTGAAGCTGGTCGCCAATCCGCGACCGAATATTTTGCTGCGCCAGCCGACCGACTTCATGATGGCCGTGGCGCTACTGGCCTGAGGCGCCGGGCCGGCGGATGCTTTCGCCGGGCTGGACGCTGGCGACGACCCAGCGTTCTTCCTCGCGAATCCATTTCAGGTCATAGGTATGCAGCATTTTCTGGCGCTCGCCTTGGGCTTCCACCCGCACCTCGACCGCCACGCGCATCGCCGCTTCTTGATGCGGTTCGATCCAGCTCAGCTCGCGGTCTAGTATTTGCACCTCAAGGCTGCTGACCGCGTGCAACGTGGTGGCGGCGACGGTGACGAGCTCGTCGCGTGATTGGATGGGGGGCAAGGGGTCGCCGGGTGTGAGGGCGACTTTGCTCGCAAAGAAACCGGCCACCTCACGGCTGCGCGTAGCCAGTCCCAGCAGGCCCTCGTCCGGCGTCTTGTGCAGCGCCGCCGCCAGCCGCTCGCTCTGGCGCATGATTTTCCGCAGATCGCGGTCGCCGCCGAGCCACCACCACGCCCCGCCCAGCAACACGCCGGCCAGCAACAACCCCCATGTCCAGCTTTTCACCATAATAGCCCCCCGGCAATGTCGCTGCGCCGTGTCAGCCCGGCCTTATGTGCCGGCAGCGGCACCGCCCGGTTGTCACCGGCGACAAAATACTCGCCCTCCGGCACCCGCGTCGGATTTAAGGCCCAGTCAGATGTGCCATCGACGTACGGCTCGGGCACGACGTGGCCATTGATCAACAGGGCGCCGCTTCTGAAGGCGATGGTTTCGCCGGGCAGCCCCAGCACACGCTTGAGGTAGTAGGCGTGCCAGCCGGCCATCCTGATCATCACCAGTTCACCGCGTTGCGGATCGCGGTTGTGAAACTTGAGCTTGTTGCCGATCCGCCAGGTGCCGTCATGGACGGTCGGCTCCATGCTCAGCCCGGAGACGTGGACCGGCGGGAAGGCGTAGCGGCCGACCAGATAAAGCGCCGTGCCCAGCACCGCCGCACGCAGCAGCGTGACGTGCGGGCGGCGGCCCCACAACCAGATGGACCAGGTCGGCATCCGGGGCCGATGATGCCGCAGCGTTGTTGTTTTGTCGAATGTTCCGCGCTATTTTGCTCCACGATGACAGCTGTACCACAAGCGTCTGTGCGCCTGACTGCGCGTTTCGAGGGCCATGTGCAAGGGGTCGGGTTCCGCTACACCGCCATTGAAATCGCTGAACGCCTCGGCGTGACGGCGGGCCATGTCATGAACCTGATGAACGGCGACGTCGAACTGGTCGCCGAGGGGCCGGAGGCCTTGCTGCGCGACCTGCTCGCCCAGATCCTGCGTTCCCACCTCGGCCGCTTCATCATCCGCACGGATCAGCAGTGGTCGCCGGCCCGCGGCGGCTTCGCCAGTTTCGATATGCGGTTCACCGAGCGCTGAGGCGCGCGGCCTTCGCGCTGTGTATCGTTTCCCAACTGAAAGTGCGCGCCGGCCGGGTAGGGCGACGCCTCCGGCGGAGCCGCACCCAGGTTTCCTCGCATCACGCTACGCCTCGGCCTTAGCCGCGGCGGGCGGTGGCGAGGAAGATCGGATAGCGGTGTTCGGCGCCGGTGGCGTCGGGTTTGATGATGGTGTAGGCGGAGCGGAGGCTGATGTCGGCGCAGCCGGCGGCCGCCAGCCAGCGCGTGATGCTCTCCGGCGCGAACCCGTGATGGTGGACGCCTGTCGGATCGGGATGAAATGAGCCATCCTCGGTCTCGAGGTCGGCGACGGCCAGCCAGCCGCCGGGCTGCAGTGCGGCCGTCATCCGTTGCAGGGCGGCCGGAACCAGGCGCAGGTGATGCAGCACCATCGAACTGCACACCAGGTCGAAGCCCGCCCGCGGGCATGCCTCCGCATCGGCATCCCACAACAGGGTGGTGACGTTCCGGATGCCGGCGGCGGCGATTTTTTTCCGCAGCTGCTCCAGCATGCCCGCCGACGAATCCGTGGCGCAGAGCTCCGCCACGTGCGGCAGCAGGTTCAACGTCAGCAATCCGGTGCCGGCGCCGCAGTCCAGCGCCCGCCAAGTGCTCGCGAAGGGCACCGCCTGCAACATGGCCGCGGCGACGTGCTGTGCCACGGTGACGCGCCCGGGGTTGTTGTCCCACTCCGCCGCCTGTTGGTCGAACCGATTGATGGTCTTCATAGTTGGGTGAGCTCTCCGATCACGGCGCGCAGGCCGGTGACGACACGGGCCAGGCGGGCGTAGTCGAGTTTGTCGGGCGTGTCGGTGTCCTAATGATAGTGCACATCGCGGTACGGCGCCGTGTCGGTGACCATAAGCGCCGGATAGCCGGCCTGCCAGAACGCCCAATGGTCGGACCAGCAGACGCCCGGGACACACCCGGGAAGCGCGCCGCCTTCGCTCGGGAACTGCGCGTGCGCGCGGAAGCTGCCGATGCACTGGCGCACGAGCGCGCGCGAGCCGAGGTTGCCGATGAACCCGATGAAATTGCCGCGGCTGGGATAGAGCAGGTTGAACGGACGCGGATAGCTCTGGCTACCCGCGGCGTCGGAGTAGCAACCCAAGGTTTCCAGCGACAGCATCGCCGTGATCTTGTCGCCGCGGGCCTGGCAGGCGCGGGCATAGACGAGGCTGCCCATCTGCTCGGTCTGGAAGTAGGGCGGCTCTTCGTTGACGAACGCGACGAAGCGCAAGGTGCGGTCCGGCTTGGCGCCGGCGAACGCGCGCGCGAGTTCGAGCAGCGCGGCGACGCCGGAAGCGTTGTCGTTTGCGGCGGGTTCCGCGAGCACGCTGTCGTAGTGCGCGCCGATGACGACGATTTCATCGCGCCGCGCGCCGCCGGGAATGTCCACCTCGAGATTGTGGCACGGCACGCCGGACACTGCGAAGGTCTGTGTGCGGCAGACGAAACCGGCGGCGGCAAATTGCGCGGCCACATAGGTGGCGGCTTGCGCGAGTCCGCGTTCGGCCACGACACTGCGCCCGCCGATGCGTCCGGCCAGCTGGCCCACATGGCCCTCGAGCGCGGTGGCGAGTTGGCGATCCCCCGGCGCGAGCGACGGGAGTGGTCCGGAATACGAGCGGCCCGGCATGGCGACCATGAACAGCACGCAACCCGCCGCGACCGCAAGCAGCACCAGTACACCCGCGGCGGTCTTGGCGGCGCTACCCTTCATAGGGTGGGTGGCGCGCTGTGCCGGTAGGCTAGTACGCGAACTTTTTCCAGCGTGACGAGACCTTCGCCGATCAGGCCGTCCATTTCCGGCAGGAAGGTGGCGATGCGTTCGGGCTTGTCCACGATCTCGATGACGATCGGCAGGTCCTCGGAGAGGCGCAATACCTTGGCCGTATGCATGCGGCTGTGCGCGCCGAAGCCCATCATCCCGCGCAGCACGGTGGCACCCGCGAGGCCGCGCTGGCGCGCCAGTTCGACGAGCACCTCGTAGAGCGGGCGGCCGTGGTGCTTGTCGCTCTCGCCGATGAAGATGCGCAGCAGTTCCGCTTCTTTGGGTAATTCCATGGCAGCCTCCTCAGAGCAAGCGCCCCAGCGCCATGCCGGCCAACATCAAGGCCATGCCTAGCAGGTTCTGTCCGGCAAAATTGGCGAATGCAAGCAGCCACTCGCCGTCGCGCAGCATCGCCATCGTCTCGAAGGCGAAGGTGGAGAAGGTGGTGTAGGCCCCCATGAAGCCGATCAGCACGTAGGTGCGGACCTCGGTACGCAGGCTCAGATGCTCGGCCGTCGCCGACCAGACCAGTCCGAAGAGCAGGCAGCCGGTGCCGTTGATCACGAGCGTGCCCCAGGGCAAGGGCGATTTGACGAGGCGGTGGACGAGACCGCCGACACCATAGCGTGCGAGCGTGCCGGCGGCGCCCGCCACTGCCAGCCATACGATTTTCTGAACGTCCATGAACTCAGGCTCCCGGCGTCCGCCGCCGGATCTTTGGCATCCCGTTCCGGTCCCGCCAGAAGCGAAAAATGCGCCAGCCGGCCCAGAGCACCGCACAGAGGGTGACCATCTCGACGAACGCTTTTTCGTCGCGGGTGTGCTGGCGCGGATCGCAGGTCGGATCCGGCTGGGCGGTCGTGGCATTGGTTGCGCTGCGCATGGGGCGAGTCTACCGGTGAA
>CAIWHP010000096.1 GCA_903912445.1 uncultured Lentisphaerota bacterium
CCTGCTGCCCGTCTATGTCACCGCCCAGATGATCGGCGCCGTACTCGCCGGTCTGGTGCTGTTCCTGCTCTTCGCCCCCTCCATCAGAGCCTACGAGCAGGCCAACCACATCATCCGCGGCACCGCAGAGTCCGTCACGACGGCCAAACTGTTCGGCGAGTTCTACCCCAATCCAGGCTCGGGGGCCGTCGTCTCTCTCCCACTCGCCATCGCAACCGAAACCTTCGGCACCTTCATGCTCGTCCTGATGATTTTCGCGCTCACCGAAGGCTGCAACGTCGGTCGCCCCGACAATGGACTTGCACCGGTCTTCATCGGGTTGGCCGTCACCTCCATTATCTGTCTGCTCGCCCCATTGACCCAAGCCGGCCTCAATCCCGCCCGCGATTTGGGACCGCGCCTGGTCGCATGGCTCGCCGGATGGGGGGGCGCCGCTTTCCCGGATCGCGTCGGCGGTTTCCTCTACGTCTATGTCGTCGGCCCCCTGCTCGGCGGCGCAGTGGCCGCACTTCTCTTTGTCCGCGTGATCGAACCGGCGATGAAGACCCGCTCCAGCGGTTGCGACTGCAACACACCCGATTCCAACTGAGAAAGGCAAATGCCCATGGCAACGCGCATCATCCTCGTCGGCGGCTTTCTCGGGGCCGGGAAAACGACTCTGTTGTGGGAAGCCACCAAGGCCCTCGCCGCGCGTGGACTTCATGCCGGACTGGTGACAAATGATCAGGCGCCCGCCCTGGTCGATACCGCACTGCTCTCGCGCACCGCGGCCACCGTTGCCGAGGTAAACGGGAGCTGCTTCTGCTGCAATTTCCCCGGCCTCCTGAACGCCCTGTCCGAGGTCAAGGCAACCCGCATCCCGGATGTCATCGTCGCGGAGCCCGTTGGCAGTTGCACCGATCTTTCCGCCACCATCATCCAACCGCTCAAGGATCGCTGCCACGCGGATTTCACCGTCGCCCCTCTGACCGTCATGGCCGACCCGCTGAGACTTCTCGGCATACTCGATGGTGGCACCGCGGGCCTTCATCCGAGCGCCGCCTACATCTACCGGAAGCAGCTCGAAGAAGCGGACGTAATCCTCATCAGCAAAGTCGATCTTCTCACCCCCGATCAGCTGCGGGACCTGAACGCTCGCACCGCCGCTTCGTTCCCTCGCGCGGCGATCCTCGCCGTCAGCTCCAAGACAAGCACGGGCATTGACGTTTGGCTCGACGCAGTTCTTGCGCAGAGCCCGGCTGGTCGTCACATCGCCGAGGTCGACTATGACCGCTATGCGGAAGGCGAGGCCGTGCTCGGCTGGCTCAATGCCACTCTCCAACTGCGCGGCCAGCCGACCGAGTGGAGAGCGGTGGCCTCAGCGCTCCTCTCGGCACTCGCAGAGGATTTCGACCGCGCCGGTGTCTCTGTGGGTCACGTCAAACTGCTTCTCGAATCCGGCTCGGCCTTCGTCGTCGGGAATCTGACCGGAACCCGCGAGAGCATGGAAATGCGAGGCTCAGCTTTCACGAGCGCCCACGCCAAGATGACGATCAACGCTCGCGTAGAGATGTCGCCGGGCGATCTCGAATCCACTCTCCGCAAGCACCTGAAAACATTCCTTCCGGCATCGCTTTCGCAGGAAGTCGTTGCCTGGCGCTGCCTCAGTCCTGGCCGTCCGAAGCCCACCTATCGCTACGACCACGTCGTTGCTGAATCGCCCGCCTGACGCCTCTCGGCAACTCCGCTTGCTCTTATCAGGTTGCGGCGGGGACGTGTGCGTTCGCACACGGAAGGCGTCAGCCGTTCGCCGCAACCCTGGCTGGGCATGGTGTCCCGGTCGCGCGTTCAAGGACACTTCGCCGCGTGTGCGGCGATCCTCCTTGAGCGCGACAGCGCGCACGGCATGAAAAAGATTTTGCATCCCTTGACAGTGAACGAAGGTTCACTTATGTTCTGATCACTTTCAGGGCTCGAAAGAGTTCTGAGGGAAAAGAGGCCGGACGGGGCCGTTCACTCGTCCGGCCTCTTTTCTTTTTTGGCCCCTCCTGATGACGGCGGGCGGGGCAGCACGAGGAGAATGAAGAAGAGGAAGAAGAAGTCGAAGCTAAGCCCACTCGGAAGCAGCCCGCACCGCTCGGCCCCGACGCTGGCA
>CAIWHP010000097.1 GCA_903912445.1 uncultured Lentisphaerota bacterium
CGCTGCTGCCCCATGCGGTCACGCCGGCGTACGCCGGCTCCTGGCCGAGCTTGGCCAGCGGTCCGGCATGTTGCCGTCCGTCTGCGGCCCAGAAAGTGTAGGCATCGAAAAGGCGCTCATCGAGGCCGATGCGCGGCAAGGCCCAGCACGTGGCGGACGCCGGGACCGGTTCGCGCAGCGCAGGTTTGCACTGGGTGAGGACGCCCTCTTCGGTGCAGATGAAATGCAGTGTCGCCGTCGCGCCATCCAGCGGGTTCAGCAGCGCCGTCACGCCGACCACCACGGCAGGACCCAGCCGCCGCTGCGTCAGCAACACGCGCGCTTGCAGCGTGGAGGCGAAGTGGTCACCGTCACCGACGCCGCATTCGACCGCGGCCTCTGGCTTGAGAATGCTGACCCATGACCCCGCGGCATCGCGCACTGCCCAGGCAAGGCCGAACGACTCCTTGTTGAACTGCACCTGGTACTTGGCGCCGGTCACTGTCAGGCTGTTGGGCGTCTCGGCGATATCGAGCGCGCGCGCCGGGGCCAGGAACGCCAAGGCCGCGGCACCTGCGAGCAGCCGGAAGAGCGTAGAAATTTTCATCGCGCGCATCTTACACCACGGCCTGCCCGCCGAACAATCCGGCCACACAGTGCTTCAGCTGAAGGACGGTGTCCGGGGCTCAAACGGCTGCGGGCGGAACCGGGGCGGGTTCGGCGCCGGGCTGCGGTACTGCCGCCGGCGCGGCGGCAGGAGCGGGCGCGGCTGCTGTATCGGATGCCGCGGCGGTGGCGCCGGGCCGGGGCAACGGCGGGGGCAAGGTGTTGGCGATCAGGCCCGCCACGGTCTCGACCGCGGGCTCCTTCGGCGCGGCGCTGCCCGCCGCCTCGCACTTGCGGCGCTTGATGAACTCGCGCGCGAGCTGGCGGTAGGCCGCGGCGCCGGTGCAGTGCTTGTCGTAGACGATGACCGGCTGGCCGTAGCTGGGCGCCTCGCTCAGGCGCACGCTGCGCGGGATCAGGGTCTCATAGACCTTGTCGCCAAAATGCTTGCAGACTTCCGCGACGACCTGTTGCGCGAGGTTGGTGCGGCCGTCGTACATCGTCATCACGATGCCCTCGACCTCCAGCCGCGGGTTGGCGCCGCTCGCGCGCAACTGGCCGATGACCCGCTCGATCACGCTCAGGCCCTCGAGCGCAAAATACTCGCTCTGGATGGGGATCAAAATCGAATCCGCCGCGCACAGCGCATTCATCGTCAGGATACCGAGCGAGGGCGGGCAGTCCACGAGGATGACGTCGTGATGGTCGGCCGCGAGCAGCGGCGCGAGCGCGTCGGCGAAGCGGTGGAGGTAGCGGTCGGCGCGCGCAATTTCGATTTCCGCGCCGGCGAGGTCCACTTCGGAGGGGATCAGGTCGAGGTGCTCGACCGCGGTGGGCACGATCAGGTCGCGCGCCGGCACGGTGCCGAGCAGGGCGCGGTAGATGCTGCCGCCCTCGCGCTTTTCGATGCCGAAGCTGCTGGTCGCGTTGGCCTGCGGGTCGAGATCGATCAGCAGCACCTTCTGCCGCCGCTCCGCGAGGCAGGCGGCGAGATTGACCGTCGTCGTGGTTTTGCCCACGCCGCCCTTTTGGTTGGCTACTGCGATGACCCGGGTATGCGCCATGTTGGTGTCCTGAAAAACTGGCGCGGAGCATACGCTGCTGCGGAAGCCGGTTTCAAGTTGCAAGTTGCGGGTGGCCAAGGATGGCCAGCCCCGGGCGCCCTCAAGAGCGCCCCGCCACGCGGCTCAGGGCTTGAGGCTTTCGAGCAGCTGACGCACCGCGGGAGCGCACGGGCTGCGCACGATAAACACCAGTTCGGCGGGCGCCTCGCCGGCGGCCTCTTCCTGTTGCCAGCCGGACGAGGAATAATCAACGTGCATACAGCGACCGTCGCGGAAGGCAAAGCCTTTGATGCGGAAGATTTCGTTGTGCACGGCGGCGACGGCGGCGCGGAATTTGTTCCAATCCAGCGCGTGCGGCACAGGCACGGCAAAGCTTTCGAAATGCGGGTCGCGGCAGGGTGCGAGCTCGCCGTGGGCGGCGCCGGCTGGCGCCAGCGCGAAGACGTCCACGTTGGCGGCGCAGTAGCTGGTGCGCGTGATGGCGAGCGCGGGGTTGAGCGCGCGCAGCGCGGCCTCGGTCTGCTCGATGAGCAGGGCGGGATAGAGATCGGTCTTGTTGAGCAGCGCGTGGCTGGCGGCCTCGACCTGGGCGCGGATGTTCGGCAGCGTGTGCAGCAGCTTCAGGAAGGTGCCGGGGTCCACAATCGCGGTGACGGAGACGAGCTGATAGATGGCGTCGAGCCGGGCCTCGCGCAGCAGCGTGCCGGCGACGGCCGGATTGGCCATGCCGCTGGCCTCGACGACGACGCCCTCGACCGGCGCCGCGGGCGAGCCAAAGCGGGCGGGCAGATCGCGCAGGCTGGCGATGAACTCCGTGACCAGACAGCGGCAGAAGATGCTGCCGCCGGCGATGGAGAGCACATCAGGAGTCTCGCTGCCGAGCAGGGCGGCATCCACGTCGTGCGCGGAGAATTCGTTGACGAGCCAGACCAGCTTGCGGCCTTGGTAGCGGCCGGCGAGCTGCTTGAGGTACGTCGTCTTGCCGCTGCCCAGGAAGCCGGTGACGAGCGCGAGGGGGATCATGGGGCTTTCTTCTCGGCGATTTTGGCCTCGATGGCGGCTACGAGCGTGTTCTGGTCGGGGATGAGCGAGGCGAAGGCCACCACGCCGTCGAGGCAGATGGTCGGGATGTTCTTCACCCCGAGCCGCGTCATGATGCCGATGCCCTCGCGGCTGGTGATGCGATGCTCCCTGACGAGCGCCGGCTGCGAGACCCGCTTGTTGGCGCGGTGCACCGCATCCATCATGTATTGGCATGGCGCGCAGGAGGCCGAGTCGAGCGTGATGACATCGATGGTCACATGCGGCTCGTGGGCGTAGTCGGGCAGCGGCACCTCGGAGGCGTGCGCCGCGCTCTTCGCGATGAGCGTGCGCTTGGCGACCTCGCGGTGGTAGCCGTCGTGGACCATCTCGGCGATGGCGGCGAGGTTCTTCTCCGGCGTGTGGAAGGGGAGGTCGCAGCCGGGCGCGAGCACGAACCCGCAGCCACCGCCCACATCGATGCAGCGGATGGCGTCGAGCTGCGCATCCTCCTCGTCGCCGAGCAGGAGCACGCTGGTCAGCTTGAGGTTGCCGCCGAAGGACTTGTTGCGGCCGCGGGTGAAGTCGCGGATGCTCTCCAGCGCGATGTTTTCGTCAATGGAGATGTTGTTGCAGTTGGTGCGGCACATGGCCTCGAGGTTGCGTGTCGCATCGCCGCAGACGAAGAGCGAGGACAGCGCCTTGCGATCGCGCACGAACGCGAAGATCTGGTTGACGGCCGGCGTGACGAACAGGTCGAAGTGCTCCGCCGAGATCTGGCTGGTCATCGGGTCCACGACGGCAATCACGTCGGCGCCGTTGTCGAGGTAGGCCTGGGCCACCTTCTGGCCGACGGAGGCGCAGAAGCCGATGACGGCCTTGACGTAGTCGGGATGGTCGAACATCTGGAGGAAGATTTCGTTGCCCATCAGGTGCAGGGCCAGCGTGAACGGGCCGCAGATCAGGCCGTAGAGCGCGATGTCGTCGCCCATTTCTTTTTTCGCCGCGCGCAACGTGTCCATCACGAGCGGAAAACGGCCCATGCTCGGATCGAACACCGGCAAAGACACCAGCGACTTGCCCTGCTCCAGCGGATGCGTGCACACCGAGGGCGGTGTCTGGTCGGCCCAGTGCAGCTCGCAGCCGAGCACCTCGGCCTCGAGTTGGAGATCGAACACCACGGGCAGGCCGTCGGGCTGATACAGCTCGCGCGCGCGGCGCAGGCCGGCGAGCATCAGCTCGCTCGACTGGAGATATTCGCGGGCGGTTTTACCGAGGAGCTGCGCGCCGTGGACGCCGACGAAGGGGACCCAGGCGGGCCGCGACGTGGTTTCGTTGCGCAGGGCCTTGAGCAGCAGGTCGCGTGAATTCATGGGCGCTTCCTTCCCGTGTGTTTATCCGGCGCCATACCGTGGCGCCTGTGTGCCGATACCTTTTTCATAGCAGAAAAGAGGAAGTGCAGGAATCACTTTTTTCCCGGCGACCAGACCACCACGGTCTGGTTAAGCCGCGGTGCGGTGGCGGGCCAGAAGAGTTGGGCACCGGCGGCGGTTTCCGCCTGGATGTAATATTCGAGGTCGGTCTTGGCCTTGAACTGCGCCGTGTAGACGGCGCGCGTCTCGCGCTTGAGCGGCACGGCCTCGAACGCGCCCGTGCCGAGCGGACGCCAGAACAGCGTGGCGCTCGTCACCGGTTGCTGGTCGAGCGCGAAGACCTTCAGCTTCAGCCACTCGTTCTTGGCCGCGAGCGTGCGCACGGCGGGCACGGTCAGGCGCGCGGGGCCGGTATAGGCCTTGCTCAAGGCGATGGCGCTGGGCAGCGGTTCGCCGGCGATTTTCTCCAGCTCTGCGTCGTGCTGGGTCAGGAACTTGAGCTGGATGCGGCTGTGCTGTTCGAGGTTGGCGAGCGTGCCGAGTTCGCCGGGCGTATCGGTGGCGGCCACCTGCCAGCCGATCATCCGCTCCCACGCGCGGGCGAGCTCGATGCGCAGCTGGGCGGCGGCGAGGATCAGCGGCCTGCGCTTCTCGGAATCCTTTTCGGATTTGATCGGCGGAAGTGCCCGGTCTAACTCGGCACGCCGACACGCGACCTCGGCGAGCGCGGCCATGTAGCGATAGGTGTTCAGCCAATAGTCGAAGCGCTCGCGGTTGCCCGCGCCCTGCACCTGCGATCGCAGCGCGGCGAGTTCATCCACGAAGGCATACTTCGTCTTTACCGCCGACCATGGCCTTTGCTCGATCTTGATACCGCCGGGTCCGTGGAGCCACGTTGTCGGCTCCGGCAGCTGCGTGCCGTCAAGCTTGGCCAGCAACTGTCCGGCGGACTCCGCCACCTCCGCGCCGAAGTGCGCGCGGGCGAAGTCGGCGTAGAAGGCGGCGACCGGCATCGTGCGGTCGCGGCGCGGGTTGTTGTTGTGATCGGCGGCCGTGTCGGCCTCGTAGCCGGCGACAGCGCCGCCACCGCAGTTGAGCTTGCGTTGGAAGGTGGCGTTGCTGATGACGATGCCGGCGATGCACGGATATTCGACCTCGCTGGTGAAATCGATGCGCAGCTGGCCATTGGTCACCGCAACCTCGCTGAAGGGATAATCGAGCGCCTTGTTCTGCCCGGCCTTCGCGAAGAGATCGAGGTGCTCGAGCACCTGCCGGCCCTGCAGTTTGACGCCGAAGACGCGCTTGCCGGGAGCGGTGTAGTGCGGCTCGTTGAATTTGAGCGTGACGGCGTAGCTGCCGTTCGGGACTTCGAGGCGAAAGGCGCTCATGTTGTAGCGCACGTTCTGGTAGACCGCGGGCACATCGGCGCCGGCGACCGGCGCGTTGAAGTGCGCCGCCGTGCCGCCCACGGCGCCGAGGACGAGGCTGTCGTCCAACTCGACGGGCTCCAGCTTGTAGGCGGCAGGCATCCACGACTGGTCCCAGGCGGCTTCGGCGAGCGCGGCCACGTTCAGCATCATCTGCTTGGTCCGCCAGTGAATGCCGAGCAGGCCGGTGCACCCCAGCAGCCGCGCGTCGACGGCATCGGTGCGCATCCGGCCCGCCCAGGGCTGCGGCGCGACGAGGTTCGGGTCGTTCTCCATCCACGGGATCACCCACTTCGGCCGGTTGCTGACCTTGGCGAAACCGGCTTCGTCCGGCGCGTGGCCCACCTGCCGGTTGATGCAGCTCATCGGACATTCCGGCGGCAGAAGCCTGTCGAGCGCCGCGCGGTCGCCCTGCGGGCCGAGCACCCAGCCGCAGGTCGCCAGCGTGAACGGCTTGCCGATGTCATTCAGTGCCCCGAGCGCAGCGTTGATGTCCGCGATGGTCGCCGCGAGCTCCTCCGGCTTGTTCCCTTTCCAGGTCCAGTTCTCCGGCGTCCAGAGCCAGTAGTAGTCTACCGGCGAAACCTTCGCGATGCGGCGGAACATACCCGTGTAGAGTTCGCGCACGACGGCGGGATCCTTCGGGTCCTTGCCTTGCTGCTTCAGGCGTTCCTGCACGAGCTTCGGAATCGTCAGCGGCGTCTCGGTGCCGATGCACGTCTTCACGCCGAGCGTGCGTGCCTGGGCGAACACGACCGCCATCTGGGCGGCGACCTCGTCGAACAGCGCGTTGCATTGCAGCGGCGTATTCGGCGCCGGCATCCGGCCGTGCAGCACGTCCGGTCCGTAGTCGTTGCGCTCGAACAGCTGGTTCGCGCCGGCGCAGAAGTCGTCGGCCTTCATCGCGGCATAGCCCCACATGCCGGTGCGCGACGTGTTGGCCCACGTCGCCGGATAGCTGAAGTCCACGCGGCCCTTGCGGTCGAGGTCCTGCGGCAGGCCGATCCACACCAGCGGCTCCGGGCCGACGCCGCCCTCGGGATAGCAGTGCAGTCCGAAGAAGTTCATCCGTAGCTTGGCCAGCTGCCCGATGTAGACGAGGTAGTCGTCCTGGTTCCACCAGTCCGGGCCTTCCGGGAAATCGTGGAACGGCTGGATGCCGCGCGTCGCGAAGAGCGGCTTCCCGTCCTCGGTCACATCCGGCAGCGCCGCGAGCCGCTCGTCGGGGATCACGTCCCCGTGCAGGTAGAAGCGCACGCCGAGCTTTTCCGCGAACCGGTACGCGCCGTAGAGCGTGCCCAGTCCGCTGCCGCCGGAGATCGTCCAGACCCGCCGGTCGTCCGGCGTCGCCGTCTTGATCGTGTATGCCTCCGCGCCGAGCGCCGGATCGATGGCCAGCACGATCGCCTCTCCGCTATCCGGCCGTTCCGGCGCCAGCGCCGGCAACGCGCCGGTGCGCAGATAGACGTAGCGCGTCACCTCCTTCGCCGCCAGCTGCGTCTGCGGCGCGGCATCCCGCGGGCATACCACCACCGGCGCGGCTGGTGCCTGAATGCACGCCGCCAGCAACACAGCCAATGTTCTCAACTTCATGCTCGCTCTCCGTTCGCGACTTTTCCAAACCTTGGAAACCGCTGCAGCAATTTCTTCCAAGCCTTGGGAAAAGTCACGCTCCGCTTTTCCACGGCTTGGAAACTTTCACTTCGCCACGATCTGCAAGGTGTGGGCCGGCTTCCCTGTGGCAACGCTTTCCTCCGGGATCTTGGCCACCGCGATCTCCTTGGGGAGGTTCGGCCCGCGGACGCCGCGCCCGTGATCGTAAGCCACATACATGGTGCCGTCATACTTCCCCTGCGCGTCGGTGCCGAAGGCGACATTCGGGTAGGAGGTGCCCGGATCGGTTCGCGGATCAAAAACGTAATAATGCGGCCAGGTTTTACCGCCATCGTCCGACAAGGCCACACACATATTGATCCGGCTTTTCGCCATCCGGTTGAACGCGAGGACCAACCGGCCGGAAGGGGAGCGGGCAAGGTCGGCTTTCGTACTGGTGGCATTGGGATGGGCTGTGAAGGCGATGGGCGTGTCCCAAGTTTTCCCGCCGTCGGCGCTCCGGGTCATGTACTGGCTCCCGGTGGTCCGGAAGCAGGCGAGGATGTTCCCCTTGCTGGTTTCCGCGAGGGAGACTTCGAAGCAGGAATTCAGGCTGCCATCGGCGGCGGCATAGGGCAGCCGGGAAACCAGTTCGGTCTTGATCTGGTCGTTGGTGATGGAGAGCACGCGATGGAGTTTCATGCCCATGGAGTCTGGCCAAGGCGGCGGTGTCGATGTGTTTTGATTGGCGGTAAAATAGATCTGCCCGCCGATGAGCGCGGGACTCCCGACGAAGCCGTAATCGATGAAGGCGGGCGGGCCAAAGGCAAAGGGCTCCGTCTGCGCCAGCGGATTCTTCAGCAGCACGGACCAGGTGCTGCGGGTGCGGCCTTTTTGTCCGGACACCGGGATGAGCAGGAGGAGGGGCCCTTCCGGCGTGGCGATCAGACGCGGGTCAATCACGCTTTGTGCCGCCACGATGGGGCTGGGGATGAAATACGCGATCTCCTTCCAAGTTTTGCAGTCGTCGTCCGACATCGCGAGCGTGTTGTAGCAGCCGGTGCCCTCGCCGGAGATGCCGGGCCGGCCTTTGTTGACGCCATACCAGATACAAAACCAGCGCGTGCCGACCCGCGCGATGGCGGGGATCTGCTGGCTGACGCGTTTCCCGTAGGTGGCCGTGTCGGTGGAGATGACGAACGGATCCGTCGGCACCGGCGCGTTCGCGCCCGCCAGCGCCGCGGTTGAGAGCAGTAACAGCAGCGCCATCGTTTTTCTCAGCAGCATAGCTTCGTTCCGATCTGGTTTTTCCAAGGTCTGGAAACCGCAGCCACTAGTCTTCCCAATGCTTGGGAACAGTCACGCTTTGCTTTGCCAAGGCTCGGAAACTTTTCACCACGCATAGGCCGGGATTTTCAGCAGCTCGCCATTTTTCAGCGCGGACTGGTGCGCGACAATCCCGGCGACCGTCATGTTCAGCGCCCACGCGATGTTCACCAGCGGCTGGCGGTCCTGCAGAATCGCGGTGACGAATTCATTCATCAGGTAGCCATGCGAGCCGCCGTGGCCGCCAGCCTCGACACCGGGCGGCAGGGGCGGGCGCTGTACCTCGGCCTTGTTACGTTCCAGCCCGACGAAGGCTTTGTAATAGGAGCCCTGCTGCCCGCGCACGCGGCCCATCTCGCCATCGAAGCCGGGCGTGTCCCAGCTCACGGCCATGCGCGCGCTGCCGCCCTCGCTGGTGCGGAACAGGGCGATCTCCGTGCCGAACGGATTCTTGTAGCGGTTGTTCTCCGGCTGGAAAAACTTCATCTCACTCGGCATGCCCATGCAGGAGACTTCGGTGAAGTGTCCGCCGGTGACGCCGATGTAGAATGCGTTCGAGTGCGTCGGATACCACTGCGGCGGCAGGCCAGTGCGCCACTCCTTGTAGGAAGGCAGCGGGTCTTTGTGCCAGTGGAAGTATTCGCCCTCGGCGTAGACGAGTTTGCCGAAGCCGCCCGCGCGGTAGATCTGCCGCATCGCGGCGAGTTCATCTCGATAGCACGAGGTCTCGAACATCATGTACTTGCGGCCGCTCTGCTTCACCGCCGCGAAGAGCGCGTCGGCATCCTCCAGCGAGCCGAACACGGCGGGCACCGCGGTCGCGACGTGCTTGCCATGCTTGAGCACCTCCATGCAGTGACGCGCGTGGCTCGGCGCATCGGTGGCGACGAACACCGCCTCGATGCTGTCGTCCTTCACCAATTCTTCAAGCGCGGGATAGGTCTTGCTGCACTTGCACGCCGTGGCCAGCCCCGCGCAGCGCTCGGGGATCAGGTCGCTGACGGCGACGACCTCCACATTGGGGTGATGTTGGAAGCCGAACTGCGCGCCGAAGCGGCAATAGCCATAGCCGACGATGCCGACGCGCACCTTGCGATCGGAAACCGGCTTCCAGTCCTTGGACGTCTTGGGGTCGGGCGCCTGCTTCTCGAAGCCCGGGATCGGCTTTTCCGCGGCGCTGCCCACCGTCGGCAGCCCCGCCGCCGCGGCCCAACCCAGCCCGCGTAGAAACGATCGCCGTGAAACATCAGTTCGAGTCGATGCGTTCATGTCATTGTCCCTTTATTGGCCAATCCGCGTCCGCGATCCTGTGGACTTATCTTTAGCTTCCGGCCTCACCCGCGGCGAGTCTTTTCAGCGTCATCCGGTCCGGGGTGGGGCGCTACCAAGCCTCGACCAGCCGGACCATTCTTTCATAGTTGGTCATGGTGCGCGCGGAGATGGTGCGGCCGTAGGGGCTGGCCGAGGGCTGCAGCACGAAGCCGTGCCCGGTGCCGGACGTGCCCTTCGCCAGCGCGTGCCGCACCTTGTCTGCGAACTGGTCGGGAGAGAGCCACTCGATGTCGCTGATTTCGAGATGGCCGAAAAGGACCAACTGCCGTCCATGGCGTGCGCGCACGTCGCCAAATCCCCTGGCGCCGCGCGGCGACGGCGCACAACGGGTCCTCGGGCTCCACCAGCACGATGCCCCTGTCGCCGAGCCCGTGGGATCCACGGAGCGCGCGCGGACCGGGCTCAGCATGCGGATGAGGTCGGTGTGTTCCTCGGCGAGCCGCAGCGGGGGCTGCCGACCGGGGGCGTTGTAGAGGTTGTATGGGTCGGGATCGTCCGGTTCGACCGTGAAGCCGCCGGTCCCGTTGAAGCTGACCGGTGGCCGGTCCACCGGCTCGCCGCGCAATGTCGCCCTCAACCTTTCCCGTCGGTTCACGGCGCTCTGGCTCACGGAAAGACGCGGAATTCCCAGAGCGAGTGGCCGTATTTCGTGCCGCGCTTGGTGCCGAAGTAGCGCACCCAGCGGGTTTCGACGGGCGCGAAGCGGATGCCGTCGGTGCCTCCCTTGCCGTTCTTGGTCTTATACACGTCGGTCCACTTCTGCCCATCGTTCGAGATCTGAATCGCGTAGGCCGTCGCGTAGGCGCCTTCCCACACCAACTCGACGCCACTGATCTTGGTCGGCGCGCCGAGGTCGACCGCCAGCCACTGCGGATCGGAAAATTCCGACGACCACCGCGTTCCCAGGTCGCCATCCACCACGGCTTCCGGCGTCGTCGCGCCGGACAGCGTGATGCTCGACGACGCGGTGACGCGCTTGCCGGCGGCGATGCCTTTCAACGCGGCGAGCTGCTCCGCCGTCAGCACGGAGAAGTCGCGCAGGCTGCGCACCGCGCCGCAGGGTGTATCGAGCAGCGTGGCTACGGCTTGATAGTTGCCGGGCTGTTCCGGAATGGCGACAGTAAAGCTCACGCGGTTCGTGCCGAAGCCGGTGACTTCGGCAGGCAGCGTCTGTTCGGCGATGTCTTTCCCGTCGCGCAGAAGATGGAACTGCATATAGCCTTTCCATGGCGCTTCGAGGTCGTTGATGATGACGACGGGGAATTCTTGCTGCTGGCCGGCCGGATAGCTGGCCGCCCACGCATCCATCATCAGGCCGACCGGCGCGAAGGAGTCGCGGACGTAACGGAAGAAATTGGGTTCGAAGACCAGGTTCTTCACGTCGGTGAAATTGTCGCTGGTCTGGCCGTCGGGCCGCGCATAGCCCAGGCCGCAGAAATGCAGCACGCCCGCGCACTGGCGCTTGCCGCGCCAGAACTCGGTTTTGGCCGCCAGCGTGCGGGCATAGTATTGCCAGCGTTGTTCAACCGTGGCGTTCGGTCCCAAGAGGCGTTCATAGACTTTGGTCGTGAGCGTCGGGAGCGAGCCGTCGCGATTGATCCACAGCCAGCCGTACTCGTTGATGAGATAGGGCGGTTGGGCCGTGCCTTTGCGTGGGCCATTGTTGGGGATTCCGGTCTCGGCGGCAAAGTTCGGGAGACCTTTCTGATGGCCTGATCGATAGGGGTGACACTCCGAAGTATCGCCGGGCCGCTGGGGCGCGCCCCAACCGTTGTCCCACGGCCGGCGCGAAAGATCGAGGTCGCGCACGGCCGTCAAGGCCGCGGCGGTGACGCTGTCGTTCGCCGTCTCGTTCTGCGCGTCCCAGATGACGACGCACGGATGATTCCAGCGCTCGCGCATCCACTCGGTGTATTCCGCCGCCAGGTGAGCCGGCCCGATCGCCTCGGGCCAGCCGTCCTTGGCGCGGCTGTACCAGATGGGGAACTCGTCCTGGATCAGGATGCCCTCCTCATCGGCAATCTCGTACCACAGCTCCGGCGGGAACCCGATACAGTAGCGCAGGCTGTTCCAGTGCATCTCCTTGAAGCGCTGGTGCAGTTTGCGCACCCAGTCGCGGTCCCACGGCAAATGGCCGCGCATAGCATCCTCGAAATAGCGGTAGATGCAGACATTGGAGCCGCGCAGGTAATACGGTTTGCCGTTGAGCAACGCGCGCCCGGTCGCCGGGTCGAACCGGAACTCGCGCATGCCGAAGCGCGTGGTGAATTCGTCGCCGCTCGTGCGCACCGTCAGCGTATAGAGGAAGGGATCCTCCGGCGACCACGGCCGGCAATCCTTGACCGAGACGAGCACGTCCAGTTCCTGCGTGCCGGCCTCGGCGTGGACCTGCGTTCCGCCAGCGACCTTGCCGGACTTCGCCTCGCGGATTTCCAGCACGATGCCCGTGGCCTGCGTGCCATCGAGATAGACGCGGACCTTGGCCTGCTGCTTGGCCAACTCCGGCGCGACCTGCGCATTGACGATGCGCGGCGCTCCAGAAAGCTGCAGCTCGACGGAGTCGTAGATGCCGGGGATATAACGGCTCTTCTCGTTGTCCCAGCCATCGGTCAGATGCGCCGGAACCTGCGCCAGCGACGCACCCACGCGGATGACCAACTCGTTCTCGCCGCCAGCGGCCTTCAAGAACGGCCGCGCATCAAACCATCCTGGCGTAAAGTTCGGGCCGTGCTCTCCCAGGACGTGGCCGTTGAGGATGACCTGCGTACCGTAGCGCGCTTTGTTGACTTTCAGCTGCGCGACTGCTGGCAAGGCGCCGTCTAGCTTGAACGTACGGCGATACCAGAACGCCTCGCGGCGCGGGTCGGCGGGCCGCAGCCATGGTTTGCCGCGGTCCTCCGCCGAAACCGTTGACCCCGGCGCCTCAAACGCCGGCGTCGCCATGTCCACCAGCCCCGGCACCGGCACCGTGCGCTCGAACTTCGCCGGCACCTGGTCGAGCTTGCCCTCGGCGATCTGCCACTGCCCATCGAGCGCAATCACCTGCCGCGCCGCCTGCGTTTCCAAGCATTGGAAAAGCAGGATAGACAACATTCCAACCATTGGAAACCAGTGCTTTGTTTTCATGATGACTCGCTTTCTTTCCTCACAAGAGGTGCTTCGACCAGCGCGCACAGCACCCGGTAAGGTCACCGGGCCTACAACCGGAACGGGCGCGGACCTGGTGTAGGCCACGTGACCTCACGCGGCGGTCCTTTTCATTTTTTCTTCTCAAGCTGAAGCCGATGTTTCGCCCACAACAAATTCGCCACGAGCCCGGGGCTGGACTTGATGCGGCCTTGGTTGGCGGCGATGAAGACCGGCAACAACTCGGGCTGAAATTCACAGAGGTCGATCCAGCCGCCGCCGAGGCCGCCCGGCGGATGTTTGCCGGCGGTGCCATCCACGCGGCCCATGAATTTGTTGCCGGGCTGTTGCAGCACGCAGCTGACGGTGTTCGCGAGCGGGCGCATCATGTCGGCGGTGAGGCCGTAGCGTCCGCTCACATAGGCGCGCGCGAGCCCGGCGACGTCGTAGCCGCCATGGCCCGTGTCCTCGATGTGCCGCATCGGTTGCTCGAACACGTAGGCCCATTTGTAGCAGGGTTTGCCCTTCGCTTTGTAGCGTTCCACCGCCTCGAAGAACCAGTCCACCGACGCCTTCACAATGGCGTCGTAGCATTGCACCCGGGCGTCGTCAGCGCCGAGCAGGCGGTGACATTCTGCGAGGCGCTGGAACCCGTTGATAAGCATCGTCTGCTGGTTCCACGGCACGGGCCGGTTGGCGGAGCCGGGGCGGGAGGCGGCGTCGTAGAGCGGCGAGTCGGGCGAGAAGCAGCGGTGCGTATCGGGCCGCACGAGCCACTTGAGGATGAACGTGTCCATCGTGCGGTCCATCTCGCGGACATAGGTGGCGGCGCGCTCGCGATAGGTGGCGCCGAAACCGAACGGGTCGCCGCCCGGGGTTTTCTTGGCCCACAGTTGCTTGTTTTCCAGGATGAGCCGCGCCGCATAGGCGATGTGTCCGACCACGTCGCCATTCTCCGTCGAGGAATATACCGGCTTGCCGTCCTTGGCTGGCTGATTGGGCCAGACGAGTTCGCGCGCGCCGGTCCAGATGACCGCACCCGTCTTGGGGTCGTTGCGCGCGGCGAGCATCCGGTCGGTGAAGACCAGCATCCGGTCGAGCAGCTCCACAGCACCGCTGATCTCGAACACGCGCCCCAGCGCCTCGGCGGCTTCGCCGCTGCCGCCATAGACCATCGCGTTGCGCAGGTTGTTGGTCGCCGGCGCAACCCCGCTCATGAAGTCCTTGAACGCCGAAATTTCTTTCGCGGTGACCGGGCCGGTGGATCCCTCCACGACCATCGCTTCCGCGGCGCGCGCGGTTTCCAACCCTTGGAAAAACACGAGCGCCAGCGTTCCAATGCTTGGGAAAAGTTGTCGATGGCTGCTCATGGTTTTCATTTCATCGGGCGAGCAGGTTCACCGCGTGGACGGTGCGCGTGCGTTCCTCGATCTCGGGCGGCAGGCTGCCTTTGAACCATGCCTTGGCGCGGTAGGAGAATTCGCCGCCGGTCGGCAGGAATGGCAGCGGGCCGCCGCGCAGCGCGAGCGGGGACTGGCTCGGTTTGATCGTCGAGTCGGGGGTCTCGTGGCAGCCGGTGCACGACTTGGTTTCGCCGGGGCGTGCATAGATCCACGTCAGCTGGTTGCCGACCACCTGCCGGTCGCTGTCGAGCACTTGGAGATGCACCAGGCGGTCGGCGGGCAGCTCGATGTAGAACGAGCCGTCGGGCGCGAGCGGCACGGTGCCGAGGACGCGCGCCAGCGTGCCGCCGTGGTTCTTCCAGACCGGCTGGGGGCCGGTGTGCGTCTCGTGCCGGGCGACGACCGGCACGCCCTCGATGAGCCGCACCAGCCGGCCGCGCTGGGCCACGGTCTTGTCCTGCGAGTTGTTCACGCTGGCGCACAGAAACTTTCCAGCATACGCGGTGCGGTTCCCGGCCTCCGCCAGCACCGGCGGTGGGCGGCGGGCGAGGATCGGGCGCGCTTCATAGTCGGCGGTGGCGGGATCGTTATAGATGAGTTCGAGCCGGCCCGTGCGCGGGTCGAGGCGATAGAGGCCGAGGTCCACCTTCTTCCGGTCGGGCGTCTTCAGCGTCGTGGCGCACAGCAGCGTGCCGTCGGCGAGCGGCACTGGCGTGGTGTAGGCGCGCGTCTTGTAGTCGGGCGAGATGAGCTGCTCGGTGTCGTGGCGCGTGCCGACCAGCGTCAGGCCGCCCTGCGTGGAGACGACGATGCGGCCATCGGGCATCGGCTGCGGCTGCGTCATGCGCAGCACGCGGTGCGTCAGCGGCGCCTCCTGCTTGTCGGCGGGATCGCGCTCGCCATGGTCGAGCTCGCGCCAGAACTTCCGGCGCTCGGGACCGTAGAGCACCACGTCGCGTGTGCCGTCGGGGCAGACCGCGTGCAGGGTCAGCTCGGTCTTGTTGCGCGAGTAGAACACCTCGAGGCGGCTGAAGACGATGCGGCCATCGGGCAGCAGTGCCGGCTCGTTGTCGCGGCCGATGTTCGTGGCGATGGGGTGCAGGTCGCTGCCGTCGGGGTTCATCACGTAGAGCGCGGTGCAGGGATAGCCGTGGTATTCGTCGCGCGTGCCGATGCGGCTGGAGGCGCACACGATGCGGCCATCCGGCAGGAACGCCGGGCCGACGTGGTGATAGGGCCCGTGCGTGAGCTGGCGGAGGCCGGTGCCATCCAGGTTCATGATCCAGACGTGCCACCAGAGATTGCTCTGCTCGCGCCGTGTGAAGACCACCTGCTGCGCGTCCCACGAAAGCTCCGGCTCGCCGATCCAGCCGTCGGTGAAGTGCGTCAGCGGCGTCACCTTGCCATCCGGCCGCGGCGGGCTGAGCACGAAGAGGTTGTCGCCGGGGCGATAGACCGGACCTTCGTCGGTCACCGCATAGGTCTGCCGCCAGCGGTCGGCTTGCTCGACCGTCTGCGGCGTGTTTGGCAGGTTGTTGTTGCCCTTGATGAACAGCAGCGCGTTGAAGTTCGTGCCGAAGATGCACGGCTGGCCATCCGCCACGGCCGGCGGTTGCGCAGTCGCCGCCGCGGGCGGGCGCACGACCGGGTCAGGTTCGAGGCCGCGCAACTGCAGCGCATCGCGCGCCACCTGCCGCACGGTGCCGAACGGATGCGCGCTGGCTGCGTGCCGCAGCACGGCGAGCGCCGCCTCGCTGCCGATGTCGGCCAGCGCCTCGGCGGCGGCGTGGCGTATGTCGAGCACGGAGCCTTCGTCGTCGAGCACCTTCGCGATCAGGCCGACGTGTTGCGTCGCCTGCAAGCTGCCCAGCGCGCGCAGCAGCCCCTCGCGCCAGCGCGGACATGGATCGTTGAATTCCTCCTGCTTCCACACCTTGCTCCAGCCGTAGTCGGCCTCGGACTTCGCCGCCGCCAGCGTCGCGGCGAGCGGCTCGATGGCGTGCGGATCGCCGAGCCACGCGAGGGCCTTCGACGCATTCAGGCGCACCCAGCCGTTGGTGTGCTGCAGCAGCGCGAGCAGTCGCGGCAGATCCTCGCGCTCCGTGCAGACGCAGGGCAGCCACGGCGAAATACGCTGCGCCTGAAACGCCGGCCAGACCAGCGCCGGTTCCGGATTAGCGACACGACGCGGCTGGCCGAGCCGCTCGAACGCCTGCTCAGCCGCCTCCTGCCGCAGGCCGGCTGCTTCGAGCAGGTGACGCGTCAGCAGGTGGCCGGCTTCCGGCTGGTAGAGCAGGAACGTATCGCCGTCGCCCGACAGGTTCGCCATGACTAGCGGCGCCAGTTCGCGCAGCCGCGCGCGGTCACCCGGATCTGTCAGCGGCAGGCGGCAAAGCGCGTGGGCGATCCAGTAGGGCGTTTCCAGCATCCGGTCTTCCGACGGGAACTTCATATTGTCATCGGCGGGGACCTCCGCCGGATATTTCTCATTCAGCCCTTTCGCAAAGCGCGCATAGGCCGTCAGCAGCGGGCCGACCGCGCGCCGATCGCCGACATCGCCGAGCGCCTCGGCGGCGCAGCGTGCCCACATCGGGTTGGCGAGCAGGCCGATCAGCCAATCACGGCCGGCGTCCTCGCGCAGCCGCCCGGCGGCCCGGATGCCCGCGCGGACCATCGGCCGCAACGCGGGCGTGGAGGGTGGGGCGTCCCCCAGTGCAGCGATGACCGCCGCCGTTGCGCCACGGCCACCGAGCGCGCCGAGCGCGCGCAGTCCGCGCTCGCGCCGCCAGGCCACGGACGCGTCCTCGCCCTTGTTGTACTGGCCGTTGATCTCGATTTCGCGGAACGTGGTTGGATAGCGCTTTTGCTCCGAGGCAAAGCTGGTGATGCGAACAAAGCGCGCCGGACGCGACGGGAAGCTGACGCTTAATTCCACCGGCGAAGTTTCCCGGCGGCGCACGGCGTGCTCAAAAGCCTTGCCGTCGAGGCTGGTGCTCACCTCGTAGTCCGTCATGCAGTAGCCGGCACCGTATTGGTGGACCATCACCGAGTGCACCTCGTTCGACGCGCCTAGATCAACCTGACACCACTGCGAGGGCGCCACACCCTTGGTCTGCCAGATGCCCGTCGTCAGTTCGCCATCCAGCAGCACCTCCGGCGGTCCGCGATACGCGCTGGAGACCGTCATGTGCCAACCATGGGAGGACGGCGGCGGCGCTGCCAGCAGTGCCAGCACGTCGGCGGGCGGGCGGTCAGCCGGTGCCTGCCGCCACCAGGCGCGCCAGGTTTGCGCCTGACCCTGCCGCTCGCCGTCGGGTGCGAGCGCGTTGAACGGAAACTCCATGCCGGTGAGGTTCTCGAGGGCAACGTGCGCCGCCTGCCGCGTCAGCCAGTCGGGATCATCGAGTTGCGCCAGCAGGGGCGACACCGCAGTGCGTCCGCCGCACCAGCCCAGCGCCAGTGCCGCCTGGCGGCGGACCTCCGCGGAGGCATCGCCCAGCCGCGCCCGCAGTGCAGCCTCGGCGCTCTGCGCGCGCAGAAACCCCAAAGCTTCCACCGAACGCTGCCGGACGTGTGGCGACGGGGCATTGAGCAAGGCGATGTGCTCCGCGATTTGCCGGTCATAGGGATTGGCTGCGGCCGGCGGCGCGGCCGTCGCGACAAGCGTCAGGTTGGCGAGGAGCAGGAAGGCGATCTTCTTCAACGCTGGGATTCCCTCGTTCATTGGAAACGCTGCGCACGCTAACAGGCCGCCCCGTCCGGCGCAAGCGCCGCCGCCGTGGAGTGCACCGCGCGCTTGCCTGTAGAAGCCCGGTCCCTGCCGGCGAAATGTGCGTTGGTCGGTGATGCGCCCCATGCGCTGCATCGTCCAGTAGGGACCGGGCTCCTACAACATAGGCGACCAGCGCGGCGTGCAGGATCACGGCGTGGCTTTGGTTTTTGCATGGCGAATATTTTGTTCTGCTTGAGTGCGCCGGGTCGGAGACCCGGCCTACATCATGATCGGCGCGCGGGATAAACTTGTAGGCCGCGTCTCTGATGCGGCGCACCCACACCCACCATAGAGCTGCGCCGCATCACGGCAGAAGCAGCAGCCTGCATCGCGCTGCTCGGATTTTCGAATGAGGAAATCAGGAAAGTTGGAAGAGGATTTCCCTGTTCCGGCCTTCCTCATCCATCCTTCTGCCTTCTTCCCTTTACTTCTCGCGATGCCAGCTGCGCTCAATCTCTTCGAGGGAGCGGCCTTTGGTTTCCGGGACGAACCGCCACATGACGACGATCAGCACGATGCAGAACACGGCGTAGATATAAAACGGGAAGGCGTGGTTGAAGTGCGCGACGAACCACGAGTCCTTCGCGTCCATCATCGGGAAGGTTTGTGTCACCGCGTAATCGCTCACCCACAGGCAGAAGGTGGCGAGGCCGAGTGCGCGGCCGCGGACTGCCGTCGGAAAAATCTCGGATAGAATCACCCAGACCACCGGGCCGACGGACAGGCCGAAGCAGGCGATATAGAGCACGATGAACGCGAGCATCAGGCGGCTCGCGGCGGTGGGATCGCTCATCGTCTGCGCCATCACGCCCATGGCGACGAGGCTGATGAGCATGCCGGAGGTGCCGACGAGCATCAGCGGCTTGCGGCCCCATTTGTCCACGGTGGCGATGGCGATGAGCGTGAAGAAGACGCCCGAGCCGTTGATGATGATCTGCTGGAGCAGGCCGGCATCCACGCCAGTGGAGGAACTCATCGTCTTGAAAATCGTCGCGCCGAAATACATGAAAACGTTGATGCCGGTGACCTGCTGGAGAATCGCGAGCGTGATGCCGAGCAGCAGCGGGCGCAGCAACGTTTTCGAGAACAGCTCCGACCACGTACCCTTCTCGCCGGAGAGCGAGTCACGGATGGCGGTGATTTCCGTCGCGGCAAAGTCAGCGCCGGCGACCTTGGTGAGAATCTGGCGCGCCTCGTCCTCGCGCTTCATCTCCACGAGCCAGCGCGGGCTTTCCGGGATCAACAGCAGCAGCGCGCCGAAGACCAGCGCGGGCGCGATGCCGGCGGCGAACATCCAGCGCCAGCCGGTGGCGATGTTCCACGCCTGGTCGCCTTGGCCGGCGATGTAGTAATTCATGAAGGCCGTCGCGGCGATGCCGCTGACAATGGCGATCTGGTTCATCGCGACCATGCGGCCGCGGATGCGCGCGGGCGTGATCTCGGCGATGTACATCGGCGTCGAGATCGAGGCGATGCCGATGCCGATGCCGCCGACAAGGCGGAACGCGATGAAGGTCCAGACATCGTTCGGCAACGCCGTGCCGATGGCGGACACCAGGAACATCGCCGCCGCGAGGAACATCGCGAGCCGGCGGCCGTAGCGGTCGGAGAGCGGGCCGACCGCGAGCACGCCGGCGGCGCAGCCCAGCAGCACACAGCCGGAGGCCCAGCCCTTCATCGCCTCGCTCAACGCGAAGCGCGCCGTCAGCGCCTCGATCGCGCCGGAGATGACGCCGGTGTCGTAACCGAACAGCAACCCGCCGAGCGTGGCGACGATGCAGACGAGGACGACGTAGCGGGAGGCTCCGGTCGGATGGGTGGTATTCATAGTCATGTGCTCCTGATCTTGGCGGTGATGCGCTGATGCCAGGCGATGTCGGCCCAGAGGCGCGGGAATTGCGGGTGCGTGAAATTGGAGGTGCAGTTGAAGCGGTAGCCGTGCTTGCGGCCGAGGCCGGCGCAGATTTCGGCGGCGTCCCTGATGATGTCCCAGGTCAGCGCCGGGTGGTCGAGCCAGTTGATGAGGCCCCAGCCTTCGGTGTTACCGACCGGCTTGTGGTGCTGGCGGCCGAGCGCGGCGACTTCCGCCATGTGCTGATCCATCCATTCGATGAGCTGCGGCTTGTGTGCCGCCCAATTTTTCAGGAGCGCGGCCTGCACCTGCGGAAATGCCTCTTCGGTTTCGGCCAGGTTGTGAATGTTCTGCCAGTAGCCCGTGGAGCGGTCGCCCAGCAGCTGGTTCATGACGAACCAATAGTGAACGTCGAGCGCGGCAATCTTCGTCGGTGCCATCGCGCGCCAGTCGGCGCTGCCGTTGAAGGTCAGCGAGAACAGGAAATCCAGGTCGGGCCACTTTGGCTGGAGGCGGTCGAGCGCGTCGTTGGCGAAACCGGTGTAGAAACTGCGCGCGGCCGCGCCGTTGTAGTTGCCGGCCTTCTCTTTCCACTCGTGTACGCCCTCGCTCTTTGCCTTGGCCGAGCGGGTCTCGATGTCGCCATCCATCTGTCCGCGCAGCCATTTGAAGCCGCTGAAGAGTGGATACTCGTTCAGCAAATCCACGTAATAGATGTTGTGCAGCAGATCGTTGTCCTTGAGGAAGCACAAGGTCTCGTCCCAGACGCGGACAAAACCGTCGAGGCCGGTGATCTTTTCCACGCCCGGTCCGAAGAACCAGGTCGAGAGGCCTAGCAGCAGGCCGCGGTCGAGGCAGCGCGGGATGAAGTCCTTGAGCGCACGCCGCGGCTGGATCGCGGTCGAGAACTGGTTGCCCCACATCTGCGGGCGCTTGCTGTTACGCGGGAACAGAAAACTTTCCGCCAGCTTGCCGTCAGGCCCGTTGGCGACCAGTGCCGGGAAGACGTCAATGCGGATGGCGTTGTAGCCGCGCGCCACCAGCTCATCGAGGATCTTGTCCCAGTTCGCGAATTCGCTGCCAACCTCGTGGCCCGGCTCATGGCGCAGGAGCCACGAAAAGTCCCACATGGCGATGGCCGCCGGCAAGGCGAGCGTGCGTACGCCGCACGCCGTCCGGGACGTCGCGGTGTGGCCGGCACCGAGGCCGAGCAGCATCGCGCCCGTCGATTGCTTTAGGAAACCGCGCCGGTTGGTAGATGGATTCATGGCTGCTGGGCGGCCTTCTTCTTTTTGTTGCCGGCGGCTTTCGCCTTCTGCTGGAAGATCGTGTTCTCGGCGCCGGTCAGGTTGCAGATCGCGTTTTGCACGCCCCAGCGGGCAAACATATTTTTGATTTTCGGCAGCGCCGCCTGCAGGGCGGGCAGCGCGGGCCGCGCCTTCTCGCCGAGCAGCTGGAGCGTACGCGCGGCGTGGACTTGGGCGTTCTCGTCAGCGTTGGTGAGTACCGCGGCAAGTTGATCGAGCGCGGCGCGGTCGTCGAACTGCGCGACGAGGATGCCCGCCGCCTCGATGCGCACCGCGAGCGCTTCATCGGCGAGCGCCTTCTGCAACGCGTCCTTGGCCTCCACGGCCGCCTCGTGGCCGGCGACGCGCAGGCCGATGGCGGCCCAATACTTGACCGTCGGGCCGGTGGTGGTCAGTCGCTTGGCGAACTCCGCGGTCTGGTCCGGCTGCCCGACGCGCCACGCGGTATCGAGCACACGTTCGAGCGTGAAGCGGTTGGTGTCGCTCATGGTTTCTATGAGCGATTTGCCGGACCGCTCGCAGAACTTGCCGGCCTGTGTCTCGTGGAGCATGCCGAGGTCGCGCATCTCGGTCTGCCAGTCGCGCAGCGCCTTGCGCAGGCGCTCGAGGTCCTGCTTGTGCGCGGGATCGGTCGCGAGGTTGGTGATCTGCCACGGGTCATTGTCGGTGTCGTAGAGCTCCTCGACCGCCTTGCGGGGCGCGGCATAGGTGAGCTGGGCGGTGTTGAGCTTGCCGGCGGCGGCGAGTTGTGTGATCTCGCGGCGCAACTTGAGCTGTTCGGAGTAGGTCTCCGGCTGCGCCCACGAGACGTCGGGCATGAAGTTGCGGATATAGAGGAAGCGCGCGTCGCGGACCGAGCGCGAGACTTCGTTGACCTCGTCCACGCGGTCGCGCGCGCCGAAGATATAGTTGCGCGGTGCAGCGGCGGCGGACCCGAGGAACGCTCGGCTCTGCATGTGCGGCGGGATCGACAGGCCAAGGATGCTCAACATCGTCGGGCCCAGATCCATCAGGCTGACCAGCCGGTCGCACGTGCCGCCGGGCGCGGCGGGCGCGAGGGAGCGATACTTCTCCGGGAGCCAAACGACCAGCGGGATTTTCAGGCCGGTGTCCCAGAGCGTGCGTTTGCCGCGCGGGATGCCCTGGCCATGGTCGGGCCAGAAGACGATGATGGTGTTGTCGCGCAGCCCCGCCTCATCCAGTTCCTTGAGCAGAAGGCCCACGTGCTGGTCCATCGCGGTGATGCAGTCATGGACGCGCGCCATCGTGCGGTGGGCAGTGGGCGTGTCGGGATAGTAGGGCGGGATCGGCGCCGTGGCCGGATCGTGCCGTTCCTCGGGCTTGAGTTTCGGCGGCGTGCTTTCGAACGCCTGCCCTTGGTGCGTCTCGGTCAGGTTGAAGACCGCGAAGAACGGTTGGCCCGGCTTGCGGTTGCGCCAGTGGGCGCCGCCACTGCACGCATCCCAAGACTCCTCGATGAGGCGCTTCTCGGCACTGGTGTTGTAGTCGGTCTTGACGTTGTTGCAGCAGTAGTAGCCGGCCTGCCGCAGATAGGTGGGGAAACCCTTGAGCGTGTCCGGCACGGGGAAGTGCGAACGCAGGCGCTGCGTGCCGTAGCTGGTCGCATAGCAACCGGTGATGATGGCGAACCGCGAGGGCGCGCAGACCGGCGCGGTGGCGAACGCGTTGCGATAGTAGACGCCGCCGCGCGCGAGCGCATCGAGGTTCGGCGTGCGCGCGTATTTCTCGCCGCAGAAGCCCAGCCACGGCGAGGTGTCCTCGCAGGAAAGCCAGAGGATGTTGGGTTTGTCGGCCGCGTGAAGCGCCGGCGGCGGCGCAAGCAACGCGACGGCGAGACTTAACCATGTGATGATTTTCATAGGTTTCCTGCGTGCCTTTCCAGGGCTTGGAAGTCATGGGCTGTTTTTTTAAGGCTTGGAAAAACGGCCGCCGCTTTTCCAGGCCTTAGAGGCTTTCACGCGTTGCCTGACGCTCATTCGTTTCCCACCTCCCGCCGGCCGGTCTCGATCCAGGCCGGCAGGTAGCCGATCATGCGACCGACATAGCCGGCGACCGGGCCCTTTGACTTCAGCGCCGCGCCACGGATCGCCGGCAGCGCCGGTCTGGCCCGCGCGCCGAAGCGGTCGAGCACGTTCAGCGCGGCCAGCCGCACAAATTCATTCTCGTCCTTCAACGCCGTGGTCAGCACCGCCAGCGCGGCGGCATCGTCGCCCAGGTTGCCGATGGCCTCGGCGGCGGCGATGCGGACATCCGGAGAGACATCGGCCAGTGCCTTGCGCAATGCGGGTTCGGCCGGCTTCGCGTTGGCACCGAGCGCGACGAGGCCGAGCGCGCCCCACCAGCGCAGGGCGGGTTCGCCGCTTTCCAGCAGCGCCGCGAGACGCGGTGCATTGGCAGGCTGCCGCGCATTGGCGAGGTCGGCGGCGGCGAGCAGGCCGGCAAGCGGATTCCGCTGCGTGTCGGTGGCGATTTCCCACGGCGTGCGGCCGGCGGCGCGCAGCAGCATCTCGCGCTCGGGCAGCAGGCCGAGGTCGCCGGTCTCCTGCATCCAGCGCAGGCACTCTGCGCGCAGCCGTTCCAGCGTGGCGCGGTGCTGCGGGTCGGCGGCGAGGTTGTTGATTTGCTGCGGGTCGCTCTCGTCGTCGTAGAGTTCCTCGGCCGGCTTGGTCGGCGCGAAGTAGCGCGCGGCGGGGCCGGTGAGCTTGCCAGCGTCGGCCAGCGCACGCCACGCCTGCATCGTCGGCATGGCCTCGGTGTAGCTGACGAACTGCGACCACGGCAGGTGCGGCATGAAGTTGCGGTGATACTGGTAGCGTCGGTCGCGCACAACGCGGACGCAGTCGGCCCGCTCGGCCATGCGGTCGCGGATGGCGTGGACGTAGAGGCGCTGGACTGTGCCTGCGCCGAGGAACGGCACGCCTTGGAGGTGCGACGGCGGCTTCACGCCGCAGAGGGCGAGCACTGTTGGTGCGAAGTCCACGAAGCTGACCAGCTGGTCGGTAACCGCGGCGTTCGGCATGGGCGCGAGGTGTTGCCACTTCTTGGGGAAGCGCACCAGCAGCGGCACATGGAGGCCGCCTTCCCAGATCCACTTTTTCATCCCCGGCAGGCCGGTGCCGTTGTCGCCAAAGAAAAAGACGATGGTATCCTCGGCGAGCCCGGCGTCCTCCAACTCCTTGAGTTTGTCGCCAATCTGGTAATCCATCGCGGTGATGTTGTCGTAGTAGCGCGCCCAGTCGCGGCGCACCTCGGGCGTGTCGGGATGAAACGGCGGCACGGGCGCCCGGGCGGGGTTGTGGCGCTGGGCTGGCGTAAGGCGGGCGGTGTTCTGCTGAAAACGCTTTTCCGGTACGCGAATCTGGCCCTCGTGGCAGACCTCGTGGTTGAACACGGCGAAGAACGGTTGGCCCGGCTGGCGCTTCTTATAGTGGGCCTTGTTGCTGCACTCATCCCACGCTGTCTTCGGCACGGCAAAGTTGTAGTCGGTCTTGGCGTTGTTGGAGCAGTAGTAGCCTGCTTCGCGCAGGTACTCACTGAAGCATTTCACCGCCGACGGCAGCGTCGTGGTGGAGCGCATGCCGTGGCTGCCCAGCCGCGTTGGGAAGACACCGGTGATCAGGCACGAGCGGTTCGGCGCGCAGACACCGGTGATGCCGAACGCCTGCGTGTAGCGGACGGCCTGCTGCGCGAACCGGTCGAGGTTGGGCGTGAGGGCATATTTGTCGCCGTAGCAGCCGAGGTGCGGACAGATGTCCTCGGCGGTGAGCCAGAGGATGTTCGGTCGCTCCGCCCCGGCGGCACGTAGGCCGGACAAGGTCAGCAGCAGTCCTGCAAGGAGGCTCAAACTACGTTTCATGCTTCGATCCTTTCACCAAGTCTTGAGCTTCACCGTGCCTCAACCCGGATTCTCGAACGGGTCGTGTGTCGGCAATACTTCCCAAATCAAATCTTGTCGCGCAAGGAAACCTTCGCTTCTCCACCGTTGGTAACTGGCGGTAAGAAGCGAAAGGACGTGATTCAGGGAGGAGCTTCTTGGGTTGTTAGTTTTCCATCATTTTTTAAGTCGACGACATCGTCGCTGACGATCAGCCCCTTTTGCAGAAACCTGCCGGGCTTTTCAACCTGGTTGTCTGTGAATTCCACTCCAGCACACTGCGCAAGGTAGACGGCACAGCCCTGGTCAACCCCGGCGGCGGCGCCGAACCTGAGTGGCGGGTTTTGATGCGAACCGCTGATCCGGTTGTTTTTGATGACCACGTGTCTGGCCGATGTGACCAATATCCCCACGCCATCGCTGTCCTGGATGCTATTGTTTTCAATCAGGACATCCTCGAACAAGCCCGGAGGGCGGAACAGTTTTCGGCCTTTGTTTTTCGGATCGCGTGCCTCGGCGACGACGGCAATCGCGCCGGCCTGCGCTGATGAGGTGTTTTCGCAGCAATGCCCCGGAGCGATCAGGACATTATTCCGGATGATGATGTGCCTCATCCCGGCAGCGGCGTCCCCCGGAATTTCCGGACAGACCATAATTCCGTGCAGATCCGTCAGCCTGTTGTTTTCGATCACGCCATTGCCGGACTTGAGCAGGATGCGTCCCGAGCTATGTACCTGATTGTTGCGGAAAATATAACCTTCGGCATGACGATCTGGCGAATAGACCGATGCGCCCACAGCGCAGGGCATAGGCTTGTCCAACATCAATTCCAGACAGTCTGCACTCACCCGCCAACTGGAATACTGCTTCGCCTCGTTCAATTGCTCCAACACCGCCGGAGACAATCCGGCTTCCTGCCGCGCGATCTTCCTGACGACTTGCCGGATGGTCACTTCCGGTGAATCCAAGGACAGCCGCAGGCGATCTCCCGCTTGCAGATTATTCGCGCCGTGGTCTCGGGCCGCCACGACCGCACGGTTCCCCTCTGTCTTCAGAACCAGATAGTCGCTGGCCTGAATACTCCATGAATCATCACCGGCATCCTTGATGACGCAATTTTCCACCAGCGGCCCTTGGCGGCAGGTTTTGTGCTGAATCGCATCCCAAGACGTAGTGAGGATCGGTGGTTCGGTCGCACCGGCCGGAGACGGGCCGGGCACGATGCGCACGCGGTTGAAATGCGCACGGCCTTCGCCACCGCTTTCGAGAATCCCCATCCCGGGCGCGCAATGCACGGTGAAGTCTTCGAGCACCGTTGCTTCGGAATCGGCGATGACCACTCCATGACAGGGGAACCCGGCTTCCGATCCGGTGCTCATCGAGGCCAGATCGCCGACCCCGGCAATTTTGCCGAGATCCTTCTGCGTTACCCGGACCACGCCAGCTTCCGTCAGGCTGGCCTTTGCGCCCCACAGGAACGGCATTCCGCGTTTACGCATCCGGGTGGTGTGGTCAACAACGTCAATCCGCGAGTAGGCTTTGAGCGGATACCCCTGATGAATCTTCACCTCCACCCAGCTGCCATCGTCGGCGACTTTGACAATGTCGCCTTGCGTGAACGGGAGGGGATCGTAGGTGATAACCAGCCCGCTGATGCCAAGGTTCTTGCAATGCTCGATCTGTAACGCCCGGGTCAGCCGCGTGCAAACCATGATCACGCCGGCGGCTTTGATCTGGAGGTCTTGGACATGGTCGAGCGTGAGCACCGTCCTGCTGTCTTTTCCCGGCCCGCCGCGGTAGATGCCCGGAGGAATCACCAACTCCCTCGCCTGCTTGCTGACCGCATTGGCCAGCAACGCGCGCAGTTCCTCCATCCCGTGGATCGGCGCTTGTTCCGTCGTTTTCGCATCTGCCACCGCGGGCAGCGCGGCCAACGGTGCCAGCAGCAGAACTGCGAAAATAGAAACCAAACATTTCATGCCATGACCTTTTACCAGACCTTGAGCTTTAGCGCTCCACTCCCCGGCTTCTCGAACGGGCCGGGCGTCGGGTTCGTTGCATCGCGTTGCTTCCCGAAATAATCGGCGTCGATCTGCAGCGGCGAACCGTCGGCGGTTTCGTAGGCGACGCCCGGAATCTTTGCCCTGCCCAGCAGCTTGGTGGTCACGAGCGCGGTCTTTGCCTTCAACGCAGCATCCGTCAGGTTGCATTGCAGGAAGGTATGCGCCCCTTCTTCCACGAGTTGCACCTGCGGATCGGTCGGGGCTGCTCCGCTGACCTGCTCTTCCTTGCCGTAGGGCCGCGCGCCGTTGAGATAGGCGTTGCCGCCGGTGTACGACGGGAATTCACGCGCGTCATAGACCCACGTGCCATACCCGGCAACGCGGCGATGCCGGTCATCCTTCTTCGGCGGTTCGGCGACGCCTGCACCCGCGCCGATGATCAGGTTGTTATAATAGCGATTATCGCCACCCTTGATAGTGGCCAAGCCTGCGACCTGGGTCGAATGCGCGGGATGGAAGGGGGTCTCCCGCCGCAGCTCTTCGGTGCTGATGATCTTTCCGGTGATCAGATTGTGCACGTAAGCGCCGCCTTCGGACATGTCGAGCAGCGCGACCGGCGAGAGGAAGAGGTTGTTATCCACGACGAACGGGCCGTGGTTCACCTCGACGAACAGATCCTCCGCGAGGTTGTCGTGGAACAGATTTCGCGAGACGCGCGTGCCCTGCGCCATCCAGTCGAGCCAGAGCCCGCGGCAGGTGCGGTAGATGTGGTTGCTGCTGATCTCCGTATCGATCGCGCCGTGGAACTTGATGCCGCCCATCTCCGCGCCGGTGAAGAGCCGCCGGATGTGGATGTCGTGGATCACGTTGCCGGTGACGCTGCTGAACGCGCAGCCCAAGCTGCCGACGATGCCCGTCTGCTCGCAGTGCGAGATGTGGTTGTTGCGCACGATGTGGTGGCCGATGTTTTCCTTCGTCCACGGGATGGCGTGGGCGTGGGCGCGCTCGATGGTCTTCACATAGCCCTCGGCGGAATTCGCCGAGGTGTTATCGAACTGATCGCCATGCTTGCCGAGCGCGATGCCGGAACAGATCGAGTGGCTGATGATGTTGTTCTCGATGATCCACCCTTTGCTCCAGTGCGTACCGATCAGGCCCGGCTGCTCGGCGGTCGGCGGCGCCCACGGCGTCGCCGCGTGGCGCATGGTGAAGCCGCGCACGGTGATGAAGTTCTTTCCCGGCTTGTCGGGATAGAAAACCGTCTGGCGCGCGTTGACCTCAACCAGTTGCTCGTTTGGATTGACGCCTTTGAACTGCGCCCAGATCGTGGTGTTGTCCTTATCGACCTGCGCGAACCACAGCGGGGCTGCCGGTACGACCGGGCTGCCGCCGCGGTTGAAGACGAAGCACAGCGACTGCGCTCCGCTCAACGGCCTGACGCGCACCTTGCACGAAACCCACGACTGCCAACCGCCGGTGTTGGCCAGCCCCTGGCTGCCGAGCAATTCGCCGGTGGCGGAATCGCGACGCACCTCGATGACCGCGCCAGCCGCGGCGCACGAGGCGCGGAGTTCGAGCTGTTCGGTGGGTTGCTTGAACTCGACGCGCGCGCAGCGCACCCAGTCGCCGGGCTCGAGCCAGCCGACGCATTCGCCGCCCTCGGAACATGGTGCTTTTTTCAGCTCGTGATTGCCCGTCATGCTGGTGAAGGGAATTTTCTCCGCGCCCTCGCCGGGCCGCAGCCACGTCAGGTTGATGATGTATTCCTTGTGCGCGGACTTCGCCGGCGGCTTGCTGGTTACCTTGCCCAATACCTCGTCGAGCTTCGCCGCCTCGATCAGCCAGTCACCGTTGAGATAGACCGCGCCGGTGTGATGCTCACGGCCCTTGCCGTTGAACCAGTCACCGCGAATCAAGTCACTGAACGGATTGAAAGTTCCGAAGAAGGCATTCGGCAGCGTCGCCTTCCAAACATCGCCGTCGACCTTCGTCCAGTTCTTCACGACCTCGGAGCCTTTGATCTCCACCAGTTCGCCGGGTGCGGCCTGATAGGTGATGCGCTTGGCTTCGGACTCGCCACCGCGCGGCGGATTGATCCGTTCGCGATAGACGCCCGCGTGGACGGTGATCACATCGCCTGGCTGCGCAACCTCGGCCGCGTGCTGGATGGTACGGAACGGCTCCGGCCCGCAGCCCTCGCTCTTGTCATTGCCATTGGTGGCCACATGCCACGTCGCGGCGTGAGCGGTCGCCAGCGACACCAGCAGCAGTGCGGTGAGAGTTGGGAGTGTGACTTTCTTCATGTGGTTTCCTTTCGATTCCGTTGTGGGCGGGGCTTTCCATCCCCGCGGCTGTGTGCAGTGGGGGTCGCGGGGCTGGAAAGCCCCGCCCACAGCAGAGAGATTCTGCGGCGGCAGTCTGACTAGCTGGGCGGGGCGGTGTCCTCACCGCCCCGCATAGTGGGGCCGCCATGCCGTGGCCGTAGAATCGTGTGCAAAGCCTACGCTTGATGGCTCCTTTGCAACGGCAGGAATGCCGCCGCTCCCAGCTAGTGGCAGCGCGGAGCACAGCGGTTGCTCCGCTTGGCAAGCGTGGCTCGCGCGCGATGAGGTTGGTCAGGAATTCTTTCCCCTCGCGATTGGCAGAACATCCAAGGTTTGAAAAAATGAAATTGCGAACGGTCATCATCAATCTCGTTTCGCCGTCGCTTGCGGGCCGGGGCGCTGCGGGCGCGGGGTGTAGTCGGGCCAGAGCGGGCAGTTCAGGTCGATCCAGCATTTTAGCGCGTGCATCTCGTCGCGCGTGAGCTGCACCTCGTGATGCCCGGCGTTGAGCACCTGCCAGAGCCGGCTCTTAAGCGTGCCGAACGTGAGTGGTTCCGCCTTGGAGTGGCGCAGGCGGTAGGTCATATCGAAATAATGCACCCAGCCGCCGGCGATCAGCGTGCGGTAGGAGGCGGGTATCTTCTCGGCATCGAGCGAGCCGGCGAGGTTGAGCTTCTGCTTGTGGTTGGCGTCGTGGCAGCGCACGCATTTGGCATCGAGCACCGGCTGCACGACGCGCTCGAAGCTGAACGGCACCGCGCCCCACGGCGGCGGCACGAGCGAGTCGGGCGCGCGGCGCGCGGCGAGAGACGGCGCCGTCGGCGGCGCGCTGTGGCGGTGCTCGTGACAGCCGATGCAACTGCGTCGCTCGCCCGGCTGGAGCTGCACGACGCTGCGCATCCGCTGCAGCTCGTTCAGGTTTTCGTCGAGCACCTCGAAATAAACCACCTGGCCCGCGGGCGCGGTGAAGGTCGCGGAGCCGTCGGGGGCGACCGGCGCGAGGCCGAGCGACGCCTTCGCCACATAGCTCGGCCAGCCGCACGGCCCGTTCACCTTGTGGATCGGCGTCGCATAGAAATCGGCGAACACCGGCCCGTGGTCGCGGCGATATTCGCCGCTCGGCAGCTGCTCCAGGCCCGCGCGCACTTCCTCGCAGACGCGGATGAACTTCACCTTGCCGCGCGGCACGGCGGGCTCGAGTCCCTGATAGACGTCGGCGACCGTGAACTGCCCGAGCGCTTTATCGGCGAACGTCGGCGCGCTCGCGCCGAGCACCGGCGGGCGCGGCTCCGGTCGCAGCAGCGTCGGCGTCATGCTGCCGATGTTCGGGTCGAGATAGAGCAGCTCGCGGTTGCCCCAGCGATCCGCGACGAACAAGCCCCAACGGTCGGCGGGCGCGTGGCTGGCGAGGAAGTAGTCGTGCGACACCGGCACCGGATCGCGCCAGCATTCCTGCCGCGGCCAGCTCATGTTGTAGTGCGCCACGGTGTCCGGCGTGATGTTCAGCAGCGCGTTCGTGTCCGCCGGCGACTGCGCCTTTGCGAGATCAATCAGGCCGAGCGGCCCGTTGTGGTCGCCGCCGTGCGAGAAGATCGTGCAGAGCATTTCGCGCGAGCCGGGCACCTCGCGGCCGTTGATGTAGCAGTTCGGCGTGTCGTTGCCGAACACCAGCTCCGGGTGCGTGCCGTCCGGGCGGATCGCCCAGAGCGTGTGGCCGAAGTCCGCGCCCTTGTCGATGTATTCCGACCGCGTCCAGAGGATGCGCCCGTCGCGCATCACCGCCGGCGACCACTCGCTCAGGTTCGCGAACGAGAGCGGGCGGATATCGCCGCCGGTCTCCCTGCGGAACAGCACGAACGCCTGCGGCCGCCAGCAGAGGAAGCGCGCCTTGCAGCGCGTGCTGATGAACGCGAGCGCGCCATCCGGCAGCGGGCACGGATAGTAATCGTGGAACGGCCCCTCGGTCAGTTGCTGCGCCGCGCCGCCACCCGCGTCGAGTGCCATCAGGTGCCAGTACGGCTCCTGCTCGCCCGCCTTGGGCGCGCCGGGGCGATAGGCAAAATATATTTTCCGCGCCTCAAAGTCCGCCGTCGCGTCGCGCGCGATGCCAGCGCTCGCGTCGAACAGCGTCTCCAGCCGCGCCGCCGCCGGGTCGAGCCGGCTGGCATTGCGCGGCGTCTCCAGCACACAGATGCCGCCGCCCGGCCGGAACTGCGAGTCCAGCACATCGCTGTAGTTGTGCGTCGAAAGGTAGGGATGCCGCTTCACGAACAGCACCCGCTGCAGTGGCGCGAGGTCGGGATCGCCCAGCATGAGCCGGCGCTTCGCCTGCCGCACGTCGAGGTAGAGCGCTTCGCTGTCGCCCGCCGCGAACCGCTGGCGCAGCGCCGCCAGTTCTGTTTGTCCGTCCGCCACCGCCACGCCCTTCGTCGCCAACCGCGCGAGCAGCTCTTCCATCTGCACCAGCGCGCGCGCCGTCGGCGTGAGCCGCGCGATGGCGCTCCAGTACGGGATTTCTTTCTGCAACGGCGAGAGATGATCCGTCGCGTTCAGGCGCTGCCAGGTTGCGCGCTCGCAGAGGAACGCGTAGCGCACCAGCGCGTCGTAGGTCGCCGGTTCCGGCAACGGCACAATGGGCGGGCGTGGCGCGGCCGGTGCTCGGCCCGCCAGGTTCGCTCCCGCCACCGCGGCGACCTTCCGCCAATCCTTGCCATCGAGCGAAAGCTGCACCTCGTAGGCCACCGGAACGCGATCGTGGAAGTGACCGGTGCGGTCGCGCGAGAAGACCACCCGCGCGACGGGCGCCGCCTGCGGCAGCTCGATCTGCACCCACTCGCTCGCTCTGCCCGCGGCGATCCAGCTATGGTCATTGCCATAGAGACCATCGTTCAGGTGGGCGACCTGATGAATCGCGTGGCCCGGCAGACACGATGACGCCGTTGCCTTCGCGCCCTCCTTGCCGAGAGCCAGATTCTTCTTGCCGGCGGCGCCGAAAATCTCCAGCTCATCGAGGCACGCCTGCCCCGAACTGCTCGCGTGAATGACGAACCGCACGAACTTCGCCGGTTGCACGGCGAAGCTGACCGCATTCGCCTTCTCCGCCCGTACCACCACCTGCGTCGTCGCCGCCGAAGTTTCCAGATAGGGTAGAAGTAGTACCCCAAAAAATACCAGGATTGGAAACCGACGATGTGTGTTCATGAATACAGCCTCCCGCATGCACCGAGATGGATGGTCTTTTTCATCAGGCCTTGGAGTCTCATAACCAACGCGAACATGGCCCATTTATTGGCCGCTGCCCAGCCAAAAACCGGGCAGACAGTCTGAAAAGCACACTCTTCTGCTCTCCACTTGATTCAGGCGCTGCTCACCGGGCCTTTGTGCCGGCCTGTTTCAGAACGAATTCGAGCAATTCCCGGCACTCGAAATACGATGGCGATACTTTGTGACCTTCGCCGGGGATCAACTTCACCGTGATCTGTCCGCCGCCGGACTCGTAACGCGCTTTCAAGATCTGCGTGTTTTCCGGGTAGGGCACCGCGGCATCGGCATCGCCCTGCACGACGAACATCGGCACCTTGTTCGTCAGCAGGCCTTGCAGATTGTCCAGTGGATTGAGCGCGGCAAGATTGGCGCGGAGTTCGGCCTCGGTCAGCTTGTAATCAGCGAGTGTGACCGGCAAATTCTTCAGCGCCCAGGTGCCGAGATTACATACCGGATAGATGCCGACGAAGGCCTGCACCTTCTCGGGGTGGCGTACCGCCCACGCCAGCATCATCAGCCCGCCGCGGCTTTGGCCCAGCAGGATGGGCTTGGCGGCAAAACCGCGCTTGACCATCTCGTCGTAGAAGCACGTGAACTGCTCCGTGCTGGCGGGCGCACCGCGTACTTCGCCGAGGTCGAACCCGGCGATGCCGATGCCCGCGCGCAAGCAGCCCTCGAAGTACATCGTCCGTTGCGCAAGCGAGATGCCCTTCAAGGTCGGCGCATACCAGACCCACGGCTTCCCCGGTGCGGGCTTGGGCGCGGCATAGAGGTAGGCCGTGTGGCCCTTGACCTCAAACTTCTCGGAGGTTTTTGGCAGATTTTCTCCTGCAAGCGCGATACCCATGAAAAGCGACAGGCTCAAGAGACCAATGGCACGCAGCATGTTCATCCTCCTAATTCATTGACCGGCCGCTTTCGAGTTTGATGTCCTGCCGGTTCCGCTGGTTCGGGTCGAGGGCGAGGGTGGCGCTCTTTTCGGCGCTCGCCCAGCCGGAAAGATGGACGACGATTTTCTGGCAGGAGGCGTCGGAGAGCGGCTCGACGCGCAGCGCGGCGGTTTTGCCGTCCTTGGCGACCTGCAGTTGCAGCGTGAGTTTGCCGAAGGGTGTGCAGATGCCGTTGAGCTTGGTGACCATGCCGGCTTGCGTCCAGGCGGCGGGCAGGCCCTCGAACAAATGGAGTTCGTTGCCGCGGTCGAGCGCGAGCAGGTGCGTGACGAGCCGGATGAATTCGGCGCTGGCCCAGTTGTGGGGCATATCGCCGACCTTCTTGAATTTCTCGCCGCGCAGCGACTGCTCCTCGCGCCAGTCGAGCACGGGCGCGGCGTGGTTGGCGAAGGCGTAGAGCGCGTCTGCCGCCTTGCGGCCGTCGCCCTGCCAGAGCCACGCGTGCGCGTAGAACGAGGCGAAATAGTTCCAGATGCCGGTCGCATCCCAGCCGGTGCCATAGACCATGCCCTCGCGCTCCGAGGCGGCGAGCATGGCGAGCGTGCTGGCGACGAGGGGATCGTCCTTGGCAAAGAGCTGGCCGGGATAGACGGCGTGGCAGAAGGTCCACTGCGCGCGCTGCGGCAGTTCCGCGCCGGTATTGGCCATGAAGATCGGGACGTAGGCGTTGCCGCGGTCGTCCTTGCAGAGGTCGCGCGTGGCCGCCTTGCGGAAGGTGGCCAGCATATCGTCCAGTTCGGCCTGCCAGCGCGCGGCCTCGGCGGTCTTGCCGAGCCAGCGCGCGGCCTCGACGAAGGCGCGCAGGCCGAGCAGATTCCAGTGGGCATTCGAGAACTCCGGCCGCTCGAAGCCGGTGCGCGCGCCGGAGAGTCCGCCATCGATTTCGCCCGGCGGATTCAGGCCATCATCGAGCGGCGTGGCGTTCTCGCGGCTGCGCTGGCGCAGCACCTTGATGTAGCCGGCGGCGGCCTCCAGCTTCGGCCAGACGCTCTCCAGCCACGCCTTGTCCTGCGTGAGTTGCGCGTGGCGCGCGCAGGTCCAGAGGACGATGCCATTCTCCTTGTAGAACTCTTTCATCACCTCGATGCGACCGTCGGCCTTCTGGTGTGTCAGCTCATAGACGACGCCGTTGCGCGCCTGCTCGCCCGCGCCGAGGACCGTCGCCGCCTCAAGCAGGAACGCCCCGTCCACAATCCACAGGCCGCGGTAGCACGTTGGCCCCACCTGGAAGGCGGTCAGGCCCTTCTTGATCTCGCGCGCCTGCCAGATGTTGCGGATGGAGGAATCCACGAGCGCCTGAATGCCCGCGTCGGGGACTTCGATGCGGCCGTAGGGCAGCGGCACGTTTTCCCAATAGCGGATCGCCCGCTCCCGCGCGGCGCGCGCCTGCCGCAGCGTCGTGGGTTCGATGACGAGCGTGCCGCCGGTACTGGCCAGCACAAAGAAATCTTCCGTGCGGCCGGGTTTGATCGTGAGCGCTTCCAGTTGGACGGCGTACTGCGCCTTCGCCCCGGACTCGTCGGCGAGCATCTTCAGCGACGAGGTGATCGTCTCGTGCTCGTTCACGGTGATGCGCTGGTCAGCGCGGCGGAAACCGAGCGCCGCATGGAGGCGTAGCTTCGGCTGGAAGGTGCGCGGCTCCTTGCCGGTGTTCGTCACGTGGACCAGCACCAGATCGTTGCGCGCCGGACCGGCCGGGACCGCCGAGCCCAGTTGCGCAAGCGCCGTCGCATTCATTTTGCCGGCGAGCAGCGCGGCGTCATCGGCCTTGGTGCCGGCCGGGAAAAGCCAGAGGCCGTTGAGGATGGCGCTCTTGTCACCGGCCTTGCTGTCGGGGTCCACGGCGATTTCGATCTTGCCGTCGCCATTGGTGTCCTTGGCATCGAACCAGAACGCCGCCGCCTTGTTCTTGCCGATATCGGCGACGGTGTCTACGGTCTTCGATTCCGCGCCCTCGACGTTCAGCTGCAACACGCGTTTGCCCGGCTCGCCCCACCAGCCTTCGCACAGCGCGAGCGCAACGCGGCACGCTGGCGCGCTGGCCTCAAACTGCAGCGAGCCGTGCATGTGCAGGGCGATATCCTTGAGTTCGGCCGCCACCGCGCCGGTGGGGTGCGCCCAGTTTCGATTCTTGCCACCAGAATCCAAACGGCACAGCAGTGGCGCCGCAGTTTTCGGCTGCTGCAGGTCGGTGACGGCGAAAGCTTCCTCGACAATCTGCAAATCGCCGGCCGTGCGGTACGTTTTCACCAGCGGCACGCGCGGCGAATGCAGTTCCTGCTTCTGCCAGACGGCGTTGCTGGCGATCTCCACGCCCACGCGCGTCGCAAACTCGTGCCCGACCTTGCCGAAGTGATAGAGCAGCGCGCCGCTCTTATCCACGAGCGTCTTCTGCGGGTCGTCCGGCAGGCAGATCGCCGTCTGCCATTCCGGCGGAGAAAACGAAAAATCCACGCGCTCCCCGGCTGTCGCCACGAGGCTCGCGCCCATGAAAAGCGCGGATAGAACTTTGGGTGGGGTCATGGTGTGGGCTCCTATTTGGACTTGTTGGCCTGCGCGGATTCCGCCGTCGGCTCTTGTTTCGTGCTGCGGGTGGCGGTGAGCTTCATCGGCACCCTCACGGGTTCCGCCGCGTCGCCGGCGAGCGCGAGCAGGAGGCGCGATGCCGTCTGCAAATCAATGGCGCCGCTGTTCACTCTCTGGATGGCGGCGGCGGTATGCTCCTTGATCTGCTCCGGCGTACCGCAGCGGCGCGCGGCGAGCAGCCACAGGTCGGGCGTGAGGCGCGGCGCGGTTCCGAACTGGCGGCGCAGGTTGTCCCACAGTTGCGGCGGTGGCGGCGGGTCGATGACGCCCGCCAGGTAGATGTTGATGACGCCGTCGGGGTAGGGCTTCTCAAAGGTGCGCACCTTCGGCGATGTGCCCTTGGCCCATGCGAAGTGGCCGGTGTCGGGCAGCCAGAATTGCGCGATGGCTGCGCTCGTGCGGCCGACCATCGCGCGGCAGCGCTCCGCCTGCTCGCGCGCGCCGAGCGCCTCGAGCAGCCGCGCGCCATCGAGCAGGCCGATGCACACATCCACGTTGTCCATCGGGTATTTGTAGAGGTGTGGGAGGGAGGACCACGTCAGATCGTCGGCGGGATCGAGCGCGGCCTCGATGGCGTGCAGCGCCTGTCCGGCGCGCTTCAGCAACTCGGCGGCGGGCAAACCTTCGGGCTGTGCCTGCTGATAACTCCGCAGCGCGCTCAAGTAGGTGGGTGGATACACATCGATCGCCTCGCGCTTGGGCGAGGGCGCGTAGCTCGTCGGCTTGCCGGAAAAATCCGGGATGTTGCCATCGGCGCGCTGGTGGGCGGCATACCAGTCGAGCCAGCGCCGGACGCGGACGAGATCCTCCGGCTGCGGTTCGAGCCGGTGCGCGACGAGCAGCGCGCAGGCCCCCACGTTGCCGAAGTAGGGCCAGATGCGGAGCACCTCGCCGGTGGTGTTGACGCGGAAGGCGCCGTCGGGCAGTTGCGTCTGGCGGATGAAGTCGCGGCAGTGGCGGATCGCCTCCAGCGACGCGGTGTCGGGCGCGGCCTTGGCAGCGCACGCCAGCAAGGCCAGAGCGAGCACCAACTCCGGGAAACCGCAAACGGTTTTCTTTGGGGGCAGCATCAACGCCCCTCCTTGGTGGCGTTGAGCGCGAGTACTTTCCCCCCAGCGGTGGCGGCGATGAGCGTGGAGCCGTTCGCCAGCAGATCAACGACTCCGGCCGATAGCCTCGAGTTGGCGAGGATGGCGCCATCGCCGGCCAGCGTGACGAGGCGGCCCTCCAGCGTGCCCGCGACGATCACGCGGTGGCCGGCGGCGTCGGTCGCGGCGATCAGCGCGGAGATACCGGCGCCGAGGTCCACGGCCCAGCGGCGCTTGCCGTCCGCGCCGAAGCAGAGGACGAAGTGGTTGAGCGAACCGGCGAATATTTCGTCGCGCCCGCAACCATCCACATCGGCGGCGAGCACGTGTTTGACCTCGTCGCCGGTGTTGAAGCTCATGCGCAGCTTGCCCGCGTGGTCGAGATAGTGCACGCAGCCATCGCCGCTGCCGATGACGACACCGCGCGTCCGGTTGCCGTCGAACGAACCGGTCGCGATATCGAAGGCGATCGGGCCATGCGAATGCGCCCACTTTTTCAGGCCCGCACCGCTGACGGCGGTGACGGCGTAGTAGTGCGTGCCGCAAAGGACATCAGCCTTGCCGCCGCCATCGAGATCGGCCACGGCGCACGAGCGCGAGGGATGCACGCTCTCATAGTTCCAGAGCGGCGTGCCATCGGCCTTAAAGGCGTAGAAGCGCCAGTTCTCGCCGCCGGCGATGACTTCGGGGACGCCGTCGCCATCGAGATCGCCGGTGCGGACGAGGTTCACGTAGGGGGGGCGGCGGTAGAGTTCGAGCTTGCGCTCCCAGCGCGGTTTCCCCTCGGCATCGAGCACGCGCACACGGTGATCCTGACAGGCGAGAATAATTTCGTCGCGGCCGTCGCGGTCGAGATCGGCGGCGGTCACATCGTTGAGTTGCGTGGAGAAATTCTGCGCCCAGCGCCGCACGCCATCGGGCTGCAGGATGGTGAGCAGTCCCTCCTGGCTGGCCACGAGAATATCGCGTTGCGCCGCGCCGCTCGTGAGTTTGCCCGCGCCGAGGCGGGTGATGTACAGCGGCGCAGCGTTACTTGAGGCGAGCTGCACTTGCCACAGCACGCGGTGCGCGTGCGCGCCAGCGGCGGCGGTGAGGTTCGGCTTGGGCACGGCGAGGGGCAGCGCGGACGGCGCGAGTTCGCGCTGGCCTGCGCGCGAGAGGTTGGTGCTGCCGAGCACCGTCATGCCGCTGGCATCGGTGACGATCACCTGCACGTCGGCGGGACATGACGCGACGGGGCCGAGCACGATGCCGATGTCGGGCTTGTCCGCGGTCTGGATCACCACGCCGCCGGCATTCTTGATGGGGCGCAGCTTCCACGGCAAAGTCGCCTCGTTCGTGCTGCCGTGCAGGACCGATGCGAACAGATAGGGCTCGCCCGCTTCCAACTCGACCGCGGCGGTGGCGCTCATCGAGCGCACAAGTGGATCGGCATAGGGGTAGCCCTCCCAGTTGGCCTTGCCGAGTTCGGCGTCGTTGTTCAGCGAAACCACCGGGCCGGGCGCGAGCTGAATCCGCAACGACGGGCCTTTTTGCGTGAGCCTCATCCCGTCGCCCGCGAGCTCGGGCGCACCGATGCCGTGCCAGAGCACGCGGAACTGATAGCGGCCTTTCTCCTTCGGCACGACGCGGTCGAGCACGGCGAACGCCTTCAACTCCTTCAGCCAGACGACCGTCCGGTCCCAATCCACGCCCGCGTAATCCGCGAGGCGCGTGCGGCTGAAGCCGTAGTGCGGCGTCTCGCCAGCGCCGAGCAGCTCGCAGTAATCGGGGATCGGCGCGGACGCGCCATCTTTGAAGACGAGCAGCGAGTTGTGATACTTCACGGCGGTCTTGAAATAATCGTTGTCCGCCAGCCAGATCCGGTCGAACTGCGTCAGCTGCGTCAGGCTGTTCCCGTCGCGATGCCCGTGGCCGCCGTTGTTGAGTCCGTCGAGCAGCAGGTAGGCGGCCTGCGGGTCCAGCGCCTCGCGGAAGGAAATTTTGTCGAAGCATTTTTCCAGCGGCGGACGCGCGGTGGCGAGGAACGTTTTGTAGTACTGCGGCTCCAGCGGCCAGGTGCAGACGCCGTTGAAGCGCGTCGGCGCCGCGCCCGCGGCGGCCGCCGGGTGGAACCACGAGAGCCAGTAGAGCGACCAGCGGTAGCGGAGCTGCTCCTTGAAACGGATCGCCCACAGCGCGTCGGGATCGCCGGTGAGGAACGCGTAGGTGGCGAGGCAGAAAACTTCCTCGCCGGAATTTTTCCACGAGCCGGTGTCGCCGTTGGGCACCTCGTAGCCGAGGTTGTCCATCGTGCCGAGGCAGTGGTCCATGATCTTCTTCGCGTTGCCGTTTTCGATCACGGTGAAGTCGGGCCGCGCCACGACGTAGCGCATCAGGTGCCCGTGCGTCAGCCATTGGTAGGTGTTGCAGTCCTCATAGGGTTTGAAGTAGCCCGCCTGGCGTTTGAAGATCGCGTCGGCCATCGCGAGCCAGTTCGTGCCTTCGACCGTGTTGCAACTCTTCGAGTAATAGAGCCCGGCGAACAGCGCGCCGAGCGCCGGGAAGGTTTGATGGTTGAACGGCACCTTGTAGCTTTTGACCGCGCCCGCGCATTTCGGGATGACGGCTTCCGCGAGCCAGCGCGCCATGTTTTTGGTGACCATCAGCCGGTCGGCATCGGTCAACACGGGATCGTGTTCGATGGTGTCCCACGCGGCGACGACCTCGCCCGACGGGAAGTCGCTGTCGAAGCCCCACGGCCCGCCGTACTTCCGCGGGTCGGCGACGGCGCTGCGTGCATACAAAGCCCAGAGTGCCACATAGAGCTTCGCCTCGAGGCTGTTGCCGGTCAGGAGATAGCGCTGACCGACGGTCTCCAGCACCGCGGCGATGGAACAGTGTTTGCCCTCGTCGAGCGCGCGCTGCCCTTCCTTGAGTCCCTCGGCCACGCGGCTCGCCTTCGGCTGCCGCCCGGCGAGGGGATAACGCTTGAGAAACTCCGCGCCGTATTTCGGCAGGAACAAGCGCCGCAACACGAGATCGCGACCGGCGGGCTGCTTGCGGATGATGTCTGCGAGCGCGTCAGCGGCGTCGCGCAGCTCGGCGTCGCCGGAGGCGCCGCCGACGATGACATCCGCGCGCTTGCCGAACGGATCGAACACCGTGTGGATCAGCGTGCCCTTTTCGCCGGGACAGAAATTATCCGCCAGCGTCAGGAACCTGCCGTAGAGCAGAAACAGCGCCGGGTTGGAATCCACGTTGCCCAACATGAAAACATTTTGGTTGGGCTCGCGGTCGAGCTTGGTGCCGGGCCGGCACTCCAACTGCGCGCCGGTGTGCTCGCGAATGGCCTGCGCTAGGACCGCCGCCGCCGCGCGGCCCGCCGCCGAGTCGGGATGCAGCACCAGCGCCTTCGGCTGCCCGCCCTGCACGATCACCGTCTCGCGGGCGAGCGGCTGCGGCGCGGTCAGCGCCGCGATGCTGTTGGTCGTGCGCGCCTGAACCGCCGTCGCGAGCGCAAAACACAACGCCAACTTTTCCAAGCATTGGAAAGTGAAACGGTGGCTTTTCCCAAGCATTGGAAAGGTTAAGCGTTCCGGTTTCCAATGCTTGGAAAAGGCAGTGCGAAAAGTTCCAAGCATTGGAAAAAGTGCGTGAATAATTTCCAGGCCTTGGAAAAGCCGGCGAGCGACGCTGGGCTTCATTTCGCCTCCGTGCTGCGCCCGGCGTCGCGGAGTTGCTCGAAGAGTTTGTTCAGGCGCGCGACCACGTCGGGATGTTCGCGGTAAACATTTTTTGCTTCGCCGAGATCGGTGGCGAGGTCGTAGAGCTGCTGCGGCGGGGCGTCGGGCTTGAGCTGGCCGGCGGGCGTGAAGTCGCTGTTGACGAACTTCAACGCCGAAAAGCTGTAGTAGCCGTGGCCGGCCTTGCCTTCGTGCAACTGTTTCGTCGTGGTGTTGCCGGAGCCCTGGCCGCGCACGAGCAGCCACCGGCCTTCGCGTACGCTCCAGAGATCGGCCGGGCCGATGTGTTTGGTCACGGCGGTCACCGCGAAAAGCGTTTGCGTGATCAGGTTGGTGCGGCTGCTCGTGGCGGGCGGCTGGTTGAGCAGGAGCGGCAGCGCGTCGAAGCTGTCCTCGCCGGCGTCGCGCGGCAGTTTTTGCCCGGTGAGGTTGGCGAACGTCGCGAGCACATCGGTGAGGCACAGTAGCCGATCAGAGACAACGCCGCCGGGAATGTGCCCGGGCCAGCGCGCGAGGAACGGCACCCGATGACCGCCCTCCCAGGCGTCGCCTTTCTGCCCGAGCAGCGGTGCGTTGCAAAGATGCCCGGCCTTTACGGCCTCCAGCTCGTAGCGGCCGCCGTTGTCGCTGGAGAAAATCACCAGGGTGTTGTCGGCAAGCTTGAGGCGGTCGAGTGTGGCGAGCAGTTCGCCGACCGACCAATCCAGCTCCTGCACGAAGTCGCCATAGACGCCGCACCCGCTCGTGCCGCGAAAGCGCGCGGCCGGCGTCAGCCCGACGTGGACGTTGTTCGGCGTGTAATAAAGGAAAAAGGGTTTGTCCTTTGAGCGCTCGATGAACGCGAGGGCTTTCTCGTGCAGTGTCGTGGCGTTGAGCGTGGTGTCGGCGACGAGTGCGCTCTTGCCGCCGCCTCGGCGCTTGCCTTTCCCTTTCTCCAGGGGATCACTGGGGTCGAGCCCGACGACGCGATGGTTCTCCACATTGAGGTTGCGGTTGTTGTCGTGGCCGAAGAAATAATCGAAGCCGCATTCCAGCGGGCCGGGCTTGAGCTCGTCGTTCCACGTCAACGGGTGCTCGCGCGTGCCGTAGCCGAGGTGCCACTTGCCGACGATGCCGGTGGCGTAGCCGGCCTGCTTGAGCAGCGCAGGCACCGTGAGGCGGCCGGGCTCGATCAGCAGCGGCGCGGAAGGAAACGTAGCCCAGGTTCCCGCCGCCCGCCGCCACGGGTAGCGGCCGGTCAGCAGGGCATAGCGTGAGGGGCAGCAGACACCCGATGCGGTATGCGCGTCGGTGAGGCGGATGCCTTCCTTGGCGAGCCGGTCAATGCCCGGCGTCTTGAGCTGGGTCGCGCCCTGGCAGGAGAGGTCGTTGTAGCCGAGATCGTCGGCGAGGATGAAGATGATGTTCGGCGGCTGCTGCGCCGCGCTCGCGAGCATGACGCTTGCCGCGAGCGACAGAAAAACGCCGGGTCTCATGTTCATGAATCCTTGAGCGCCTTGAACATCGCCAGCAGGTTCGGGGTGGGGGTGGTGGCCTGCACGTTATGGACGGCGTCGAAGACGAAGCCGCCGCCCGCGCCGAAGATTTCGATACGCTCGCGGCATTCGCGATAGACCTCGTCGGCTGTGCCGAACTGCAGCGTCTGCTGAGTGTTGGCGGCGCCGCCCCAGAAGACGAGATGGCGGCCGAACTCGCGCTTGAGCTCGTGCGCATCCATGCCGACCGCCGAGCACTGCACCGGATTCAGGATGTCGAAGCCCGCCGCAATGAACTCCGGCAGCAGCTCGCGCACGGAGCCGCACGAGTGGATGAAGGTCTTCCACTTGCTCCGCTGGTGGATCAGCTGGTTCACGCGCTGGTGATAGGGCTTATAGAGCTCGCGATAGGCGGCGGGGCTGATGAACAGCCCGCGCTGCGTGCCGAAGTCCGTGCCCGTCAGGAACACCGCCTGCACGCGGTCGCCGAGCAGGCCGATCAGCGTCTCCAGGTTCTTCAGCCCGATCTCGCACTGCTTCTCGAAAATCTCCAGCACGTAGTCTTTGCGCGCGACGGTCGAGACGTACCACTCCTCGATATCGCGGATGCCCTTGGGATGCTTCATCCACGGCACGGGCACGAGGGCGATATCGCCAAACGCCGTGCCGGGCATCGTCAGGATGATGCCGCGCCCGTCGGCCTCCAGTTCCCTGATGCGCCGGTGATACCACGCGAGATCTTCGGCGGAGAGCAGGCCGAACTCCTCGAGGTTATCGGCCACGTTCAGGCGGTCATCGTCCACCGGCGGCTGGCGCACGATCGTATCGAAGAAGTAGTAGCCCTTGGGCATACGCCCGCTCGGCGGCGCGGTCAGGTCGCCTTCGGGATAAATCATCAGGTCGCCATTCGCGTCGGTGGTCGTCCTGAAGTTTTCCGGCACGAGCACCTCCGTGCCGTCGAACAGCCGGAACGGCTTCCAGCCCGTGTTCTCGAAACCGAACATCGTCTTGCGCGTGATCAGGCCGGCCACGTCGATGCCGAGCGCGGCGGCGAGCGCGGTATCCACCTCGCCGAGCATCTGGTAGGGCTCGATGACCTTGACGCGCCACGCCTTGTCGCCGGTCACCGCCTCCCGCAGCCGCGTCAGCGCGGCCACGTGGATGCCCGTCACTGCCGTCGCCCCGAAGTCCACCGGCACGCGGTCCGGCTGCCGGTGATTTAACGCCGCTTGCAAACGTTCACGGTTGTTCATGCGCGCTCCTGATTTGCCCGCCCTCATAGGCGCAGATTGTTTTATGCCCTCGCCGGCAGGCCTTGGCAAGGCCCGCGTGCACAATAACCAGACCGCCGCCACCCGGTGCCAGGGTGCATCGCGTCCTTCAGCGCACAGTTGTACGAGTGTGCGCTGAAGGCGGAGTCGCTCGGTTCAGCCCGGCACCCTTTGCCTCAGGCTGCGGTCGAACCGGCCTGCCGCGCAGGTGCGGCTTGTGTGGCGTGACGGAAAAAAGTAGGGTGCACCCATGAATTCATCATCGCCATTTTCCCGTCGCGAATGGTTCAAAGCCTCGGCCGCGCTGGCACTGGCCGGGCCGCTGGGCGTCCGCCTGCGCGCGGCGGAGCCGCTGCGCGTGGCGCCGAACCCGCTGCCCGGCCCGGAGCCGCTGCTCTTCGAGCGCGTGACGCTGGAGATGAGCCTGAAGCCGTTCCGCAGCGTCGACGAAAAGGCGGTGCGCGCGGTCTGCTCCGAAATCTTCCGGCAGTGGGGGCCGCTGATCCGCCGCTGCCAGAGCGTCGCGCTGATGCTGTGGACGGCCGACGGCAGCGAGCTCCTCGATTACCGCGGCAACGCGGATGACGAGATCAAGTGGGCCAAATATATCGGCATCGGCCACCCGCCACCGGGGAAGGGGCCGGTTGACCCGCAGAATCCTAGCCTGCACGAGGTGCCGTGGCTCTACGCGGCGGACGCGCCCCGCATCACCTATGGCACGCTGCGCATGATCGTGCGCTGCCTGAAGGAAGTCGGCACCGCACAGACAGGCAAGCCCGTGTTGGTCGGCGAGACGTTCGATCCCGGCCCGGAGTTTGCGCCGTCGGCGTTCAAATACGAGCGGCATCCCGAGATCGCCCAAGGCAACATCATGGGGGCGGGCCGCTGGGTCGCCTGCTCCGCCATCCTCAAGGCCGACGACCACGCCTACGCCGGCTTCCCGCACGGCATCGCGGCGGGCACCAGCCTCGGCACGTTTCTGGGCGGTCAGAGCAAACACTTCCTGAAGGACCTCGGCTTCGACTTCCTCTGGCTCTCGAATGGCTTCGGCTTCTCCCTGAGTTCGTGGGACACCAAGGGCGTGCTGTTCGACGGTAAGAAGTTCGACCTCTCGAAGGCCCGCGAAGTCCGCGACACGATCCTGCGCTTCTGGCGCGACTTCCGGGCCGAGTGCCCGGACTTTACGCTCGAGACGCGCGGCAGCAACCTGACCACCGGCGCGGACCTCGCCTCCGCGGCCTCGCCGCTGCGCGACATCTACCGCGGCGGCTTCCATATGATCGCGCCGCCGAACTCGCCATGGGCCGCGCTCGACGGCGACTTTGGGCTGGAGATCGTCGGCTACCTCTCGCGCATCGCCGAGCTGCCGCCGGACGAGAAATTCCCGTTCCGTTACTACACGCACGACCCGTGGTGGCTCAACAGCCCGTGGTTCGACCGCTATGGCCGCGAGCCGCACGACATCTACCTCCCGCTTGCCACCGCGCGGCTCGACCGCGCCGGGCGCGTCACGCGACCCGCGCACCTGAACCTGCTGACCATCGACGACTCCTTCGGCAAGCTGCCGGAGGCCTGCGCCAACGAGGTCACGCCGCACCTGCTTCGCGCCGCCGCGGACTTCAGCGACGAGCCCGGCCTGGTCACCTGGATCTATCCGTTTGACGAGTATTATGACCGCGTCTTCGGCGCTGATCCGCGGCCCGCGGAGCCGTTCTTCGGCGACTGGTTCCTGCGCAGCGCCGTGAACAACGGCTTCCCGCTCAACACCGTGGTCTCGACCGGGAACTTCATCACGTCGCTAAAGGCGCAGCCGGACCTCTACCGCCGTACCTTGCTGCTCACGCCCGCGCCGGACGCCGGCACGCCGCTGGAGTCCGCACTGCTGGATGGTGTCGCCTCCGGCCACGACGTGCTGCTCTACGGCCCGCTCAACCATGCCGGCCCGCGCCTGCTCGAGGCGCTGAACCTGCAACTTGTCACGCCGCTAGAGGGCGCGCTGCAGCTCACGACGTCCCTGGCGGGCGATGCGTTTCGCGAGGGCGTGGTCGCCCAGACGCTCCAGCATCGCGCGGTGCTCTCCGCCGGCGGTGTGGATACCGTCGCGCGCGACGGGCAGGCGGCCGGCTTTGAAACCTGCGCCACCGTCACGGATGGCAAGACGACGCGCGTCTATGCGGCGACCCGCGCGCTGCCCGACGGTGGCCGCCTCGTGTGGTTGCGCGGCAGCTTCTGCAACACGGTCACCGGCAAGCTGCCGACGCCCGACAACCCGCGGAAGTTTTTCCCCGCGGAGTGGCTGCTGCGCTGGATGCTCGCACGGTTCGGCACGACGTGGCTCATGGAGAAGACCGCGCCCGAGACGCGCGCGCCGCTGGTGCTCGCCGCGCGCCACGCCAATGGCCTGTTCTTCTCCGGCTATTGCCCATCGACCGCTGTCCAGCTGCGCCTGCGCCTGCCGCACGGCGCACCGTTGCTGGTGGGCGCCGAGACCTTGCTCAAGGATGGCTGCGCGACCTACAGCATGCCGCGCGCGTGGCATCGCGAGTGCCGCTGCCTCGTGAAGCAGCAGGCCGATGGCGAACTTTCCTGCGGCGAACGCCACAGCGGTTTCGTCGGCATCAAGCGCCGCCTGTTTGTGCGCGGCTTGCAGAATGCGGACATAGCTTTTCTGCCCGAGCTGCCCGGCGGCAAGGTCATCATGGCCGCCAACGACAACCGGCCGGAGCGGGTCAAGTCGCTGCCCTACGAGACCGCCGACGGCGGCCGCCGCCTCATCGCCCGCAACCTCACCGGCGAGCTGCAGATCTCGTGGTGAGTCCCGCGCGGTTATCAGGGATTGGCATCGCCGGTAGCCGTATAGGTGAGCATGCGGTGTACCCGCCTTACCGTGCGCGTCCTGATACCGCGCAGGTAAGGCGGCCGCGTTTTGACATCGTGAGCGGCTATGTTGGGGTCATGAGTAGCGTGTACGGAATGGTTCAAGGGGCGGACGTCGCCGGCCGGGGGGCGGGCGTCATGGGGTAGTCGAGCAGAAACTGGTGCTCGGTCCGGGCCGGCACAAAGGTGGTCCGCTCGACGAGTTCCTTTTGGGTGGGGTCAAAAGTGATGACCGGGTCCGCCAGGGGTGCGGTGCTCTGCGGGGTCGCCTTGGTATGCTGGCCGCGATAGCCCTGCGAGTCGGGGAGGACCACCACGGTGCAGGAGCCCGGCGGCGGCAGGTCGAGGTCGGCTGCGCGCGCGACGCCCCAAAGGATGACACAGACCACGAATGTCCGGACGGCCCGGAGCATGCAACGGGAAGGCATAAGATTTACCTCGTGAAGATAGTTGTTGGATGCGTTGAGAAGGCCGGCACGTCCAAGCTGGGTTTCAGGTTTCGGATGCTTACGTAAGAGCGGGTCTGGGTGTACTCCCCGAGAAGCGTCGTTGTTCCGCCGCATGTGCCACAAAGCGTGCGTCATCCTCGCCCAGACAGTGCTTCACGGTCAAGCCTGCCGCAGCGAGCGCACTCGTGTTGTGGTAAGAGGCTCTGGATGAGGGCGGCGCTGAATTGGTTGACGAGGTTTTGGTGAATCTCCTCCTGCGCCTGCCCGGCCCGCTCGAATTCTTTACCCCGCCCAGCATCTTGTCGGCTCCCGCTTCACCGCTTTCACTCCGACCTTTGCATGGGGGGGGGTGGCGGAGGAGGGGGGGCAACGGCGGCCGGCTGGGAGCAGCCTTCAGTGTCCGCCAAGGGTGCCTGGTGATGAAGCGGGCGTTGTGTCTATGGACGGGAGCAGATTGGTTTGCGTCACGTCCACGATGAACCGGTTGCTGAGCGTGCGCCGGCCCAGCAGCAACGGGTAGCGCATGTGCGAGCGATTAGTCAGCGTCACATGGGTACGGATCCGCCGGTCACCGAAGCGGAATTCCATTTGCACCTCCGGCCGCTCCTCGCTCTTGCCGTCGGACGAGGTCACCGTGCGCCAGGCATGCACCCGGCGGCGCACGAGGTGGCCGCCGCAACGTTCCGGCAGCTGGAACTCGACTTCTTTCTTGCCGCGCAGGAATTTGATTTCGCGCGCGTCCAACGCCGAACTGGCCGCGCCGGTATCCACGCGGGCCGCGATGCTGACGTTCCACGGCAGCAACACCACGTTCTCGATGGCGCCGATGTGGAGGGCGTGCCGCCGCTGCCATTGGCCATAGGCGAGCATCATCGCGAGCGCACCCAGGCCGGCGGCCGACAACAAGGCAACGATCCAAACCAGCTTCCGGTGTCGCGTGGTGCCCATACGTGTGCCGCAGTATAGGCCGTCGCCCCGCATCCGGCAACTTGACAGAGCGATGGCGGAAGGGCCGCGCATCCGGCGGAACAGGGCTGGTCCGTCCCCGGCGTTGACGGCCGTGGGAGGCGCGGTGGCTGCCACAGGTGGGGCCGCGAGCGGCACCCGGCAGCGCAGCGAGGTGTCAGCATAAAAAGCAAAAAGGCGATCTCCTTTGCAGGAGACCGCCCTTCTGCTGTGTTCGCAGCCGTCTTACTTCACGTTCTTGGAGACCAGCTTGGTCATCTCGAACATGCTGACCTGCTTCTTGCCGCCGAACACGGCCTGCAGGGCTTCGTCCGCATTGATCTGCGTCCGAATCTTCTTGTCCTGCAGCTTGTTCTTCTTGATGTACGCCCAGAGCTTCTTGGTGAGCTCCGTGCGGGGCAACGGCTTCGCGCCGACCACCACTGCGAGTTTCTCGTTGGGTTGGACGGGCTTCATGAACGCGGCATTGGGTTTCCGTTTAGCGACCATATCTCTGCTCCTCTTGGGTTTGTTTGAACCAGCTGATCTGCACCTGCTCTGTCTGCGCCGTTTCCAGCACATCTAAAATAAATGGGGCGGCAACACCCGCCACAAGAGCGTCGTCTTGAATCGCACGCTGAAACTGAAACGTCATGCGGGTATTTTCGCGAATCGCCCTGCTAAGTCAAGCATTGTGGAGCGATAAATTTTGCGGGCGGGACGGTGCGTGCCGCCCTCGGCCGGCGGAGCCCGACCAGCCTGAGGCGCAAGCTGGCGGGCAATCCCGCGCCATCGGCAGCGGGTTCGGCGTGGCCAGCAGCGGCCGGGAAGGCCTGCGCCCCCGTCGCCGTTGCGCGGCAGAGCACTTTGCGCGGCGAGCCGCGCAGGGGCCGGCCGGTGGCGGCGCTCATGGGCCGGCGTCGTCGGGAACCAGCTGCAAGGCCAGCCCGCGGAAGTTGCGCACCCGGTGGAACGTGGCGCAGTCGGCATCGTGCTGGTTCGGCGCGTTGATGCTGGAGCGCGCAATGATCGCCAGGTCGTCGCCATCGATCACCGGCCGGGCATACATGAACGACTGCGAAATTTTCCCGGCTTGCGCCACACAGCCGGCCTGGAACCAGTTCAAGCCGTCCAGGCTGTAGAGCAACATCAGCAGCCGGCGGTCGTTCCCGCCGATCCGGCCACTGCCGCTGAAGGTGCCGGCCTGCTGGCCCGCCGCCCACCAGTCGAACGTGCCCTGATCGTCCACGACCAGGTTGGCCGTCGCCCAGAACATCCGCGACACCTCGTCGCGGATGATGCAGAACTTGAGCTGTCCGCCGGGCATGGGGTGGAACTGCGTGAATTTCAGGTCCAGGTTTTTGCCGTCGTCGTGCAGGTCCAGCACCGCGCACAGGCCGGCGGTGGACTGGCGCTTCGGCTTGACCGTCGTGAGGACGCGCAACTGCCCGCGCACCTCGATGACGTTGGGCTCCAGGTACTGGCTGCTCAACGCCGCGAACTTGGGATCGGTAAGCGCCTCCGGTACGCCGGGGAAGGGGACCGGCTCCGACATGCGCCAGGCGCGCGGATTCATCAGGTCCGCCGACAGGTCGCCAGCCACCACCCGCGGGCCGCGCTTGGCGCCCAAGGCCAGATCGTCCACGGCCCAATAAAGGTGGTGGTCGCGGACCGTCATGCCGGTGTGACAATTCCAGAAATGCCCGGTGAACAAGGTGACCGGCACCGACCAGGTCGTGCCGCCATCGCCGCTGCGCAACAGCAGCAGGTCGTCATTCCGGGACTTGGCGCCGCCCTTGTTGGCGAACAGATAGAGCGTGCCGCGATGCAGCCAGGGCACGGCCGAATAATAGGGCAGCTGCGCAGCCGGCTGCCAGGTCTGGCCGCCGTCGGTGCTGCGGACGATGTGCGTCCGGCTGTGCCCGACGCGCCGCGCCTGGCTCCATTCTGCGCGCGGCACCACCGGTACCACGGCGACCAACGCGCCGTCGTCGAGCCGCACCAGGCCGCAGCCCTCGACGTAGTATTCGGGGTCGGGATTATGAAAGACGACGGTGTGGTCCTGGGCCAGGGGTGCGACGGCCAAACCCATGGGTGCGCTCAGTAGGAGCAACGCGAATTGAGCGAGACACGGCAGCTTCAAAGCTTTCACGGCGTCTCCTTTCGATCCCCGGCTGGCCGCGGCGGTGGCGTCTCAACACGAGAGAGCGTCCAGGAGCCGGCCGCACCTTCGAACCATGCCGTGCCGGCTTCGGCGCTGACTTCCACGTCATGCGCTGCCGGGCTCCCGGCGCGCTGGATCTGCCACGTGCCGGGCGCCAGGTCGGTGATCAGGGCGTGGGTCGGGTGTTGGCCCGGCAGCGTGCACTCGACCCTGTCGGCGGAGCGCCGGCTGTCCTTGCGCAACAGGACGACCCAGGACGCGTCCGGGGTCTCGAGCACACAGCCCATGCGCTCGCCGGCCTCCAGCCGCCGCACGGGCCAGCGTGCTGGCCTGCGGCGGTCGGTCACTTGCATGACGTTGAAAAAGAGGTCCTCGGCCGCGGCGGCTTTTGGCGACAGCTCGATGCGCCACGCGCCGTTTTCCATGGAGTTGCGTTCCCGCCGCCGCGGCTCGACGTCGTTGGCATAGTTTTGTCCGAACACCCAGAATTCCTTGCCCGGCCCGCCGACCTTGGTCAGGTCCGCGTTGGTCGCCGGCGGCCATAACACATCCAGCATGAGTCGCCCGTTGTTGTCGTGCGCGCTGCACTCCACCTCTGCGGTGGTCGGCGTCAGGCGGGGTTCCTCGAGCGTGTGGAGCAGCCAGCATTTCCGGAGTTCGGGCCGGGCGCTCACCACGCGGTCGAAGACCACCAGCGCCGCCGGCACCCGCGGGCTGTGCAGGTTCAGGAAGACGAACGAGCGCGTCACCTGCCGGACCTTGGGGCCATAGGCCGCGGTGAGATCGCCCTGCAGCAGGGTATAGGCCGGCGTCTGCGGATCGGGGCCGGCCCCGTGGGCGAGGACCGTGCCGGTGCGGTAGCCGTTTTCCGGCGCGAGCAGCGCCGCGAGCGTACGCGGCTCGCTGCGACCGTGGGGCAGGCGCTGGCCGCCGTCGTTGCCGTAGGCGCCGCCGAACTTTTCCGCCGGGTCGTACACCAGCAACGCGTTGTGCGCGATGGTGCGCCAGGAGTAGTTGAGGCAGTGCGGGCTGCCGTACTGCCCGGACGAGCCGGAGTAGAGGCCGGAATCGATCGCCAGCGCGGCGCGGTAGTAGAGCTGGAAAGCGCCCGCATCGAGATGCTGATGGTTCGTGAAATTGTATTCGTTGATCTTCATCTCGGCGATGACGGCGTCCTCGCCCCAACTCGTGCGCGCGATGGTCCAGCCGAACGGTGAGCCAAACCAGCGCGACAGCGGCAGCGTGTTCACCGCTTTCGACTGCAGCTGCGTGTCGCGCCAGAGCACCTCGAAGAGCGTCTCGTTGCCGCCGATGCTGCCCTGACGCAGGGACTGATCGAGGAGCATGCCGTCGTGGTAATAGCTGGCGGTCAGCAGCGTGCCGCCATACTCGCTCCACGGCTGGCCGCGCGGCGTGCTGTGGGCAAACGTGTCGCCTGCGCGCAGCCGCTGGCCGTCGGGGCGCGTGGCATAGACCCAGAGGTAGGGCACGTAGCGCTGTTCAGGATTATAGACGTTGCCTGCGCCGAGCCGGTCGAAGATCCAGAGCGGAAAGAGGTCCCAGCTGAACCGGTGCAAGCCGTAGGAGTCGCCCTGGTGGTAGGCGTGGCCTGCGTAGAGCCAGTTGCGCGCCGGCAGGTGCTCGCGGAAGAAGCGTCCGGCCGCGAGGCGATACATTTCGGGGAATTCATCGTAGACCGCGATGCCCGCCGACAGCATGTCGCGCATGAGCATCGCCTCGGACCCGTGGCCGGTGACGGAACCGCCGCGCGTCGGGGGATAGCCGCATTCCTGCGTCTTGGCCAGCCGCACCAATTCCTTGATGAACGCCTGCTGCTCCGCCGGCTGCAGCAGGCCGTAACACCAGTCGTACACGATGGCGCCGGTGACCATCATCCGTCCCGTGACGCGGCAGGCGTCGTGCACGTCCGGCAACTCGCATGCCTGGAGCAGCGGCAAGGCCGTGGCGATGGCGGTCCGGCCGAGCTTCGCGTCGTGCGTCGCGAGATACCGGAGCGCATCCCATTCGGCCTTGAACTGCGCCGACTTCCGCGCCAGCGCCTCCAACCGTTGGACGGCCGGCTGTAGCGCCGGGTCCTGCAGTCGCTGCGGCAACCGGCCGACGTCCCCAGCCCGCAGATAAAGGCGTGGATGCTCGCCCGGTGGGACGGGTATGCGCGCACCGCCCTGTTCCTCCCATGGTAGGTTCGGCCCGCCGGCCAGGGCGGCTGTCACCAAAACGAACACGAGCAGTGCCGGCCTCAGGAAACGCGCAGGGGCTCTGGTGCGTGATGGGGCAGCAAGTCGGCCATCGACCACGGGGGGCTTCAGCAAAGTCATCCGCGCATTCTCACGGACCACCCTGCAAAATCAAGCATGGACTCAGCTGCCTGTCGAGCTTGCGGACTTGAGTCAGCGCCTGCCGCAACTGTTCCAGAGCGTGATCGGCCGCGCGGCGGTCAGTCCGCGAAGCCGGCGGCGCGGAGCTTGTCCAGCGTCAGCGGGGACGGGCTGTGGGCGGCGAGGTGGCGGGCGACGTATTTTCCGAGGAGGTCGGTTTCCAGGTTTACAGCGTCGCCGGTGCGCGCGGTGCGGAGCGAAGTGTGTTCCCACGTGTGCGGGATGATGTGGACCGTGAAGGCGTCCGGCATGAGGTCCATGACCGTCAGGCTGATGCCGCAGAGAGCGATCGAGCCCCTCGGCACGAGACCCTGCAAAATTTCCGCAGCGCACTGCACCTCGACGGCGCGGTCCGCGCCTGCGTGCCCGAGGCGGCGGATCTTCCCGACGCCATCGACGTGGCCGGAGACGATGTGTCCGCCGAGGAAATCGCCCGCGCGCACGGCGCGTTCGAGGTTGAGGCCGGCGCCGGCTTTTTTCCCGCCGAGCGTGGTCTTGGACAGCGTCTCCTCGAGCACATCGAAGGTCAGCGTCTCGCCGGAGATCTGCGCGACCGTGAGACAGACGCCCTCGATGGCGATGCTCTCGCCGAGCGCGACCGGCGGTGTCCATGCGCCGGCCTTGACGGCCAGTTGTCCTGCGCCACCGCTGTGGTGCAGCGCCACAACCGCGCCGATTTTCTGAATGATGCCGGTGAACATAATTTTATCCGGTGTCGGTTGTCAGTGGTCCGTTGTTTGCGGTCTGGCCCGGAGCAGCAGGTCGGGGCCGATCCGGTCCACCTTCAGGATTTCCATGCCCGGCGCCTCGGAGAGTTTCCAGCCGCCACCGATGGCTGCCGTCGCGTCGCCGCCCAGAATCTTGGGAGCGATGAAAAGCTGGAGCTCATCCACGAGTTTGGCGCGCAACAAACCGCCCGCGAGTTGGCCGCCGCCTTCGCAGAGGAGGTGCAAATAGCCGCGCTCGCCGAGCTTGTGCAGCAGCGCGGCCAGATCGAGTTTCCCGCCGCGCGCTGGTAGCGTCCAGATGTGCGCAGCGGTCTTGACGCGCGCCAGCCGGCGCGCGCCGGTGGGCGTTGTCGCGATGAGGGTGCAGGCCGCGTGCGAGTCGCTCAATACGTTGGAGTTTGGCGGCAGGTTGCCGCTGGCGGTGACGACCACACGCACGGGGCAGCGGCCCTCATCGGGCCGTGGCCACAGGCTGGGGTTGTCGGCGCGGACGGTTTCGCCGCCGACCATGATCGCGTCGGCGCGCCGCCGCAGCGCCTGGACGGCCCCGCGCGCCTCGGGCGACGTGAGCCAGCGCGATGCACCGCGCGCATCGGCAATGCGGCCATCGAGCGTCTGCGCGAGTTTGAGCGTGACCCAGGGGCGGCCGATGTGTTGCTGCTTGGCGAAGGGCGCGATCAGTTCCTCGGCCTCGGCGCGGCAGATGCCGGCGGTGACGCTGACGCCCTGGCGTTGCAACAGTTCCAGACCCCGTCCGGCATGTTTCGGGTTTGGGTCGGTCGCGCCGACGACGACGCGCGCGATGCCCGCGGCGAGGATGGCGTCGGTGCAGGGCGGAGTCCGGCCCCACGTGGAGCACGGCTCGAGTGTGACATAGAGCGTCGCGCCGTGCGCCTGCTGTCCGGCGTCGAGCAAGGCGACAACCTCCGCGTGCGGCCCGCCGGCGATGCGGTGGAAGCCGGCGCCGATCTTTTTGCCGCGCGCGACCAGCATCGCGCCTACCGGCGGATTGGGCCGGGTCAGTCCCTCACCCTGCCGCGCCAGCGCCAGCGCCAACCGCATCCATTTTGCTTCGTTCGTCTGCATCAGCTTCTTGTAGGGGCGCAGGCTTGCTGCGCCCGTTTGTTCTGTTGCCTTGCACAGTGGGCGCAGCAAG
>CAIWHP010000098.1 GCA_903912445.1 uncultured Lentisphaerota bacterium
ATGCCGACGCAAAGACAACCTCTGGGCGCTATCAAGGACTCGTTCGCCATGGAACCGGCAGAAGAATCCGTGAACTGTTTGTCGATCGGAAGCCATCTCCAGTCGCACGCTTGTCGGAGGTTTGCTCCGTGGTCTTCGGCCCAGCATCGGCGTACACACTGAAGCAGCAACAGCAGGCCCTGGAATGGCTGGATATGCTCACCACGGCGATCGACGCCGATGGCACACCTTTCCTGCCACTGCGCGGCCATCTGTTTCATCAGACCCTATCGGGCCTGTGGTGCTGTGCTGACCCTGCTTGCTCCGATAAGCGTGGTACCAAGCTGGAAGATCCAGCTTGGCCCTTTGGAAAATTGTTTCTTTCCCCGCGGAATCACTGCACCTGCGGAGCTCCCGCCTATGAATTGGTTGCGTGCGAAGAATGTGGTGCCATCTTCCTAAATGCGGAGGAACGGCATGGATGCATTGCCCAACCGATCGACGTCGCGAGTATTGATGAATTTGAGCTGGAAGCGGAACCAGATGATGCGGGTTTGCCTGACGAAACCGACGAAAACATCGTTGGTTCGGCTAGAGGCCACGCTCTTCTGATTGCAAACCGGGCACTACTTCACACTGGTGATCTATACGTGCATCGAACCAATAGATGCATCGTAGAGGCCACGGACGCCGAAGCGATGCGTCTCATCGTTCAAGAAGATAGTGGAGACGGATTGACCTGTCCGTCGTGCGATGCGCACAACGCATCGGAAGCGCGCCTTTTTCGTAAGGCAAGAATTGGCGCCCCCTTCTTGTTGGGAGGATTGCTGCCGACATTGCTCGAATTCGCTCCGGATGGTGACGATCCGGCAAATCGACCCTATCGCGGTCGCCGCCTTCTGACATTCAGCGATAGTCGGCAAGGTACTGCTCGACTAGCCGCAAAACTGCAGCAGGATTCTGAACGGACGAAGGCGCGGGGCCTGATCTATCATCATGCACTGGCCAAATTTATTGCGACGACTGGCGCGGGCGGCGAGCAAATACAAGCTGAGATCTCCCAGTTTGAGGCCATTCTTGCGACACCGGGAATGCCGGAAGTTGCAAAGACTCCGATAGTCAGGATGTTGGAGGAACGGCGCACGACGTTGGCCAATCTAGCTACGCCTGCACCAATCTCCTTCCGCGAGATTCAAACAGCGATCGCTCAGGAAGGACACGAGTTCAGAAACATTCTGCATACCTATCAAGGGTTCTCTCGGTCGGTGTTTGGCGGCGCGGAGGGCGCCGACAATCTCGCGGGAATGCTTTTGATTCGAGAACTCGGGCGACGTCCGAAACGGCAAAACAACCTGGAAACGATGGGTATGGTCGCCGTACGCTACCCGCGTTTGGACAAGATCAGTTCTGCGCCCTCGGATTGGACGGGGCGAGGCTTCACTATTGCGGACTGGCGCGACTTTTTAAAGATTGCGCTTGACTACTTCGTCCGCGGCGGGGGTAGCCTCGATGTACAGGATATCTGGAGAAATTGGCTGGGCATCCGCTTTCCAAGAAATTGGATTGTTCCTTCGGATCAGGACGAGACGGCTAAAGGCCAAAGGCGTTGGCCTTCCGCCAGAAGAGGCAGGTTGCAGAGCACTTTAGTGCGTTTGCTTGCTTATGCTTTGAAAGCTGATGTGGAAACGTCAGTCGGGCAGGATGCCGTTGATAGTTTGCTTTTTGCGGCTTGGGAGGAGGCGAAGAAAATCCTCTCGACTACGGGAAGCGGCTACATTCTTAAGCTTGAGGAGTTAGCTTTTGCGCCAATAGCTCGAGCTTGGATTTGCCCTGTCAGTCGACGATTCCTTGACACCACGCTCCGCGGTATCACCCCCTACCTCCCCAAACAGGCGACCGAAGCCATGGCCATGTGCGAGGCCATCGACATTCCTATGTATGACGCGCCGTTTGGCAATAGCACGGATGGGACCGAGCGCCTTCGCCATTCACGCGCATGGATATCGGCGCAGCACGCATTAACACGACTACGCGAGGAAGGGTTGTGGTCAAACCTCAATGATCGCGTTGTGGAGCTGGCTCCCTACTTTTCCACGGCCGAGCATTCGGCACAGCAGTCCTCCAAGCTGCTTGGGCAGTATGAAAAGCGTTTCAAGGAGGGACAGATTAATCTGTTGTCGTGCTCTACAACCATGGAGTTGGGGATCGACATTGGCGGCGTCCAGCTTGTCGCGATGAACAATGTGCCTCCCCATCCCGCCAATTACCTGCAACGTGCTGGGCGAGCGGGACGACGTCAGGAGACTCGCTCTACCGCCGTGACTCTTTGCAAGTCGAATCCGCACGATCTGAACGTCTTTGCGGATACGCGGTGGGCGTTTGAGGCGAAACTTCCGCCGCCGATCGTTTCGCTTAATAGTGGAATCATCGTCCAACGCCACGTGAATTCGATGGTGTTGGCCCAATTCTTGAGCGATTTGCTACGAAGCAGTGTGCAGGACATGAGCAAGTTGACTTGTGGATGGTTTTTTGAACAAGACGACCAAGGTCCGGCGGCGCGATTCATCTCCTGGTGCCAAGCCTACATCGCGGAAACGCATCCACGAATCGAGGGAGGCTTGGGGCGGCTGGTGCGACACAGCGTGTTTGAGGGGCAGGGCGCCGAACGCCTGATTCGCCAGAGCGGTACAGAGATGTCCATAGTGCAGGAGCGATGGAATAGCGAATGGGATGCGCTGATAGAGCAGGAGCGCACTTTCGGCCCAGGTAATGCTACGGATCCGGCGGTTAGGGCCATCAGCTTTCAAAAGAAGCGCCTGTCGGATGAGTATCTTCTGCGGGAACTCGCCACCCAAAGCTTTCTTCCGGGCTATGGGTTCCCTGCATTCATTGCGTCTTTTGACAACACCACGGTTTCCTCAGCCAAAAGATTGCCTGTTGCGGGCGACACCGCACGGCCTGCGAGCAGAGATGACAACCGATTTCAACGCCTTGATTTGGCAAGCCGAGATCTTGTGACGGCGCTGCGTGAATATGCCCCAGGGTCCGAGATCGTCATGGACGGACTCGTCTACAGGTCAGCAGGAATCACGCTCAATTGGCACATTCCCGCGACTCAGCAGGACGCTAGAGAGACACAGGCAATCAAGTTCGCCTGGCGTTGTCGTCAATGCGGCGCAAGTGGTACCACTCATTCCCTCCAACTAGCAACGAGTTGCGACGCATGTGGCGCATCCGTGCGCGCCAACGATATCCAGCAGTTCCTCGAACCCGCGGGGTTCTCAGTCGATTTCTACGTTGACCCTCATAACGACGTGTCGTCGCAACGCTTTGTTCCCGTCGAACGCCCATGGATCAGTGCGCGAGGTGACTGGTCACCGTTACCCAATCCGCGCCTAGGTCGCTTTCGGCCAACAACGGATGGCCGCGTCTATCACCATTCGGCAGGGTTTCATGGCACGGGATACGGACTTTGTCTTGCCTGTGGTAGGGCGGAGCCGATGAATCCAGACCGGACTCTGCCGCGGATCTTCGAGCACGAGCACAAGAAACTTCGCAGTCGGATGGAGGATAGAGTCTGCCCCGGAAGCGCCAATCGCTGGGCAATCAAGGAAGGCATCGTTCTTGGGCATCAACTGCGAACTGATGTTCTCGAGATGCAGCTCAAGGACGTAAATGGGCAGTGGATTTCGGATCGAACTGTGGCATTGACCTTGGCGGTGGCGCTCAGGGACGCTTTGGCAAGTCTGATTGGCGTGCAGGCAAGCGAACTCGGTTGCGACGTACAGGAGATGCTTGCCGACGAAGGGGAACGCTGTCAATCAATCTTCATTTTTGATCGGTTTTCAGCTGGATACGCTTCCGGTAGCGAACATTTGGTCAACGCGATGTTCCGTGACGCGGTACGCCGTTTGGATTGCCCAAAGGGATGCGATAGTAGCTGTCCACACTGTGTACTCGATTTCGATCAGCGCTTTGAGTCCAGCTCATTGAATAGGCACATGGCTCTTGCAGTCGTGTCAGCCGACTGGCTGGACATGCTAAAGCTCCCGAAAGAGCTGCAATATTTCGGGGACAGCTCCAGAGTAGAGTTCTCTGGCATTAATCAAGCTGTGCTAAGAGAAAGCGGTCGCCAAGGCGCCGCAGTGACGAGGCTTTATGTGGGTGGACCAGGCGATCTCGCCGATTTCGCACCATCCAATTTGCGACTACTCGCCTACAGGCTGGCGGCGCTCTCGCGCGCCGTTCAGATTGTCATTGAGAAAGCGCATTTTGATGCGTTATCCGAGGCCGACCGGTTTTCGCTTGCCAGCCTTGCCGACCATCCAAACATCGCTGTTCACACCGCTTCTTCGTTGCCGAATACAAATGACGTTGAAATCGTTGCCGAAGTGCTAGTCGGGAGTCGCTCGGTCGCCTGGGCGTGCGCCGACAAGAACATCAGAATTGCCAATACGGGATGGGGAGCAAGCGAATCCCCACTCGTTGTTGGTGAGATTGACTCAATTCAACTGCCGAGCAAACCACTCGCGCCGGACGCCATTCGGCCTAGTACTCGAATGGAAGGTGACCGCGAAATTGTTCTTCATCGGGACCTCGATGGTGATCTGCAAGGCTTCGGCAAGCGATTCTGGAACGCCGTGTCGAGTGAGCATAAGGGGACGGCAAGCATTTTTGAAGATACGGAAACAGACGTCGCGTCGATTCATTACAGTGACAGGTACATGTTTACGCCGGTTTCGATCGCCTTGTTGCTCGATATTATCGCCGGGCTTAGGGATATCGTTGGACCACCCCGTTGGGACAATCCAGAGATCGTTGTTACAACCACGCGTTCTAGAGGCGGTGTCGAGAGCAGGGCCGTGAACACGGTCTATGCCGACTGGCAGGATTTGAGCGTTCGAGATGCGGTGATAGGGGCGGCATTTGGATACCTTGGTCTTGATGCAAAATTGTTGGTGCCGGACAAATTTGTCGTGCAGCACGGGCGCGTGCTGGATGTCGCTTTTTCCAATGGCAAGCGTCTTACCGTTCGCCTCGATCAAGGCGTTAGCTATTGGCGGGTCATTAATCCGGCACATAGCCCCAAGAAGTTCTCCGCGTGGTTCGATTTCGGACCAACCGGACCAGCTGGTCTCGAGCCGGCTAGGATTGAGGAACAAGCGAGACGTGTAGCGGAAATGGCTGTGGTAGTTGAGGGTCGCGCATTGCCAACGGAGTTGTTTGTGAAAATTCGATCGAAAGGATGAGGATTTGCGTGAGGAAAATGGAGATATCGGATGCCCAAGTGGATTTCCGGCGAAGTCCTCAATGAGGACGCGGAGCAGTTTACCGTAGCGGAATGATGTCGGAATCCTTCTGCAGACTGCCATCCGTCTATTTCCAGCACCATGGAATGGCGGAGTTTGCGCTAGGTCAAGTTTTCCTGCTCAACGGTGAATCCCGCTGTACCTATCGCGTCGCCAAGATCCTGCCACCCGGCTATCGCTGCGAAGTGTTTGATTTTGTCCAATGTATAAGCGCTGGCTTTGCGTCTTCGCTCAGCCGGGACATCGTCCGGGTGCATTTTCCACGGCAGGATTTCGCGCCCGATCTTCCTGGCGTCCTGGGCAAGGGTCGCCGCGATCCGGAATCCGCCCTCGTCAATGTCGCTCCAGTGATATACCGGCACCTCGAGGGGTAAGCCTGTGAGAAGCCGAATGTACATCGCTCGCCACGCCGGGGACGGCATGCCAGCCGTGTAAATCAGAAGCACTTCCCCTTCGCAATGGCGGCGCGCCTCGCTGTGGAAAGTCGTCTGGTTTTCGATGGTCATCACGAGGCGGGGGATGCTCCCCAAACGCAGAATGGCCGCTGCTGGGAATCCAGCGTATGGCGCGTCCAGGCATGCAGTAACGCGATCCCGCTCAATCACCACTTTGCCGGCGAGGCGGACGGGGTGTTCCTCACGGAATAGCCCCAACTCTTCCCAGATTTCCGCCGGTCGGCGAATCTCGGAATCGACGCTGTTGGCGAGAAGCACGTCAATCGGGGCTGAGAGCTTTTCGATCCGCTTGCTGTCGTTGAATAGGCGTGCGCTCACCTCCCTTATTGGCTTGGCAATTACGTCGCTTTTGGCCTCGTTGTGCGCGAAATCAATGGTGCGGATGGCGTCCAGCCAGTCCTGTACGCTATTGGGGCCCATTGTTCTGACGGTGCGCAATTGCGACCATTGCTGCAGTACGTCTTCAAGTACGAGAAATCGCGCCTGAAAGGGAGTCAATTGACTTCTCGCCTCCGCTAATTGCTTCGCCAGCGGAATCCTTCCGAGAAAAACGGCAAGCACACCAGCATCGACCAGGTTGACCCGCTGGATAAAGCCGACCCCGGCCCCTCCTTTATCCCAAATGAGTTCGACCGCTCCTTGCGCGCGGGCGTCCTGCATGGTGGCCTCGAAGGACTCCTTAGCCTGCAATGAACGCTGTGCCCGGTACTCGGCCAGATTCGACTCCGTCAGGGCAGCCTCGCGTGAGCGCCGTCCGACGCTAGCCTTCTCACCCGCGATCAGCAACTTATCAAGCAGAATGTGCGCGGCGAGATCCATTGCCGTCTAAACGACCGCTTCCGCAGGCTTCGCTGCCTGTGCGCCGACCCTCATGGCCGCCATTTCGCGCTCGACCAATGCCGGGTTGAACTCCGGCAGATCCTCCCTGAACATAGCGCGCGTCTCCTCGGAGACGTCATGCCCCTCGATCATCACGGCATTGTTGTCGGGGTCCCGCAGGATGTCGTAGTAGCGGTGAAGAAACGCCGTCAGCGTCCCCTGGTTCTCGCCAGGGCTTGCCATGAAAACCTGCAGCCCGAGCTGTTCGAGGTAGCGCATCGTGGCGATGATGTTGGTCATATCCATCTTAATGAACGCTTCATCGATCAACATCAGCCCCAGGCCGCTTGTGTGTCCTCGATCCAGGTGGTAAGCCGAGGCAAGCGCTGCGCCGGCGATCACATAGAGCGGCGCGCGGTGCTCTCCGCCGGATCCCGGGCCCAAGCGTTTGCTCAGGTTTGCCACAACTTTCGATGTCCTGGTAAGAGGGTCCTCACGAAGGATTTCGATGTCGAATTCAAAGAATTCCCGATAGTCGTCAAGCGGGCTGCGCACGCCGGCGGCACCGGGGGCGATCTTATCCTCCAGGAGTTGCTTAAATTGCTCTGGCGTTTCACCAGGACCGCCATACAGGTCATCAACGGAGCCGTGTGCTGCGATGTCCTTGACGAATTTCAGGAGCGGCGACAGTTGCGGCCGGACCACTCGTTTGAAATGGTAGCGTTCGCCGTTAGAGAATGTGGGGCATTCCCTGAGGACGGCGTTCAGCCGCTCCATCGTATCTTCTAGCCAGGACAGGTTCTCGCTCAGTGCGATTGCG
>CAIWHP010000099.1 GCA_903912445.1 uncultured Lentisphaerota bacterium
GATTGTAGACGAGCGCATAACGCCCATCGTCCGTCCGCTGCACCCAAGTCTTGGCGCCGCAGGGCATCAGGGAGGGAGCCTTACCAAACGGGGTCCAGGAAATGCCCTCGTCGGCACTCAGTGCGTAATGGTTCTTCCAGACGCCGAGTACCGCACCATCAGGGCGATGCGTGTAACTCAGCGCCTTGGGCTCGACGCCTTTTTGCAGTTTGATGGTGTAAAAGCCATCGGTGGCGCGATCCTCTTCCCACCATTGCAGGGTCATCAATTTATCCGCGAGCAATGCATCGCATGCCGCGACGAATCCCGAGTCGGCGCTGGTCTTGTAGAAAGGAAGGCTGGTGTTGGTTTCATTCCAGCCCGCGTGCCGGTTGTAACGAATGAAGTAAACCGGGCCAAACGTGTTGTCGGCTTGAATCTCGCGGACAACGCGGCCCAAACCCTGCCCCTTGTTCGGACCTTTTTGTGGAAGCGGATCCATGCAGAAGCTGTAAAATCCCAACGTGAGCAACCGTCCGTTCGGCGCGACATAAAAGCCCATGCGCTGGTGCATAATGGCGGGAGTCCCGGCGGACAGACAACCATCGGCATTCTTGATTTCCGGCAACGCGTACTCGGAAAAGATCACCTGTGGATTCGACCAATGCTGCGCGTCGGTTGAGGTCATCAGCAATGTCCTTCCGGGCGGCACGTGTTCGGATTTGAGGGTGCTGAGGTATTGCAGGTAGAATTGCCCATGCCAATAGGCGAGGTAAGGCTGGTGATTATAGGTCCAGCCCTGCGCTCCTCCTTCCGGCGGACACGTGCGATTGGCGCGCAACGCCTGAAACTTGTGAACCCCGACTGCATGGCGCAGCGCACCATCGTAGAAACGCTTGTCAGGTTGCTCTTTGCCGACATACCGGACGGGTTCCGCAGCAGACTCGGCGATTGGCGGCGGCATCGCCGCTGCATCCGCGCCGCGAGGCGCGAGGGTGAACAGCAAGCATGCGGCAGTAAGAGCGCCACGACAGCGCGGCAGCGCAAACGGCGCGAGCCGGCGCAGGCCCCCGATTAAAATACCTCCACGAGGAACAACGCTATCCATGGCATGCCGACGGTCATTCATGCGGATCGGCGGTTTTGGGAGCAGATTACCCGAGGCTGGGGTGATGGCAAGTTTTCTCATAAGTGGGTGCGGGCGGTGTCGGCGTGAATGCTGGCACAGCGTGTGAAGCATCGTAGGCGGATGTTCTTTCCGGCAAATTGTTGTGCGGGAGTGTCACCCCGCTCCATAATATCATGCGTCTTCATTTGTTCCCTTCATCGTGTGGTCAGGCTCTCCGGCCACTGGTAACTCCCCGGCTTGATGGTGATCAGTTCCGAATTCCCGCCGATCACCGACAAGGTCACTACCCCAGGCGCAAGTTCCGATTTCACCGCCAGTCGGTGCCAATCCATACCCCGCGCCAACCCCACAGCCGTCGCTCCGCCTTCGGCAAAGACATGACCAACCGGAGCAAGCCGCAAAACCTCCGCCGCCACCCGTACCAGATACCTTGCCAGAATCTCGGCCAGCGAAACGTCTTTTACCTGGGGCAAGCCGACGTGAAGAATCACACGCGGTTCTACCTGCAAAGCAGAAACCACTCTTGCCGCAAGGGCTTCAACCTCGGTCGCGTCAAAATTGCCAACAGCCGCAAGTTTATCCGGTAAAGAAATCACCGGCACAACCAGTTGCGCCTGACGGGCCACGAACTTCCGCGTGGCTTCGCTCGCGCTGCCGCAGACGAACAGTTCCTTGCCCGGTGCATTACGGCTCTGGGGAATGGGTGCTGCCGGCTTCAACAAGGCGCCAAAGAATTCCGCGCCGCCCGCCATCAGCCACTGTTCGTTCCGTCGCGTGGCCCAGTTGCGGACATCTTCCGCACTCGCCACTTCACCAATGACAATCCCGCGTTCTGGCAAAAGTTTGCCGGTTTTGCCGACTGAAAGCGGCAGCCCCAATGGTTTCGCGAGCAGTTCCAGTACGTTCGGAGACAGGCGCGGATGCTTCGGGTCGCGCGCGAATTCCGTTTGGTGAATCAGCTGATCGCGCAGGAAGTATTGACCATTCACCACCGTCCGTCCGAGCGAAGGATTGGCCGGAACCAGCAATGCGCCGGACAGGCCAAGCTGCCTGACGATGGCTTCGATCTCCGGCGTCACGTTGCCGCGCAGGACGGAATCCGTTTTCTTGTAAATCCATTGCGCGCCGCAGCTCTGCAACATGCGGGCGGCCATGGTGGCGCGTTGCCCGGCTTCAAGCGGTTCGCAGGAACGCGAGTCGGTGTCCAGACAAACAAGGTCCGCATCGCCCGCTGATTCACCGGCGAGGACGACTTCCGCCCGCAGGCCGTAACGCAATCCCA
>CAIWHP010000100.1 GCA_903912445.1 uncultured Lentisphaerota bacterium
CTCCCCGAACTGCAGGGTAAGCTCGAGCCGGAGCTGAAGCACGACGCCTCGACCAACGCGCTCATCCGCCGCTACCGCAGCCTCCGCCGCGCGTGAGCCGCCGGAAAACTAACCACATAGGTCGCAGAGGTCAGAAAGAGGTTCGCAGAGACCATCCTCTGTGACCTCGTTCGGCCGCTGTGGCATCTGTGGTGATTTCTGTTCCTCCTTGGCGCCTTCCGCCTCAACTTGGCGCCTTGGCGTTAACTCCTTGCCGGGGCCGGAAACTGTTGGCGGGGGGCGGGGGTTTGTGTAGGGTAGCGCGCATGACGAAAATATCTGGCTGGGTGCTGGCGGCGTTGGTGCTGTGCGGTGTGGCGGCGCAGGCGGCGGACTATCCTTTGGTGGACGCGGTGGAATGCCGGGCGCGCGGCGGGTTGCCGAATTTCCTGGCGCGGGCTGCGGCGGGCGGAGAGATCAGCGTGGCCTATTTCGGCGGCAGCATCACCGCCGCCAACGGCTGGCGGCCGAAGTCCTTCGCGTGGCTCAAGCAGCAGTTTCCCAAGGCGCAGTTCAAGGAGCTCAACGCGGCGATCGGCGGTACGGGCTCCGACCTCGGCGTGTTCCGTAACCAGCATGATGTCTTGAGCCACAAGCCGAACTTGGTCTTTGTCGAGTTCGCGGTCAACGATGGCGGCGCGGATCCGGTGCGGATCCAGCAGACGATGGAAGGCATTGTGCGCCAGACCTGGAAGAACGATTCGACGACGGACATCTGCTTCGTCTATACGCTCGCGCACAACCAGCTCGACGATCTGGCGAAGGGCAAATTCCAGCGCTCGGCGAGCGCGATGGAGGCGGTGGCCGAGCATTACGGCATTCCTTCGATCCATTTCGGGATCGAGGTCGCCAAGCAGGTCAAGGCAGGCAAGCTGCTCTTCAAGGGCGAGGTGAAGAAAGGCGAGTCGCCGATGGGTCCGCCGATGATTTTCTCGACCGACGGCGTCCATCCGCTGGCGGAAACCGGGCATGAACTTTATCTGCAGACGATCCAGCGTTCCTGGCCGGCGCTCACGGCGGCGGCAGGCAAGGCCGCGCCGCACCAGCTGGGCGCGCCGCTGCGCGCGGACAACTGGGAGGCGGCCAAGATGGTGCCGCTGACGCAGGCGATGCTGCAGGGGCCGTGGGAGAAACTTGATCCGGCGAAGAACGGGCAGGCGAAGGCGTTCGCCGCGCGGATGCCGGCGCTGTGGAAGGCCTGCGCGCCGGGCGCGTCGCTCACCTTCGCCTTCAGGGGCCGGGCGGCGGCGATCTATGACCTCGTCGGTCCCGATGGCGGCATCCTGACGGTGAAGCTCGACGACAAGCCGGAACGCAAGGCGACGATGATCGACGGTTACTGCACCTACTCGCGGATCGCCAAGCTCGACTGCGGCAGCGACCTGCCCGACGGCTTGCATCACGTCACCGTGAAGCTGACCGACCAGGCGCCGGACAAGGAAAAGATCCTGTTCGAGAAGAACCGCGCCGACCTCAAGCAGCATCCGGAAAAATTCCGCGACAACGTCTGGTACGCCGGCGCGCTGATGCTGCTCGGCGATCTGGCGGAGTGA
>CAIWHP010000101.1 GCA_903912445.1 uncultured Lentisphaerota bacterium
CACTCGGCCACATACTTGAGCACGAGCGAGCGGCAGGTCTCGTTGAAAACATCGATGCCCTTTTCGCGGATCGCGCCGGTGCCGGCGAGGCCGAGCTGCTCCTGCGCCAGCGCCTCGATCGGCAGGCCGTGGCAGTCCCAGCCGAAGCGGCGCTCGACGTAGTGGCCGCGCATCGTCTGGTAGCGCGGCACGATGTCCTTGATCGTGCCCGCGAGCAGGTGGCCGTAGTGCGGCAGGCCGGTGGCGAACGGCGGGCCGTCGTAGAAGACGAACTCCGGCGCATGCCGGCGCAACTCGAGCGACTTCTTGAAGGTCTGATGCGCCTGCCAGAAGTCCAGCATGGCCTTGTCGACGCCCGGAAAATCAATCTTGTTGGTAACTGGTTTGAACATGGCTCTTTCCTGCCGCCGTGCGGCCGCGCAACATAGCCAGCCCGCGCCGCGAAAATCAAGCGGATTGCGCCGGGGCTTGCCGCCGGCGGACAGCAACCAAAAGGGAATTCCCTTTTCCTGCCGGAGCTTTTTTGTTAAGGGCTTCGTCAGGCAGGGTGGGATGAAAACATTGCTGACTATTTGCGAACGGCTGGAATCGGTATCGGTTTTCCTGCCGGTGATGGACGAGACCGAGAGCCTGGTGAAAACGGTCGAGATCATCCAAGCGGACTGCGGCGATGCCATCCGCGAGTATCTGGTGGTGGTCTGCAAGCGCACGACGCCGGCCAGCCGTGAGGTCGCCGCCGGGTTGGTCGCACGCTTCCCCGGCAAGGTCAAGGTCATCGAGCAGCAGCGCCCGTTCCTGGGCGGGGCGACGCAGGACGCCTTTGAAATCGCCACCGGCAGCCACGTCCTGATGATGGCGAGCGACCTGGAAACGCCGCCAGAGCGCGTCAAGGCATACGTCGCCCAAGGCCGCGCACATCCGAACGCGATCATCACCGGCTCGCGCTGGATCAAGGGCGGCGGCTTCGAGGGCTACAGCAAGCCCAAGTATTTCCTGAATTTCATTTTCCAGAAGTCCTTCTCGTTGATGTACTGGACCAGTCTCTCCGACATGACCTACGGTTTCCGCTTGATCCCGACCAAGCTGGTCCAGGCGATCCGCTGGGAGGAGACGCGCCACCCGTTCCTGTTCGAGACGCTGGTCAAGCCGCTCCGGCTCGGCGTCGAGGTGATCGAGATCCCCATCACCTGGCGGGCACGCGAGGAAGGCGTCTCCAACAACCCGTTCATGCGCAACTTTGAGTATTTCCGCATCGGCTTGAAGACACGCTTTTATTCGCGCGAGCGGATCCTGAAGCCGCAGGAGCAAAAATCATGAAGAAAGTCATCGTCACCACCACCATCAATGCACCCACCGAGGCCATCGAGCGCTTTGACGCGCGCACCGACTGGGACCTCGTCGTCATCGGCGACCTGAAGACGCCGAAGGACTACAAGCTCAAGCGCGGCCTCTACGTCTCGCCGGAGGAGCAGGAGAAGTTCGACAAGCCGCTCTCCGACGCCATCGGCTGGCGCTGCATCCAGCGCCGCAACTTCGGCCTGCTTTTTGCCGCGCAACTGAAGCCGGACATCGTCGCCGTGATCGACGACGACAACATTCCGCGGCCCGGCTGGGGCGAGCACCTGATGATCGGGAAGCCGACCGAGGTCAACTATTACGAGACCGACCTGCCCGCGTTCGACCCCGTCGGCGCGACCAACCACTCGCAGCTCTGGCACCGCGGCTACCCGCTGCAGCTGCTGCCCAAGCGCGACTACAGCCGCAAGAGCCGCAAGACCGTCACGCCCGACGTGCAGGCGGACTTCTGGGACGGCGACCCCGACATCGATGCCGTCTGCCGCATGATCTACGCGCCGGAGTGCAAGTTCGATGACAAGTTCTTCCCGATGGCCGGCAACAAGCTTTCGCCATTCAACTCGCAGAACACCTTTATCAGCGGCAAGTGGCTCAAGGATTATTTCCTCTTCCCGCACGTCGGCCGCATGGACGACATCTGGGCCGCCTACTACGTCGAGGCGCTCGGCGCCCAGGTCGTCTACAACAAGGCGACCGTCTACCAGCAGCGCAACATCCACGACCTCGTCGTGGACATGAAGAAGGAATACCCCGGCTACGAGAACAATCTGCAGATCGTCAACGAGCTGCCCGGCCACCCGGAAGCGATGCTCAAGTACCTGCCGGCGCAGTCGATCGAGGCGTTCAAACTCTATCAGAGGCACTTCCATGGCTAAAGTTCTGGTGACCGGCGGCGCGGGTTTCGTAGGGCGGCATTGCGTCGGGCGTCTGCTCGCGCGCGGCGACGAGGTCCATTGCGTGGACCCGATCGTCCCGCTGACCGGCGGGCTCCCGCTGGACAAGTGGCCGTTCTTCAATCCGCGCGACTACAAGAATTTCCACTTCCACCAGGAGGACTGCCGCACGTGGTTCAAGCGCGTGCAGGACAACGACTTCGACTACGCCTTCCACCTCGCCGCGATGGTCGGCGGGCGCATGATGATCGAGCACAACCCGCTCGCCGTCGCGGACGACCTCTCCATCGACGCCGAGTACTGGCAGTGGGCCGTCCGCGCCCAGCCGCGCAAATCGCTCTGCTTCAGCTCCAGCGCCGCCTACCCGATCAAGCTGCAGCGCCGCGAGCACTACGAGCTGCTCAAAGAGGACCTGATCACGTTCGACTTCGACATCGGCATGCCCGACATGTCCTACGGCTGGGCCAAGCTCACCTGCGAATACCTCGCGCGCCTCGCCTACCAGAAGCACGGGCTCAAGTCCATCTGCTACCGCCCCTTCTCCGGCTACGGGGAGGACCAGGACGACACCTACCCCTTCCCCAGCATCTGCAAGCGCGTGCTCGCCAACCGTGGCCAGCCCACGCTCACCGTCTGGGGCAGCGGCCAGCAGTTCCGCGACTTCATCCACATTGAGGATTGCGTCACGGAAATCATCGGCTCGATGGACCAGATTGATGATGCCAGCGCGCTGAACCTTTCCACCGGCATCTACACCAGCTTCATTCAGTTCGCGCAGCTCGCCGCCGAGCTGTGCGGCTTCAAGCCCGAGGTGCGCGGCACCTCGAACACGCCGGAAGGCGTCTTCGCGCGCGGCGGCGACACCGCCAAGCAGCAGGCGATGGGACTCCGCTACACGCTGGACTTCCGGGCCGGCGTCCAACGCGCCCTCGAATATTACGAGCGCGGATCGACGCAACAATAACCAGACCTTCCCTCTCTGCGCATGGCTTGTGGGAACGCGGATAACTGCATAAACCATACACGCCCGTCCAGCTACGTGGCGGCGGGGGTTCTGGCTTTCGCAAACATTTCCGGTGGCGGAAAATCTTCAAACCCACGGCAAACGCTCAAGGCTTCAAGGTCGGCTAGTTTCGGGATTGCGGGATGCTTCGGAAGCTCAGCGAGCGGAGCCGCCCTGAGCACCTTGCGGGTGAAGTTCACGAGCAGGCGGTTGTTCACGACTTCGCCCAGATAGTAGCCCTTGAGTCCGAAGATGGTATTCCCCTCGAATAGGCCGATATGATGGCCCGTGTAAGTCCACAACTGGTTCCCCTTGCGGAAGCCGAAGAACGCCCCACCCCACGTCCACAAACAATCCAACTTACGTTCCATATCGAGCATGGCGCACCTCCATACTTGCTATATTTTAGGCGCAGACGATAAAGATTCAAGCGGGCCTGTGGCGGAGGTAATCCAGACGCCCTCATCCTGCCCAAACCGCCCGGGCAGTCCGATGGCTTCGAGCTCCTTTACGTCAAGCTATCGCGGGGTGAAATCAGCCAGAAAGCGAAATGGGGCGTAGGACCTATTTCCCCTGCAGGTGTGTCGTCACCTTGCAGGTAGGATCGCTTGGCGCCCGGGCAAACTCACAACCCGGCGAGTTCGGCCTGGCGGATGACGTTGATATGGTGGGCGGCGAGGAGCCGCAGGGCTTTCTCGGTGTCGTCGAAACGGAAGACAACCAGCGCCTTGTCGCTGCGCTTCTCGACAAAGGCATACATATATTCAACGTTCAGGTCTTCCTTGCTCAGCACGTGCAGAACATCGGCCAGGCCGCCGGGTTTGTCGCTGATCTCAACGGCGACGACATCGGTGCGGCTGGCGACGAAGTGGTTGTCGCGCAGGACTTTTTGGGCGGCTTCGGGCTTGTCCACGACCATGCGTAGGACGCCAAAGTCGGTGGCCTCGGCGATGTTCAGGGCGCGGATGCTGATCTGGTGCTCGCCGAGCAGCCGGCAGACCTCATAGAGCCGGCCTTTACGGTTCTCGAGAAAGACGGATATCTGGATGATTTTCATGTCTGATGCTCCGTTTTTTGCTCCACAGATTACAGCGTTCGCTTGTCGATCACGCGCTTGGCCTTACCCTCGCTGCGCTGGATGGAGCGGGGCTCGACGAGCTTGACCTTGGCGGCGATGCCGAGGACGGTTTCCATCTCGTGCCGGATCCGGGCCTCGAGCGCCTGCATGACCTTGATCTCATCGGAAAAGAATTTCTCGTCCACCTCCACCTGCACCTCGAGATCATCGAGCCAGTTGGCCTTGCGGTCCACGACGATCTGGTAGTGCGGCTGGACGCCCTCGATCTGGAGGAGGACGTGCTCGATCTGCGAGGGGAAGACGTTGATGCCGCGGATGATCAGCATGTCGTCGGTGCGGCCGTGGAACTTGCTGACGCGCGGGCAGGTACGGCCGCAGGCGCAGGTCTCGTAGGTGATCTTCGTGATGTCGCGCGTGCGGTAGCGGATCAGCGGCATGCCCTGCTTGGTCAGGGTCGTGAAGACCAGCTCGCCCCACTGGCCTTCGGGAACGGCCTTGCCGGTGTTGGGATCGAGGACTTCGGGGAGGAAGACGTCGTGGAAGACGTGCAGACCGTTCTTGTGCTCACACTCCTGCGCGACGCCGGGCCCGATGATCTCGGAGAGGCCGTAGATGTCGGTGGCACGCATGTTCCAGGTCGCCTCGATCTCGCCGCGCATGGATTCGCTCCACGGCTCGGCGCCGAAGAGGCCGACTTCCCAGCTGCTCTCGCGCGGGTCGAGGCCCATCGCGCGGGCGTCGTCGAGCATGAAGAGCGCATAGCTGGGCGTGCAGGCCAGGATGCGCGGACGGAAGTCGGTCATCAGCTTGAGCTGGCGCTTGGTCTGGCCCGACGAGGTCGGCAGCGCGGTGAGGCCGGCCTTGAGCGTGCCGTAATGCAGGCCGAGGCCGCCGGTGAACAGGCCGTAGCCGTAGGCCACCTGCACCATGTCGCCGGGGCGCGCGCCGGCGCAGTAGAGGCAGCGTGCGACGACCTCGCCCCAGAGGTCGAGGTCGGCCTGCGTATAGCCAACGACGGTCGGGTTGCCGGTGGTGCCGCTGGAGACGTGGACCTCGCGGACCTCGGAGCGCGGTACGCAGAAGAGGCCGAAGGGATAGTTGTCGCGCAGATCGTCCTTGGTCGTGAAGGGCAGGCGCTCCAGGTCCTCGACGCCGCGGATGGCGGCGGGCTGGAGGCCGGCCTTGTCCAGCTTGGCGCGGTAGACCGGTGAGTGCTCGTGCAGATAGGCGACGAGCTTGCGCAGGCGCTCCGACTGCAGGTGGCGCGCCTCGTCGCGCGACATACATTCCATCGCTTGATTGAAAATCATGTTCCGTCTCCCAGATCGGTTTCGGCCCCCAGCAAAAAGATGCGGCGGTTCTCGTCGGGCGCGCGGGCGAAGCCCTGCGCGAGCGCCGCGAGCCAGACCTCGCGCGCCAGCGGCAGGAAGCGGCTGAGCACGCCGAGGAAGAACGTGTTCTCGAAGCGCGGGTCGATGCCGTGCTTGCGCAGGAGCGGCAGGTAGCGGTTGAAGTGGACGCCGCCGGGCTTGAGCGCGTCCTGAAACTTCGCGCCCTCGATGCGGTCGAAGCTGACCACGAAGTCCGCCTGTCCCGCCGGGATCAGCGGCGAGAAGACCTCCGCGCCAAAGCGCAGGTGGCTCTCGACGGAGCCGCCGCGCTGGCTCATGCCGTGGACCTCGGCCTTGCGGACGTGATAGCCGGCGCGCAGCGCGGCGAGGCCGCAGATCTCGGCGGCCTTGAGCACGCCCTGCCCGCCAACGCCGCAGAACAGCATGTTATAGGTGCGTGGTTCCATGGTTCACCCGCAGGTCCCGGGACAGCTATCGGCGTCGGGCTCCGCGCGCAGCGGGAGCAACGCCTCGTAGGCGCAGCGATCCACGCAGAGGTTGCAGCCGGTGCAGCGCGCGGGATCAATCTGGATCATGCCGTCCGCGGCCTTGCTCAGCGCGGGGCAGTCGATCTCCAGGCACTCGTAACACTGCTGGCATTGCTCGCGGCGGAATTCGGGCGGCGCGTGGCGCGTGCGGACGAGCTGCCAGCACGGGCTGCGCGCGATGATGACGCTCAGGGCGTCGTCCTGCAGCCGCTGCTCCAGCGTGCGGCGGAAGAGGCCCGTATCCATCGCATCCACCACGTCCACATGGTCGGCGCCGCACGCGCGGCAGAGGTCTTCGAGCACGAGCTTCTGGGTCGGCTCCTCGCGGATCGTCTTGCCGGTGGCGGGGTGATGTTGCGCGCCGGTCATCGCGGTCGTGCCGTTGTCGAGGATCAACAGGACGCCCTTGACGCGGTTATAGACCGCGTTGATCAGCCCGGTGATGCCGGAATGGACGAAGGTCGAGTCGCCGAGGACGCCCACGACCCGGTCGCCATGCACGTGGGCGCGGCGAAAGCCCTCGTGGATCGTGAAGCCCGAGCCCATGCAAAGGCAGGTGTGGACCGAGGCCAGCGGCGGCGAGGCGCCGAGCGTGTAGCAGCCGATGTCGCCGGCGACGACGAGCTTGAGGTCGCGCAGGACCGTGAACACCGCGCGATGTGCACAGCCCGGACAGAGCACGGGCTTGCGTGCCGGGAACGGCTTGACCTGCTTCTCCTCACCGCGCACGATTGCCGGAATGAACTCCGGCCGCAACTCGCCGACCTGAAAGGAGGGATGCTTCGCGCGGAGCGGGAGACCGAGCGCCCGCAGATGCGTCTCGATGAAAGGATCGAGCTCCTCGACCACCACCAGTGCCTGCACCTGCGCGGCGAACGCGCGGATTTTGTCGTCGCAGAACGGATAGGAGAAACCGAGCTTGAGCACGGAAGCGTCCGGGAACAGCTCGCGGACATAGAGATAGGAAACGCCGGAGGTGACGAACCCCAGCTGGCGGCCGCGCAGCTCGACACGGTTGAGCGGCGTCTGTTCGGCATGGTCGCGCAGCTGCGCCAGGCGCGCCTCGACCACGGCATGGCGCGGGCCGGCGTGGCGCGGCACCATGACGTACTTGGCCGCGTCCACGCGGAACGCCTTGTGCGGCCCCGCGACGCGCATGCCGACCGCAACATCCTGCTTCGAGTGCGCAACGCGCGTCGTCAGGCGCAGGAGCACGGGCGTGTCGAACTGCTCGCTGAGCTCGAAGGCGAGCTTGGTGAACTCCAGCGCCTCGGCCGGATCGCTGGGCTCGAGGATCGGCAGTTTGCCATAGAGCCCGACCCAGCGCGTGTCCTGCTCGTTCTGCGAGGAGTGCAGGCCGGGATCATCGGCCACGACCACGACAAAGCCGGCGTTGATGCCCGTGTAGGCGGAGGTCATCAGCGGGTCCATCGCCACGTTCAGCCCGACGTGCTTGCACGCGGTGAGCGCGCGCACGCCGCCGATGGCCGCGCCGTAGGCCACCTCGTAGGCCACTTTCTCGTTCACCGACCACTGCGCGTCCACCTCGGGAAGGGGGGCCAGCGCCTCGAGAATCTCCGTCGAAGGTGTGCCGGGATAGGCGGCGGCGACCCGCACGCCCGCCTCCCAAGCGCCGCGCGCCACGGCCTCGTCGCCGGAGAGCAGCAGTTTTTCGCTGTGCGAATGAGTGTTCATGAAAACAAACCGCCGTGCGATGTAGCACGGCACCGCAAAAAAATCCAGCTTGCGGCTAATTTTTGGTCCGGATGCGCTCGAAGGCGCGGGCAAATTCCGCGGCCGTCTTCGCGGCCTCGATCAACACCAGGTTCTCGTAATTCTCCCGCGCGGCCGTGCTCGTGAAGTTAAACGACCCGGTCAAAACCCGCTGGCGGTCGATGACGATGAATTTATCGTGCATCTGCGCATAGCTGCTGGCGAAGGAGATGGCGGTGCAGGAGGCACCTGCCCTGCGGAGTTTCTCGAGCGCCGTCTTCATGCCCTCATACTCCGCCTGGCGTTCGTCATACTTGAGCTTGACGACCACCTTGCGCTCGGCGGCGCGGCAGATCGCGTCCACAATGCCCGCCCGCGTGATGATGTAAGCGGCGACGAGCAGTTCCTGCTTCGCTTTCGGCACTTCGCGCAGCAGCAGGCGTTCGCACTCGCCGTCGAAAGCCGCCTCCACTTGTGTCGCGGAGGCATTCGTGACCACCGCCGCACCGGCGCGGCCACCCGCGCCCAAAGCCAGCAGCGCCGCCAGCACGGCCCCGCCCACCACCCTGCCCATCTTCATAAGCCCGGTCCTCCAGAGAGCTCCACCCAACTGCCCGTGCATCTACGCGAGAAACGGCGCGCTGGCCAGCAGATAATCAACAGAATTTCGCCGGGCGTCAAAAATAGTCTTTCGCGGCGGCGCAAAGCGGGTAAGCTGTGTGGCACATCATGGCAGAGCCAATCATCATTGCCGCGCCGCCGGCTTTACGGCGCGAGAAAATAAGTTTTGAAGCACTGAAGGTCATCCAACGGCTGCAGGCACAGGGCTTTCAGGCCTATCTGGCGGGCGGCGGCGTGCGCGACCTGCTGCTGGGCCGGCATCCGAAGGATTTCGACATCGCCACCAGCGCCCAGCCCAACGAGGTGCGGCGCGTCTTCCACAACTGCCGGCTGATCGGGCGCCGTTTCCGGCTGGCGCACATCCTGTTCCGCGGCATGTTCATCGAGGTCGCCACGTTCCGTTCGCCCGTCGTGGCCGACAGCGACGATACGCCGGAAGCGCCGCTCGCCGGGCGCGATATGCCGCCGGAGGCCTTCCGCGCACGCGACGGCATGATCCTGCGCGACAATGTCTTTGGCACCGCCGAGCAGGACGCCTGGCGGCGCGACTTCACGGTCAACGGGCTGTTCTATGACCCCGAAGCGCACCAGGTGATCGACTATGTGAACGGCCTGCCGGACCTCGACCGGCGCATCCTGCGCAGCATCGGCGACCCGCTCGTCCGCTATCGCGAGGATCCGGTCCGGATGCTGCGCGCCTGCCGGTTCGCCGGCACGTTGGATTTCCAGATCGAGCCCCACGCCGACCACGCCATCCACGCGCTCCGCAACGACCTGGCGCTCGCCTCCCCCAGCCGGATGTACGAGGAAGTGCTCAAGCTCTTCAACTCCGGCGCGGCCGAACCCATCTTCCGGCATCTCCATCGCACCGGCCTGTTCAGCGTAATCTTCCCGGAAGCGGGGGCCTGGCTCGCCACCGAGGAGGGCGAGGCCGCGCAGCTGCGGATCTACCACGCCTTGCGCCAGATGGATGTCTGGAAGCGGCACGGCCACGACATCAACCCGGCGCTGGCCTGGGCGGTCGCCTTCGGCCCCTACCACGAATTTCGCGCGGCCGAGCTGGAGCGGAAGGGGCTCAAGACCTCGCCCGCCCTCGCCATGGCCACGATCGACCATCTGCACGGGCTGGCCAAGCGGGTGCAGGTTTTCAAGCACGTCGTCCGCGATGCGAGCCTGATCATGGCGGCCCAGCCGACGTTCGAGAAAATGCGCGAGGGCGTGCGCGCCGAGCGCTTCCGCACGCGCCACTACTTCGGCGATGCGCTCGTCTTCCTCAAGCTCCGCAGCGCCTGGACCAACTCCGGCACCGACCTCGTCCACTGGTGGCAACAACACCTCTGAGCGCCGGCGGCCGCCGTACCCGGCAATTTTATCCCGCCAGATTTTCCGCTTCCCCGGCGCGGTGGAATCCGCAATGATGCGCGCGCTTCCGCCACGGGCGGAAGGTGAGGGAAAAACTATGAACGGCAAGAAACTGATGCTCGCAGCGGCGGTGATGGGTGTGATGCTCGGCGCGCAGGCGGCAGACAAGCCCGCGGCGACCGAGGTGCTCACGGTCATGCAAAAGGTCGCAGACTGGCAACTGGCGAATCCTTCGCCGAAGCCGGCCTGGTGCTGGGAAAAGGGTGCGCTCTATGCCGGCGTGATGGCGCTCGGCGATCTGGTTCCCTCGACGAAATACCGCGACGCGATGATGGATATCGGCCGCACCAATGCCTGGCAGCCCGGCCCGCGCCGCTACCATGCCGATGACTATGCCGTCGGCCAGATGTATGGCGAAATGTTCCAGCTCTATCGCGACCCGGCCATGCTCGCGCCGCTGCAGGCGGACATGGATGGCATCCTCGCCGCGCCCGACACGCGGCCCATTGCCGGGGCCATCCATGCCGGCAAGAACAAACAGGAGCCGATGCGCTGGTGGTGGTGCGACGCGCTCTTCATGGGCCCGCCGGCACTCGCGCGCCTCTATGCGGCGACCGGCGAGAAGAAGTATCTGGATTTCATGATCCAGGAATGGAAGGCGACGAGCGAGTACCTCTATGACCAGGACGAACACCTCTATTCCCGCGACAATTCCTACTTCAAAAAGCGGGAGAAGAACGACAAGAAGGTTTTCTGGAGCCGCGGCAATGGCTGGGTGATGGGCGGGCTGGTGCGCGTGTTGCAAATCCTGCCGGCGGATCATCCCGACCGTAAGTTCTTCGAAACACAGTTTGTCGAGATGGCGGAAAAGATCCTTTCCATCCAGCAGCCCGACGGCGTCTGGCATTCCAGCCTCTTGAATCCCGAGGCCTTCCCGGTGGGCGAGGCCAGCGGCACGAGCTTCTTCTGCTACTCGCTGACCTGGGGCATCAATCAAGGGCTCCTCGACCGCGCGCGTTTCGAGCCGGCGGTACTCAAGGCGTGGCGTGGGCTGTGCGGCTTTGTGCAGGAGGATGGCAAGCTGACGCACGTCCAGCAGGTCGGCGCCGCGCCGGAATCATTCAAGGCGGAACATACCGATACCTATGGCATCGGCGCGTTCCTGCTCGCAGGCAGCGAAATCTATCGCCTCGCGTGCACCAAGCCCGGGGTTACCGTGCACGTGACCAGCGCGCTCGACGCGTTCCGTCCGCAGCAGACCGTCGAGTTCGACCTCGCCACGCTCACGGCGAAGCTGCCCGACGCGAAGCCGGAAAATATCGCGGTGATGGATGCCTGCGCCGGTCGCTGGATCCTTTCGCAGGTGTTCGAGGGCAAGCTGCTGTTCCAGTCCGACTTCCTGCCGCAGCAGACCAAGGCCTTCCGCATCGTCGCCGGCGTGGACCGCGCGCAGTTGCCGGCCCCCACCCTCACCACCTTCGCGCGGTTTGTGCCGGAGCGCGCCGATGATTTCGCCTGGGAAGGCGATCGCATCGCCTTCCGTATCTACGGGCCCGCGCTGTGGAAACAGGACGGCGAGAAGAAGACCGGCAGCGGCGTGGATGTGTGGTGCAAGCGCACGCGCCAGCCCGTCGTCAACGCAATGTATAAGGGCGGCGATTATCACCGCGACAACGGCACGAGCGTGGACTGCTACAAGGTCGGCATCGCCCGCGGCTGCGGCGGCACGGCGATCTGGACGGATGGCAAACTGAAGGCGGGCCGCTGTTTCGACAGCTGGAAGCTGCTCGTCTCCGGCCCGATCCGAACGGTCTTCGAACTGAGTTACGGCGCGTGGGATGCGGGTGGCCGCAAGGTGAGCGAAGTCAAGCGCGTCGCCCTCGATCTCGGCGCGAACTTCAACCGGTTCGACTGCACCTTCACGGCCGAGGGCACGGAGCCGCTGGCCGTGGCAGGTGGCGCGATGTTCCACAAGGGCGCCGCACTGGCCAACGGCAGCAACTGGGCGACGGTCTGGGAACTCGGGGATGGCAAGGTCAACGGCATGCTCGGAACGGCGGTGGTCATGGCCGGCGGAGAATATAAACAGACGGCCGACCACCAGCTGCTGATCAAGAGCACCAAGCCCGGCGAAGCGCTGACGTTCTACGGTGGCGCCGGCTGGAGCAAGGGCGTGGATTACCCCGACCAAGCCGCATGGAACGAGGCCACCAAGGCCTTCGCGGCGCGCGTCGCCTCGCCGCTGAAGCTGGAAATCAAGTGACGCGAGACGCGCGACCAAAGGCACGAGACGCTTATGATGCTTGCACGCAAACTTCTGGGTTTGGTTTTGCTGGGTGCGGCGGTGGCGGCGCACGGCCAGGTTATCCTGCCGACGACGCCGCGGGATTTGCAACGCGCAACGCTGCAACTCCGGGCGAACTGGCTGGGCCTTGACCTGAACAAACCGCTCTCCGAGCAGAAGCCCGCCGACATCAAAGAGGCTTTGCGTTACGCGAACGAGCAGAAGCCCGACGGCAGCTGGGCAGACATCGATTATGCGAACCCCTGCCGCTCGGCGTGGCCCGCCGCCAAGCATCCGGACCGGATCCTGAAACTGGCGATCGCCATGCATCAACCCGGCATCGCCCCCGAGGAGCGCACGCAGCTCAAGACCGCCTGCCTGAAAGCGCTGGAGTGGTGGCGCAAACGCGACCCGCAATGCCCGAACTGGTGGTACAACATCATCGGCGTGCCGCAGGCGCTCTCGGCGACGGGGCTGCTGATGGGCACCGACCTCGATCCCGACGACGTCCAGTACCTGCTCAAGAACATCATGATGCGCGGCAAGCAAATCCTCACGGGCCAGAACCGCGTGTGGATTTCCGGCAACAACCTCAACTTCGGACTGTTCATGCAGAACACGCCGATGGTGCGCAGCGCCGCCGACGCCATCTGGGATGAAGTGAAGATGACGACGAACGAGGGCATCCAGCCCGACGCGAGCTTCCACCAGCACGGCGCGCAGCAGCAGTTCGGCAACTACGGCCTCGCCTTCGCCGGCGACATCCAGCACTGGTGGGCGATGCTGCGCAACACGAACCTCGGCATCCAGCCGAAAAAAATCAACGCCATGCGCCGCTACTTCCTCGACGGCCAGGCGTGGGTCACGTGGCGCGGCATGATGGACATCAGCTCCATGGGCCGCCAGCTCACGCCGCACGCGCAGGCGGGCAAGGGGCGCAGCGCCATCCGCATCCTCGAGCGCATGGCGGAGCTGGATGGCGAACTCGCGGACAAATACAGCGCCGCCGCCGCGCGCCTGCAGCCCGGCGCCACGAACGACCTCGTCGGCCTGCGCTGGTTCTGGCGCTCCGATTACGGCGTCTACCGCCGCCCGGGCTTCTGCGCCTCGGTCAAGGCCTGCTCGCCGCGCGTGATCGGCACCGAAACCTGCAACAGCGAAAACCTCTCCGGCCTCCACCTGGCCGACGGCGCGACCTACGTCTATCGCGACGGCCGCGAATACGAGGACATCTTCCCCGTCTGGGATTGGCACCGTTTGCCCGGCACCACCTGCACGCGCGCCGCGAGCCTCACGCCGGGCGGCAAGGCGGCGCACCTGCCGGGCGAGTTCACGGGCGGCGTCACCGATGGCACGCGGGGCTGCGCGGCGCTTGACTTCCAGCGCGACGGCGTCAGCGCCCGCAAGGCGTGGTTCTTCGATGGCGACAGCGTCGTGTGCCTCGGCGCCGGCATCAGCGGCAAGGGCGCCGCGCCGGTGCTGACATCGGTCAACCAGTGCCTGAAGCGCGGCGACGTCCGCGCCCAGACCGAGGGCAAGGTCGCGACGCTCTCCGGCGCGGTGCGCAGCCTCCCGAAGGTCGCGTGGCTGGAGCACGACGGCCTGCGTTATGATTTCCCCGACCAGCCCACCCTCTTCGCCGGCGCGCAACCCCAGAGCGGCAACTGGAACAGCGTCTTCAAAAATGCCGTCACGCCGGCCGACGATGTGACGCTCGACGTGTTCTCGGCGTGGTTCGACCACGGCGCGAAGCCCGCCGGCGCGCGCTACGCCTACGCCGTGCGGCCCGCCACCGCGCCCGTGCCCGTCTACCAGATTCTGGCCAACACGCCCACGCAGCAGGCCGTGTGCTGGGACCGCACGCGCGTCACGGCGGTCTTCTGGGCCCCCGGCCAGTTGAGCACGCCCAGCGGACACACGCTGCGCGTGGACCTGCCCTGCCTGCTCGTGTGGGACGGCAAAAAGGCCACTGTCAGCGACCCCATCGGCAAGGAATGGGACATCAATGTGACGGTGGACGGCAAGAAAACCACGATTCACCTGCCGCACGGCGGCGATGCGGGCAAATCGGTCGGCGAATGATTTCCAGGGGTTGGAAACCGGAAGCACGGCTTTTTCCAAACCTTGGAAAAAGTGGCGGCACAGCTTTCCAAGCCTCGGAAACGGAGACAACATGAAGACGATTCAGACAGCGGACAGTCAGGCGTACCGGCGGATGACGACGGCGGAGCTGCGCGAGCGGTTCTTGGTCGAGAACCTGTTCGAGCCCGGCCGCATCGTGCTGGTCTACACCGACGTGGACCGCGCGGTCGTCGGCGGCATCGTGCCGACCGGCGCGCCGCTGACTCTCGAGGGCGGGCGCGAGATGGCGTGCGCGTTTTTCTGCGAGCGGCGCGAGGCCGGCGTCATCAACCTCGGCGCGGCCGGCACGGTGACGGTGGACGGCACGGCCTACGCGCTGGCGCCGCGCGAGTGCATCTATCTCGGCCGCGGCAGCCGCGCCGTCAGCTTCGCGAGCGACTCGGCCGCGACGCCGGCGCAGTTCTACCTCGTCTCCTACCCGGCCCATGCGGCGTTCCCGACAACGCACATCCCCTTCGCGCAGGCGAACCATGTCGAGCTCGGCGCCACCAAGGACGCGAACCGCCGGACGATCCACCAGTTCATCCTGCCCGGCCGCGTGCCGAGCTGCCAACTCGTGATGGGCTACACGGAGTTGCACGAGGGCAACGTCTGGAACACCTTCCCGCCGCACACGCACGACCGGCGCACAGAGGTCTACTGCTACTTCGATCTGCCCGCGAACGGCTGCGTGCTGCACCTGCTGGGCGCGCCGGACGAGACCCGGCACATCGTCATGCGCGAGAAGCAGGTCACACTCTCGCCCCCCTGGTCTATCCACAGCGGCGTCGGCGCGGGCGCCTACCGCTTCGTCTGGGCGATGGGCGGCGAGAATCAGGTGTTCAACGACATGGACGCGGTGGACCTCGCGAAGCTCCAATGAACACCGAACACTGAACATCCAACATCGAACATCGAAGAGAAGCGGGGCAGAGGCAATGGAGCAGGCACCGGCAATAGACTACCGAAAAGACGCTGCGGCCGGACGCAAGTTTGATCTGCAAGAACGCCTGCTCGCTTTTGCTGTGGCCATCATCAAACTGAGCGATGCCTGCCACAAAACACAGGCAGGCCTCCATGTGGCCGATCAACTGCTCCGCGCGGGCACCTCGCCCCTGTTCAATCATGGCGAAGCGGAGGCGGCGGAATCGCCGCGCGACTTCGTCCATAAGCTGAAAATCTGCCTTAAAGAACTGCGCGAAACACAGCGGGCGCTATTGCTGGTGCAGCGCGTGCCGCTGGTGGCTGATGTCGCCACAGTCACGCCCCTGCTCGGCGAGACCGATGAGTTGATCCGCATCTTCGTGGCCAGCATCCGGACGGCCAAGAAAAATATGCTGCAGGAGGATAGCGGTGCGGGATCAGCTCATGATCCTGCAGAATAAATCCGGCCTTCGATGTTCGATGTTGAATGTTCGTTGTTCGATGTTCGCCTGGGCACGGGTCTGTACCCGATGAATACGGAGAAAACGATGAAGCGATTGATGCACCAAGGCAATTTTCTGATGACATGTTGCGCGGGCCTGCTGGGATCGGCGCTGGCGGCGGAGCGGGTCAGCTTTCACGTCGCTCCGCAGGGTGACGACGCCGGACCGGGTTCGGCGGAGCAGCCCTTTGCCACGCTTGAGCGGGCGCGCGATGCCGTGCGTGCGGCCAAGTCCGCGGGGCCGCTGACCGGCGGCGCGGAAGTGGTGCTGCACGCGGGCCGCTATACGCCGCGCGCAAAGTTTGCATTCTCCGCGGCTGACTCCGGCCTCGCCGGCGCGCCCGTCGTATATACGGCGGCCCCGGGGGCGGAGGTCTCCATCCACGGAGCGCGGGTGCTGCCGCCGGCAGCTTTCAAGGCGCTGGACGATGCGGCGCTTCGGGCACGGCTGGAGCCCGCCGCACAGGATCAGGTGTTATGCGCCGACCTGAACGCGCTGGGTGTGCCCAAAACACCTGCGCCCAAAGACAGCTTCCGCATGCCCTTCCCGCTGCCGGAGCTGTTCTTCAACGGCCACCGGATGACGCTGGCCCGCTGGCCGAACGAAGGCTGGGCAACCATCAAGAAGATCATGGCCCCTGGCACGATGCGGAACAACGGCTCGGTCTCAGATTCGGCCGATCCGAACAAGCCGCGCCCCAAGGAGAACCTCGGCGGCGTGTTCACCTACGAGGGCGACCGCCCGGCGCGCTGGAACCCCGCCCAAGGCCTTTGGTTGCACGGCTTCTGGTGCTTCGACTGGTACGAGGACGTCATCCGTGTCGCCACCATCGACCCCGTAAAGCACGAGATCGCGCTGAAGGTCGCCCACACCTACGGCGTGCGCGCGGGCAATCCCTCGCCGCGCCGCTGGCGCGCGGTCAACGTGTTCGAAGAACTCGACCTACCGGGTGAGTATTACATCGACCGGGAAAAGGGCCGGCTCTTCTTCTGGCCGCCGGCCAAGCTGGAGGGGGCGCGCATCGCGCTGGCGACGCGCGAGGAACCGCTGCTGGTGCTGGAGGGCGCCGCCCACCTGGTGCTGCGAGGGTTGACGTTCGAAGAGACGCAGGGCGTCGCGTTGCAGGTGCACAACTGCCGCCAGGTGAGCATCGAAGGCTGCTGCTTCCGGAACATCCGCAAGCAGGCGATGCACATGGATGGCGGCGCGAGCAACCGCATCTTCGCCTGCGACATCCACGACACGGGCACGGGCGGGATCCATCTCGGGGGCGGCGACCGCAAGACGCTGACGCCCGGGGGGCACGTGGTGGAAAACACGCACATCTGGAATTTTTCGATGCACCAGCTCACCTACGCCAGCGCGCTGCATCTGGCCGGCGTGGGCAACGTCGCGCGCCATAACCTGATCCACGACGCGCCGCACCAGGCGATCAGCGTGTCCGGCAACGACCATGTGTTCGAGTACAACGTGGTGCACGACGTGTGCGTCTCCTCAGACGATGCGGCGGCATTCTACAAAGGGCGCAACCCCTCCTGCCGCGGCAACGTGCTGCGCTACAACTACTGGTACGCCATCGGCAGCCCCCGCGGCCACGGCAACGCGGCGGTCTACTTCGACGATGGGGATGGCGGCGACACGGTGTTCGGCAACGTCTTCTACCGCTGCGGTGACCCAGGCAAGGGCGCCTTCGGCACGGTGTTCTCGCACGGCGGCCACGGCAACCTGGCCGAGAACAACATCTTCATCGATTGCAAGCGGGCGCTGGGTTCCGCGCCATGGAACGACAAGCGCTGGATGGATTTCATCGCAGCGCCGCTGTGGCAAACGCGGCTGCTGAAAGAGGTCGATATCACCCAGGCGCCCTACACGAACCACTACCCGGAACTGATCGGCTTCATGCAGCCGCAACCCGGCGCGGTCCGGGACAATATCGCGCGTCGCAACCTGCTGGTGCGCTGTGGCGAACTCAAGAGCGGACGCTGGGATACGATCTGCGCTAATTATGTTACGAGCGCCGACCCCGGCTTTGTGAACGACGCGGCGCACGACTTCCGGCTGAAGCCGGACGCCGCCGTGTTCGCTTGGATCCCGGGTTTCAAGCCCCTGCCCGTCGAGAAGATGGGCCTCTACCCGGTACAGGTGGGCGTCCGGCAGGATGCGGCAGGTAAACATTAATGTTAATATCACCAGCGCAGCCGCGCACGGCTTAAACAACAAATTTACAAAGCCAGATGAGCAACGTTATCGATAAGCATTACGGAGAAAAATATGAGCAACATTCTTGACCGTTTCAAACTCGACGGCAAAGCGGCGATTGTGACCGGCGCGGCACGCGGGCTCGGCCAGGCGATGGCGCTGGCCTTGGCCGAGGCCGGCGCGGATGTGCTGGCGGTGGACGTGCTCGACGCAGCCGATACGCAGGCACAGATCCGCAAACTCGGCCGCAAGTGCGAGACGCTGACCGCGAACCTGACCGCCCCGGAGGCGCCGGCGCAGGTGGTGGCGCAGGCCGTCGCCGCCTTCGGCAAGGTGGATATCCTCGTCAACAACGCCGGCATCATCCGCCGCGCGGACTTTCTCGACTTCAGCGAGAAGGACTGGGACGAGGTGATGAACCTGAACATCAAGGCGGTGTTCCTGCTGAGTCAGGCCGCGGCGCGCGTGATGGTCAAGCACGGGCGCGGCAAAATCATCAGCGTCGCCTCGATGCTCTCCTTCCAGGGCGGCGTCCGGGTGCCGTCCTACACCTCGTCGAAGAGCGCGGTGATGGGCCTGACGCGGCTGATGGCGTGCGAACTGGGACCGAAGGGCATCAACGCGAACGCCATCGCCCCGGGCTACATGGCCACGGACAACACCACGGCGTTGCGCGCCGATGCCGCGCGCAACCAGGCCATCCTCGACCGCATCCCGGCGGGCCGCTGGGGCACGCCGGACGACCTGCAAGGCACGGTCGTGTTTCTCGCCTCGGCCGCTTCCGACTATCTCAACGGCTATACCATTGCCGTGGATGGCGGCTGGCTCGCGCGGTGAGGCGCCTAACACGGCTTGCGGCACGGCATTTTGCATCGCAGGAAACCGCTGGGCGCCAGGCCCGGAAGACCTGCGGAAAACAGGAACAACTTTAGTGGTCCGAAGGGATTGCATTTTTTAGTTATCGCACATAAAGTGACCCCGGCGGGGGCGCTCATGTGTGTATGTTCGTCAATTATTGGGTTTCTCGAACGCGCGGTCTTTCCGCGACGGACGCCCCCGCTCGAGACACTGCTGAACGATGCCTTGTACCAAGTACGCGAGTTGTCGCATGGACTCCACCCGGTGCAGGCCGACAACCAGGGCCTGAGGAGCAGCCTGGCGGGACTGGCGCAGCAGGTCACCCAAGTCTTTGGCCTCTCCTGCCGGTTTGAATGTCCGGCCCCGGTGCTGGTGGCCGACGGGCAGGTGGCCACCAACCTCTATCGCATCGCGCAAGAGGCGACGCGGAATGCCGCCGCGCACGCTGCCCCGAAACAGGTCTGGATCCGCCTGTTCCAGGATCTCGAGGGCCTCCACCTGATGATTCGAGACGATGGCCGCGGCCTGCCGCCCGTGAGCCACGGGCGCAAAGGGCTCGGCCTGGACATCATGAAATACCGCGCGGCGTCCATCGGCGCCACCTACGACCTGCCTGCTGCGGACGAACGACGATCACGGAGGCCCTCACCATGCCCGGCCCTAAAAAAGTAAAAAAAATCAAACGCACCCGGATCTTCCTCGTCGACGACCACCCCTTGGTCCGGGAGGGCCTGATCCAGTGCCTCCAGCAGGAACCGGGCTTTACGGTCTGCGGCTACGCCAGTAACGTAAAGGAAGCCTTGCGGGCCCTCAGGACGGACCCGCCCGACGTGGTCATCGTGGACATCGCCCTGCCGGGACGCGACGGACTGGAACTGATCAAGGATCTGCAGGCCCTGCACTCCACCTGTCTGTGCATCGTGCTCTCCATGTTCGAGGAAACCCTCTATGCCGAGCGCGCCCTGCGCGCCGGGGCCCACGGCTATGTCATGAAGCACGAGCCGCCGGAAAACCTGATTCAGGCCATCCACCAGGTGCTGGCCGGCAACATCGTCGCCGGGGCCGTCATCATGCAGCGCGCGCTCCAGTGGAATGCCCACCGCCCGCCGGCCCAACCCGAGGAACCCGAGCGGGAACTCACCGACCGGGAGCTGGAAGTCTACCGGCTGATCGGCCTGGGCCGGCAGCGCCACGCCATTGCCAAGCAGCTGGGCATCAGCGTCAAAACCTTCGAGGCCCATCGGGCCAATATCCGCGGGAAGCTCGGACTCGACAGCGCCGGCACGCTCCTGCTGCGCGCCGCTTCCTTCGTCCGGGACAAGGCCTGAAGCGCCGTCGCGCCAGTCTAGGATTCAGTCCTATGTCGAATTAGGAGTCAGTCCGATTGGCAACGGGAAAGCGGGCGTGCATACTCCAATCCGTCGTCACGAGCGCGTCAGCGAGGTCGGGGTGAGGTACTCCTGCGGTTATACATAGCTCCCGCCAAGCCGGCGGGTTTTTTAGGTCGCCATACACATTCTGCCCCCGCGCGGGCCCCCTTGAAAAACTTGCCAGTTGCGCTTCAACGGCGGATACTGGCTGGGAAGGAATGGCCGGCACCGGTAAGAAAACAGGTGGGCTACCGGGTCCCGGCGGACAGGACAGAAAGGGAACCGCGATGAAAAAGAAAATCATGATTGTTGATGACGAGGCCGCTTTCACGCGCATGATGAAGCTCGTCCTGGAAAAAAACGGGCGGTACGAGGTCATTGGCGAAAACAAGGCCACTCACGCCCTCGCCACCGCACGCGCCTGCCAACCGGACCTCATCTTGCTGGATGTGGTCATGCCCGAGATGGATGGCGGCGATGTCGCAGCGCAAATCCAGTCCGATCCGGCGCTCAAGAACGTGCCCATCATCTTCCTCACCGCGCTGATCAGCGAAAAAGAAGTGCTGCGCGGCCCCGTCACCCGCGCCGGTTACCGTTTTCTGGGCAAGCTCGCCAGCGACACCGACCTCATCGCATGCATCGAGCAGAACCTCGCCACGTAAGGGTCCGCGTCACGCGCCGGACAACGCATGGAGCGTGAGGGTCGCCTTGGCGCCGCCAGCGCTGCAGTTCCCCAATTCGATCATGCCGCCATGCAGTTCCACGATGGTGCGCGTGACGGAGAGCCCCAGGCCCGTCCCCTGCCCCGGCGGTTTGGTCGTGAAGAACGGGTCAAAGAGCTTGTCCAGCTTGTCCGCCGGGATCCCGGTCCCGGTGTCTTCCACCTCCGCCACCAGGACGGGGTCACCGGCCTTGAAGCACTCGGCTTTCCCCCCGCCCAGGTTGGTACCCAAGCCCGCGATCACGGTCATGTAGGTCCGCAACGTCAGCACGCCGCCTTGCGGCATGGCATGCAGGGCATTTTCGATGAGGTTGATGAACACCTCGGCCATCTTGGGGCGGTCGAGCTGGCACGGCGGCAGGTCCGGCGCCAGCACCTTGACCACCTGCACATGGTGCTCCAAGATTTCATGCTTCATGAACAGCAGCGCCTGCTCCACCACCCCGTTCAAACTGTCGGCCTTCGTGGCCAGCTGGCGCGGCCCGGCGAATTCGAGGATGTCCCGGATCACCCCGTCCGCGCGCACGATGGCGTCGCGCATGTCCTCCAGCACCGTGGCCACCACCGTATCCTGCGGACCCAGCGTCGAGGCCAGATAGCCGATGCCGCGCAGGATCACCGACAGCGGATTCTTCACCTCGTGGGCCACGCCCGCCGCAAGCCGCCCGACGGTCCGCATCTTCTCCATGTCGATCAGCTGCATCTGCGTCGCGCGCAGTTCCCCGTGCGCCCGCTGCAGAGCGCTCAGCGCCGTCTGGAGTTCGGCGTGGCTCCGGGCGAGCTCCGCATGCGTCCGGAGCAACTCCGCCTCCGCCTGCTTGAGCGTGGTCACATCGCGGTTGATCCCCACCGTCCCCATGGTCTTGCCGGCGTAGTCCCGCAAGGGAACCTTGATCGTCAACACCCAGTGCGGCTGCCCGCCCCGGTCGCACATGAGCGCCTCGCGATTCACCAGGGGCTGCTCCGACTGGATGATGCGCTCCTCCTCCTCCGTGAACTGCTGCGCCAGCTCGCGCGGGAAATAATCGGCGTCCGTCTTGCCTTCCAGCGCGGCCGCATCCGGCACGCCCAGGAAACGCGCCAGCGCGCTGTTCCCCCGCAAGAAATGCCCCTCCACGTCCTTGATGTAGATGTGGTCGGGCAGGCTGTCGATCAACGCCTGCAGCAGGTCGCGCTCGTCGCCGAACGCATTCTCCACCTTCTTGCGTTCGACCGCATAGCGGATGGCGCGCACCAGCAGCCGGTGGTCCATTTCGTCCTTCACCAGGTAATCCTGCACCCCGCCTTGGACGGCGGACAAGGCCAGCGCCTCGTCGTCCAGGCCGCTGAGGATGATGATCGCCACATGCGGCGCCAGCGCGTGCACCCGCTGGAACGTTTCCAGCCCATGACAGTCCGGCAGCCCGAGATCCAGCAACACCAGATCCGTGTTGTTGTGCGCCAGCCGGTCCAGCGCGACATCCAGCCGGGACACCGCGACCAGTTCGTAGGGCTCATGCAGGGCATGCTGCAACAGTTCCGCAACCAGCTGCGTCTGGGTCGCATCGTCCTCCACGTGCAGGAGGCGTAGCGGATGGGCGCTGGTGGGGATGGCGCGCAGGTTGGCCCGCAGCCGGTCGCGCGTTTCCTTGAGCGCGGCCTCCGCCTGCCTGCGCGCGGTGATGTCCTCGATCATGCCAAGGCCGCCACTGACCCGGCCCTGCGCGTCCAGCATCGGCGAAAACTGCATCTGCCCGAAAAAGGGCGTCGTTCCCGCGGCGGCCGCAAACGCCCCCTCGTAGCGCGTGGTCTGGCCGGCCAAGGCTTCGCGCAGGGCGGGCAGCAACCGCGGATCCGCCAGCCCGGCCAGGTCCAGGCCCGCCAGCTCGCCCCGCGTCGAGCGCAACATGGCGGCCAGCTGGTCGTTGCAATCCGTGAGGCGCAGCTGCGGGTCGAAGAAACAGATGCCCATCGGCGACTGGAGGAAGAGCAGGCGATAGCGTTCCTCGCTTTCGCGCAACGCCAGCGCGGCCCGCTTGCGCTCGCTGATGTCGCGCACCACCCCCTGCACCGCCACCAGCCGGCCTTCCGCATCCACGATGCCGCTCGTGGTCAGCTCCGTCCAGACCCGGGTCGCATCCTGGCGCTGGATCTCGAACTCCACGCTGCTCACGGCCACATGGCCCGCCACCCGCTGCCGCAGCCGGGCGAGCACGAGCTCGTGATAGTCCGGCGCCACCACGCCCAGCACGTTCATGTGCAGCAGCTGGTCCGGCGTGTAGCCGCTCAGCCGCTCGGCCGTCGCGTTGACGAACAGGAAGTTGCCCTTCAGGTCGATCTGGAAGATCACCTCGCGCGTGTTGTCGATGATGCGCTGGAGGTGCTGCTGGGAGCCCTGCACCGCCGCCTCGGCCCGCTTGCGCTCGCTGATGTCGCGCACCACCCCCTGCACCGCCACCAGCTTGCCCTCCGTATCCACCACCCCGCTCGTGGTCAGCTCCGTCCACACCGTGTGCCCCGACTGGTGCCGGATCTTGAACTCCGCGCTGCTCTCGGCGCTGTTGCCGGCGACCCGGTCCTGCAAGCGGCGCAGCACCAGCGGATGATGCTCCTCCGCCACCACCTGCAGGATGGTCATGTGCACCAGCTGCTCGGGCGTGTAGCCGCTGAAGCGCGTCGCCGCCGCGTTGGCAAAGATGAAGTTGCCCTTCAAGTCGATCTGAAAGATGATCTCCCGCGTGTTGTCGATGATGCGCTGCAGATAATGCTTGGAGGCCTGCACCGCCATCTCCGCCCGCTTGCGCGCGGAGATGTCGCGCACCACGCCCTGCACCGCCACCAACTGCTCCCCCGCATCCACCACGCCGCTGGTGGTCAGCTCCGCCCAGACCCGGTGGCCGGCCTTGTGCGTGATCTCGAACTCGACGCTGCTCTCGGCGATGTTCCCGGCGATGCGCTGGCGCAACCGGCCGAGCACCAGCGCGTGATACTCCGGCGCCACCACCTCGAGCATGCCCATCGTCAACAGCTCGGCCGGCGCATACCCGCTGAACTTTTCCGCCGTCGCGTTGACGAAGATGAAGTGGCCCTTCAGGTCGATCTGGAAAATGATTTCCCGCGCGTTGTCGATGATGTGTTGCAGGTAATGCTTGGAGGCGTACAGCGCCGCCTCGGCCCGCTTGCGCTGGGTGATGTCGCGCGCCACGCCCTGCACGGCCACCAGGCGCCCCGCCGCGTCCTTCACGCTGCTGATGTTCAGCTCCATCCAGACCCGGCGGCGGTCCTTGCGCCAGATCTCCACCTCCAGGCTGCTTTCCGCGTCGTGCCCTGCGCTGCGCTGTGCCATCCGGTCGAGCATCAGCGCATGATAATCGGCCACCACCAATGCGCGCATGTTCATGCGCAGCAATTCCTCCGGGGTGTAGCCGCTCAACCGCTCCGCCGCCGCGTTCGCAAACAGAAACTGGCCCTCCAGGTCGATCTGCACGATCGCATCACGGGTGTTATCCAGAATCTGCTGCAACTGCTGCTGGTGCTGCTCGGCCGATCCTCCCGCAGCGCGCACCGATCGCTGCCCTGCAGCGTCCGCCGCTTGACCTGCCTTCATACTTCAACCCCTTGTTATGACACGCCATACGAGCCGCACCCCCATGATAGGAAACCCGGATGCCCTTGGCAATCGCAACTATGCAGCCACCGCCGGAAGCGCTGGCCAAGGCCGCTGTTTGGAAAAATAGCTTGCCGCCGTTTCCAATCCTTGGAAAAGTGCCCCGCGCATTACGAAAGGGACATCCATGACGGCAAAAGCACTTCTCATCAGTCTGGGTTTGGTCGCGGCCGCGACGGGGTTCGCCCGCGCGGAAGGTTTCGCGCTCAAGAACGACGGCGCGCTCTTCGAGGCCGCGCCGTGCCAGGCGCTCGACCTGACCGACGAGCTCACGCTCGAAGCCTGGGTGCAAGCCGACCAGATGGACTCCGCCGGCGGCCGCATCATGGATAAGTCCACGTCGGGCACCTCCGAAGGCTATATGCTCGACACGCATCCGGGCAACGCGTTGCGCTTCCTCACCCTCGGCGGCACGCTCAGGTTCAAGGCCAATCTCCCGGCCAACAAGTGGAGCCACATCGTCGGCGTCTTCAGCGTGTCGCAGAAAAAGATGCAGCTCTTCCTCGACGGCAAGGAAGTCGCACACCGCAACGGCGACCTCAAGCCGATGATCGTCACGAAAAATCCGCTGCGCATCGGCAGCGACCCGCGCGGCGACAGTCGTTTCCGCGGCCGGATCGCGCGCGCCGCGGTGTATGGCCGCGCGCTGACGGCAGATGAAATCACGCAGCGTTGCAACGCAGGCGCACCGCAAGCCGCGGCGCTCCCCGGCGTGCTCGGTGACTGGAAATTCGAGGCCGCACCGGCGCGCGAGATCAAGCCGGTCGCCGGCGCGCTCTCCCTGACGCTCGCCGGCCGCGACTGGAGCGCCCTGGCGGGCCGCAGCGCGGAACTCTCCGGCGCCGCGCAGGCGCCGGCGGCGCCGCTGTGCCTCTGGTATCGCGCCCCAGCGAACAAGTGGGAGGAAGCGTTGCCGGTGGGCAACGGCATCATGGGCGCGATGGTCTATGGCGGCGCGCCGACCGAGCACATCCAGTTCAACGAGCACACCGTCTGGACCGGGCAGCCCCACTCCTACGCGCACACCAATGCCGTGAAGGCACTGCCGCAGATGCGCGCGCTGCTGCAGGAGATGCGTACCTTCGAACGCGAGGCGTTCAAGCTCGACCCGAAGGGCGAGAGCAAGCCGGCGAAGGAAAAGCTGAAACTCGCGCGCGAAAAACAGAGCGCGGCCGACAAGCTCGGCATGCAGGAATTCATGAGCGAGCCGCTGCACCAGAAGATGTACCAGCCGTGCGGCGACCTCTGGATTGACTGCGCCGGCCAGGACAAAGTGTCGGATTTCCGCCGGTGGCTCGATCTCGATACCGGCGTCGCCACCACCGAATACAAGGCCGGCGACACCACGTTCCGCCGCGAGGTCTTCGCCTCGCATCCCGACCGCGCCGTCGTCGTGCGCCTCACGGCCCACGGCCCCGGCAAGCTCGACTGCATCGTGCGCCTGAGCAGCCCGCACAAGGAGGCGCAGACCGCCGTCGCGGGCACCGATACGCTCGTGCTGCGCGGGCAGGTCCAGGCGGATGGCATCAAGTTCGAAAGCCGCGCCGTGCTCGCTGCCGAGGGCGGCAGCATCAAGGCCGAGGACGACGGTCTGCACGTCACAGGGGCCGGCGCGCTCGTCATCCGGCTCGTCGCCGCGACGAACTTCAAAAACTTCCGCGACATCACCGGCGATCCCACCGCGAGTGTCGCGGCGCTGTTGAAAATCTCCGCGGGTAAATCGTGGGCGCAGTTGCAGCAGGCCCACGTCGCCGACCATCAGGGTCTGTTCCAGCGCGTCGCGCTCGACCTCGGCCGCACCGAGGCCGCGCACTTGCCCACCGATGAGCGCATCAAGGGCTTCGCCGCCGGCAACGATCCGCAGCTCGCCACGCTTGTGTTCCAATATGGCCGCTACCTGCTGATCGGTTGCAGCCGCCCCGGCGGACAGCCCGCCAACCTGCAGGGCGTCTGGAACGCCAGCATGCGCCCCCCTTGGGACAGCAAGTACACCTGCAACATCAACACCGAGATGAACTACTGGCCCGCCGAGCCGACCGGCCTCGGCGAATGCCAGCTGCCGCTGTTCGACGCGCTTGCGGAGCTTTCCGACAGCGGCCGCGAGGTGGCGAAGGAACACTACGGCGCGCGCGGCTGGGTGGTGCATCACAACTTCGACCTCTGGCGCGGCGCGGCGCCGATCAACGCCGCCAACCACGGCATCTGGGTCACCGGCAGCGGCTGGATGGCCACGCACCTCTGGGAACACTTCCTCTTCACGCAGGACAAGGCTTTCCTCGCCAAGACCGCCTATCCCCTGATGAAAGGTGCGGCGCAGTTCTACGCCGACTTCCTCTTTGAAGATCCGCTCACGGGCTGCCTCATCAGCGGCCCGAGTAACTCGCCCGAGCAGGGCGGCCTCGTCATGGGCCCGACGATGGATCACGCCATCATCCGCACGCTCTTCCGCCAGACCGCCGAGGCCGCGAAAATCCTCGGTGCCGACGCCGCCTTTGCCGCGGAGCTCCTCGCCAAGGCCAAGCGGATTGCGCCCAATCAGGTCGGTCAATATGACCAGCTCCAGGAATGGACCGAAGACAAGGACAACCCCAAGAACACGCATCGCCATTGCTCGCATCTCTGGGGCGTCTACCCCGGCGACGACATTACCTGGCAGGACCAGAAGTTCTTCGCCGCCGCGCGCCAGTCGCTGCTCTACCGCGGCGACGCCGCCACCGGCTGGAGCATGGGCTGGAAGGTGAACTTCTGGGCGCGCTTCCTCGATGGCGACCACGCGCTGCTCATCCTGAAGAACCTGATCACGCCCATCTGGCTAAAGAAAGGCAATGGCGGCCTCTACCCAAATATGTTCGACGCCCACCCGCCCTTCCAGATCGACGGCAACTTCGGCGCGTGCTCCGGCATTGCGGAGATGCTGTTGCAAAGCCACATCCGCACCGACGACGGCAGCTTCCTCGTGCACCTGCTCCCCGCGCTCCCCACCTCGTGGCCCACCGGCAGCGTCAAGGGCCTGCGCGCCCGCGGCGGCTACGTCGTGGACATCGCATGGCAGGACGGCAAGGTCACCAGCTACCGCATCGCCTCCCCCGCGCCCCACCCCGTCCAGCTCAAGGTGAACGGCGCCGTGAAAACGGTGCAGAGCGAAAAGCTCTGACGCACTCTCAACGCAAGCGCCCCGGCTGTATGGACCGCATGGACAGAATGGACACTCCGTCCATTTTGTCCATCAGGTCCAAGTTGTCCTTGCCCGGCGAAACCCCGGCGCTCTTTTCCAATCCTTGGAAACTTGGCATTGCTTTTTTCCAAGGTTTGGAAAGACTGGCGCGTGCGTTTTCCAAGGCCTGGAAAACCGTGGAGGCCCTCATGAAAAAAGCATGTCTGCTGTTGGTGGCAGCGCTGGCGCTGAACGCGCGCGGCGTCGATCTTGCCGCTGTTCCGCAACTTCACGAGACGCCGCCGCAGCGCGACGCGCGGCTGCAATGGTTCCGCGACGCGAAGTTCGGCATGTTCATCCACTGGGGCCCCTGCTCCGTCGGAGAGAAGGAAATCGGCTGGGGCCGCGAGGGCAACCGGCCGTGGGACATCAACAAGCAGGCGCCGCGCTCAAGCGATCCGGTCTACGACAACTACTACCGGCAGTTCAACCCGACGAACTACAACGCCGAGGCCTGGGTGCGGTTCGCGCAGGAGTCGGGGATGAAATACATGGTGCTGATCTGCAAGCACCACGACGGCTTCTCGCAATTCGATTCGAAGCTTACCGACTACAAGATCACCGCCGGCCCCTACGGGCGCGACATCGTCAAGCAGTTCGCCGACGCGTGCCACAAACACGGGATGCGGCTCGGGCTCTATTACTCGACGCGCGACTGGTACCACCCGGATTATCTGATCGGCGACAACGCCAAGTACGACGCCTGGTACCGCGGACAGGTGGAGGAACTGCTGTCGAACTATGGCGCCGTGGATGTGCTGTGGTTCGATCACGTGGGCGGGCGCGACTGGGGCAAGTGGAAGTTCGACGAGCTGTTCGCGATGATGTACCGGCTGCATCCGCAGCTGCTGGTGAACGATCGCGCGGCCCGGTTCTGCGGGCCGAAGTCGCCCGAGGATCGCGGGCCGGCCACGCCGGAGATCCAGCGGATGACGCAAGGCGATTTCTATACGCCGGAGGGCCGCATCGGCTCGATGGATGTCGCGCGCGACTGGGAGTCGTGCATCCACGTGGGCAAGGGCTGGTCCTATCACGGCGAGGAGGGCTTCAAGGGCCCGGAGGATTGCATCAAGATGCTGGTGAGCTGCACGACGGGCGGCGGCAACCTGCTGCTGAATTTCGGACCGCGTCCCGACGGCACGTTCGCCGAGGGCGAGGCGCAGGTGGCGCGCGCCATGGGCGCGTGGCTCAAGAAATATGGCGCGGCGATCTACGGCACGCGCGGCGGCCCGTTCCACAATGGCGCGTGGGGCGGCAGCTGTCACAAGGGCGACAAACTGTTCCTGCACGTCCTGCAATGGCCGCAGGACGCCCTCGCCTTCGAGCCGCTTCCGGTCAAGGTGCTCTCGGCGCGCACGCTCACCGGCGCGGCGGTGCGCTACACGCAAACGGACAACGCTTTTTCCGTGCAGGTGGCGGCGGCCGACCGCGACGCACCCGTGACGGTCATAGAGCTGACGCTGGGGCAGCCGGTGGCGGACGGCGTGGTGCTCGGCGGCGCGCTAGGCCCGGCGGAGCACCTCGCGGCGTTCGGCAAGATCATCAGCGCCAACGCGAAACTGGAGCTGAGCTCCGGCTCCGTCCACGACCGTGCGAGCGAGCACGAACGGCTCTTCACGGGCGAGAAGCCGCGCAGCGGCTTTGCTTTCCATACCGGCGACGAGAAGAATCCGTGGATCAAGATCGATCTCGGCAGCGTGAAAACGGTGAAGGCGGTCGTGATCGAAAACCGGCCGCACGAGGGCCGCACCAAGGGGCTCATCCTCTCGGTTTCTGCCGACGGCCGGACATGGGAACAGGTCTGGCAGGCCCCGCAGGTGGAAGCGCGCTGGGTCGTACCGGTCACGCAGTTCCACGCCGGCGTGGATGCGCCGGGGCGCCCTGCCCGCCTCCTGAAACTGGAAACCAGAGGCGAAACGCCGCGGCCCATGCTGCTGCAACGTTGCACCGTCTATGGCGAGGAACCATGAAAATATACCTTTTCATCGGTACGCTCGGCGCCCTGCTCGGCACGGCGCGCGCCGGCGATCCGGCGACGACGTTGTGGTTCGACCAACCGGCGAAGACGTTCCACCAGTCGCTGCCGCTCGGCAACGGGCGCATCGGCGCGATGATCTTCGGCGGCGTGGACGAGGAGCGGATCGTACTCAACGAAAGCTCCGTATGGTCCGGCTCGCGCGAGGACGCCAACCGGCCCGATGCGCACCAGGCGTTGCCGGAGATCCGCCGGCTGCTCCTCGAGGGCCAGAACGTCGAAGCCGAGGCGCTGGTGAACAAGAACTTCACTTGCCAGGGCAAAGGCTCCGGCCACGGTCGCGGCGCAAACGTCCCGTTCGGCTGTTATCAGACGCTCGGCAATCTGCGGCTCAAGTTCGGCAACGCGCCCGGCGGCGCGGCGCTACGGTGCGTCAGCGGTCACCAAGCGTATTCGCCCAACCAAGAGATCGCCTCCTCAACCGATGGCGATGTGAAGACAAAATGGTGCCTGATCCACCAAGACCGCCCGGTACGCTGGGAGTTCGAGGTCGGCACGAACGTCTGCCCCACCGCGTACAGCTTGACCTCCGCCGAGGATGTGCCCAACCGCGATCCGCGGACATGGAAACTCGAAGGCACGGCGGATGAAGGACGGACGTGGACGCTGCTCGACGAGCACAAGAACGAGCCCGCATTCGCGAAGCGCAACGAGACAAGAAGCTTTCAGATCGCGCATCCCACGCCCTGCCGCACATTCCGCTTCACCTTCGAACCCAATCCGGGCGTGACGCATTTTCAGGTGGCGGATATTTCGCTGGCGGGCGTGACGACGAAGGTCAAGGAAGCACCGAGGATGAACGACTACACGCGCACGCTCGACCTCGCCACGGGCCTCGGCACGGTCACCTACACGCGCAACGGCACGCAGTTCGAGCGGACGCATTACATCAGCGCGCCCGACCAGGTTTTTGTGACGCACCTGAAGGCGAACCGGCCGGGCGCGCTTTCGTTCACGGCGACGCTCGAGCGCAAGGAGCGTTTCGAAACACGCGCGCCGACAGGCAACGAGTTGCTGATGACCGGCACGCTGGACGATGGCTGCGGCGGCAAGGGCGTGAGCTACGCGACGCGCCTGCGCGTCGAGGCGCAGGGCGGCGCGGTCAGGGCCGAGGGCGACAAACTGGTCGTCGAGCAGGCCACCGATGTTTACCTCTATCTGACCGCCGCGACGGATTTCCGTGGCTTCGCCGGGCGACAGCTGGCGGCGCCCGAAACGGCCGTGCTGCAAGACCTGCAGACCGCGCTGAAGAAAACCCCGGACGCCCTGCGCGCCGCCCAGGTGGCCGATCACCAGAAATATTTCAACCGCGTTGACCTCCAATTGCCCGCGACGACCAACAGCGCGCTGCCGACCATCGCGCGCCTGATCGGCTTCGCGCAGGGCGCGCCTGACCCCGCGCTGGCGGCGCTCTACTTCAACTACGGGCGCTATCTGCTGATCAGTTCCTCGCGCCCCGGCGGACTGCCGGCGAATCTCCAAGGCCTCTGGGCCGAGGAGATCCAGACGCCGTGGAATGGCGACTGGCATCTCGACATCAACGTGCAGATGAATTACTGGCCCGCGCAGGTCTGCAATCTTTCCGAACTGCAGGAGCCGCTGAGCAAACTCATCGCGTCGCTCGTCGAGCCGGGGCGCAAGACCGCCAAGGCCTATTACAACGCGCGCGGCTGGGTCGCGCATGTCATCACCAACCCGTGGGGCTTCACCGCGCCCGGCGAGGCCGCGTCGTGGGGCGCGACCACCAGCGGCTCGGCCTGGCTGTGCGAGCACCTCTGGGAGCAGTACGCGTTCACGCTCGACCGTGCATTTCTCGCGTGGGCCTATCCGATCCTGAAGGAGTCCGCGCTCTTCTACCTCGACAACCTGATCGAGGAACCCAAACACAAGTGGCTCGTCACCGGGCCTTCGAACTCGCCGGAGAACCGGTTCAAGCTGCCCGACGGAAAAGTGGCGCACATCTGCCTCGGGCCGACGATTGACATGCAACTGCTGCGCGAGCTGTTCGGCAACACCGCCCGCGCCGCGGAGCTGCTCGGCGTGGACGCGGAACTGCGGCACGAGTTGCTGGCGAAGCGCGCCCGCCTCGCGCCGAACCAGATCGGTCCCGACGGCCGCCTGCAGGAGTGGCTGGAGCCCTACCCCGAGCCGGAGCCGACGCACCGCCACACGTCGCCGATGTACGGCCTGCATCCCGCACACGAGATCACGCCGCGCGGCACGCCGGAGCTGGCCGCCGCGTGCCGCAAATTCCTCGACGCGCGCGGCGACCGCAGCAATGGCTGGGCGCTCGCCTGGCGCATGAGCCTCTGGGCGCGCCTCGGCGATGGCGACCGCGCCTTCAAGCTGCTGCAAGCGCTGCTCCACCTGACCGGCGAAAGTGGCCTGAACTACACCGGCAAAGGAGCCGGCAGCTACGCGAATCTTTTCGACGCCTGTCCGCCGTTCCAGATTGACGGCAACTTCGGCGGTTGCGCAGGCATCGCCGAGATGCTGCTGCAAAGTCACAACCGAGTGACGAGTGGCGAGGGTCGAGTGGAAGACGCGACCATCAACACTCATCCCTCGCCCCTCGGCCCTCTTCTTCCTCCGCCACTCGCCCCCCGACACTCGACACTCCTTTGATTGAATTGCTGCCCGCGCTGCCCACCGCGTGGCCCACCGGCAGCGTCACGGGCCTGCGCGCCCGCGGCGGCTATGTCGTGGATGTCGCGTGGCAGGACTGCAAGGTTACCAGCTACCGCATCGCGTCGCCGGAGCCGCGCATGGTACAAGTCCGCGTGAACGGCGCCGTGAAAACCATCCTGTCGGAGAAAAGGCCATGAAGCTCCCTCTCGCTTTCCCCATGCTGGGACTTTGGGCGGCCGTGGTTTTCCAAGGCTTGGAAACGTGGGCGGCGCAGCCGAACATTGTCTTCTTCCTCGTGGACGACATGGGCTGGCAGGAGACCTCGGTGCCGTTTCATAGTGAAACGACTGCGCTGAACCTGCGCTACCAGACGCCGAACATGGAGCGCCTCGCGGAGCAGGGCGTGAAGTTCACCCAGGCCTATGCCTCCGCCGTCTGCTCCCCCACGCGCGTCAGCGGGCTGACGGGGATGAACGTGGCGCGACACCGCGTGACGAACTGGACGCTGCGCAAGAACGCGTCACCGGACAGCGCGAGCAAGCTGATCGTTCCGCCGGCGTGGAACCTCAACGGCATCTGCACGAACGCGGGCGTCGAGCGGACGATGCAGGTCACGCCGCTGCCGCTGCTGCTGCGCGTGGCGGGCTATCGCACGATCCACTGCGGCAAGGCGCACTTCGGCGCGGTGGGCACGCCGGGCGCGGACCCGCTGCAGCTCGGCTTCGAGGTGAACATCGCCGGGCATGCCGCCGGCGGGCCGGGCAGCTACTGGGGCGACAAGAATTTCAGCGCCGCGTGGCGCACCAAGCCGCCGGACCACATCTGGGACGTGCCGGGCCTTGCGGCCTATCACGGAAAAAATATTTTCCTGACCGAGGCGCTGACGCTGGAAGCGATCAAGGCCGTGGAACGATCCGTCGCCGCGAAGCAGCCGTTCTACCTCTACATGGCGCACTACGCCATCCACGCGCCGTGGGAAAAGGACGAGCGCTTCTACCAGAAATACATCGCCGCCGGGCTCAAGCCGTTCGAGGCGACGCTGGCCTCGATGATCGAGGGCATGGACAAGTCGCTCGGTGAGCTGATGGCCGCGCTTGCGCGGCTGGGGGTGGCGGAGAACACGATCATCATCTTCATGTCGGACAACGGCTCGCCCGCGCAGTGCCCGCGGAACCTGCCGTTGCGCGGCCACAAGCTGACGCCGTACGAGGGCGGCATCCGCGAGCCAATGCTCGTGAAGTGGCCGGGCGTGACGCAACCCGCGACGGTGTGCCGCGACATGGTGGCGATCGAGGATTTCTTCCCGACGATCCTCGATATGGCCGGCGTGCCGTGGCAAGGCCGGACAGCGCAGACCGTGGACGGCATCAGCTTCGTGCCGCTGCTCAGGGGCGCAGGCCATACGCCCGCCGACCGCGCGTTCGTCTGGCACTTTCCGAACAACTACAGCGGCCAGACTCCGTTCAGCGCGCTCCGCCAGGGCCCGTGGAAGCTCATCTACCACCACGCCGACCGGCGCATAGAATTGTTCAACATCGCCGACGACCTCAGCGAGACGCGCGACCTCGCCAAGGAGCACTCCGCGAAAGCCGCCGCCCTTGCACGGCTTCTGTCCGAAAAACTCCGCGCCATGAACGCGCAAATGCCCACCGATAAAGCGACGGGGCAAACCATCCCCTTCCCCGCTCCTGATTCGCCTTGAAAGGAACACACGATGAAAACACTGATTACCTGTATTTGTTCCGCACTGCTGCCCTTGCTCGGCGCAATCGCCGCACCGGAACCCGCTGTCCCGGCGGCGTGGATACGCTTCGATGACGGCGTGGAACAGTACGAGGGCACGCCATACCGCTTCCTTGGCAAGGAAGCTCTCGCCCTCACGTTCTTCATGGCACCCAGCACGAACCTTTGCCTTGAACTGCAATGGGGCGCCAAGGGCGAAATGCGCGAGGCCACGGTGACGATCAACGGCACCGCCGCGCAGGTCAGCAGCGGCGGCTATCGTGGGTTCAAGTGGGTGCGCGTTGCCTCGCCGAAGAATCTCACCGGCGAGCGTTACAACGTAACCCTGACCAGATCCCCTGCCGCCGGCGCGAAGGCCGCGTTCCTCGGCGGCGTGCGGTTGGTCGAACTCGGCAGCACCGCAACGCCGCCCGACCCAAAGCCGGCGGCGTACAAGGCGAAGTTGGAGTCGGCCAAGGTGGCGGTCGCGGAAAACATCGAGGCTTTCCCCGAGATGCGCAAGGTGTGGGACCGCGAGCCGGCGACACCCGCGAGCGACCCGCGCTTCCGGCAGGCGGAGAAGAACGCGCGGCAGGCCAATGAAGCTTGGTACCGCAGCCGGCGCTTCATTGATGGCTGGCTTGCACATGCGGACCCCAAGACCGGGCTGATCCCTCGTAACCTGCGCGAATCGAATTATTGGAACGGCCGCGATTCGGCGGCCGACAACTACCCGTTCATGGTGCTGACGGCGGCGATGACGGACCGCGGCCTGATGGACGGGCGGCTGCTCGACATGCTGCGGACGGAAACCAAGCTGACCTGCCGCGTGGACCGGCTGCCGGATGACTTCTCGTTCGCGAAACAGGGCTGGCGGCGCGAGAAGGTGGACCTCGACGCCATCATCTTCGACGGCGCGGAATATGTGAAGGACGGCCTGCTGCCCATCACCGAATGGCTCGGCCCGAGCCCGTGGTCGGAGCGGATGCTCGGCATCATTGATGACACCTGGAAGAACGCGACCATCGAAACGCCGTTTGGAAAAATTCCGACGCTGAACTTCGAGGTCAACGGCGACCTGCTCCAAGCCTGCGCGCGCCTCTACTGGTTCACCGGCGACCGCAAGTATCTCGACTGGGCGATCCGCCTCGGCGACTACTACCTGCTGGGCAACCAGCACCCGACGCGCGACATGCGGGACCTCGCGCTCGGCGACCACTCCTGCGAGGTCATCAACGGCCTCTCCGAGCTTTATCTGGCCTGTCACTTCGCCGCGCCCGAAAAGAAGCAGGCCTACACGAAACCGTTGCATGAGTTGTATGACCAGCTGCTGAAGATCGCCCGCGACGAACACGGCTTGTTTTATCTGCGCGTCAACACGCGCACCGGCGAGCATACCGCCGCGCTCACCGACAACTGGGGGTACAACCTCGACGGGCTCTACACCGTGTTCATGCTCGACGGCACCACCGCCTATCGCGATGCCGTACGCCTGGCGCTGGGCAACCTGAAGGCGCATCACACCGGCCAGGGCGGCATGTGCCAGAGCAGCAGCGCCGATGGCTATGCCGATTCCATCGAGGGCGCCATCACCCTCTGCAACCGCGAGCCGACGCCTTCCGCCGCGGACTGGATTGACACCGAGATCAAGACCATGTGGGGCAAGCAGAAGCCCGACGGCGTCATCGAGGGCTGGCACGGCGACGGCAACTCCGCCCGCACCTCGCTGATGTACGCGCTCTGGAAGACGCAAGGCGTCCGCGTCGAGCCGTGGCGTAGCGATGTCCGCATCGGCACCGTTCGCGATGGCGCCAAGCTCTATATCAGTCTCTCCGCCGACCAGCCGTGGACCGGCAAGCTGGTCTTCGACCGCGCGCGCCACAAAGAAGTCATGCACCTGCCGCTCGATTATCCTCGCATCAACCAGTTTCCCGAATGGTTCACCGTACAATCCGCCAAACGCTATGCCCTCGCCGGCCTGAAAGAAAACTGCACCGGCGCCGAACTCTCCGCCGGCGTCCCCGTCACGCTCCAGGCCGGACAGGAACTGCAACTTGAAGCGACCCCGAAATGAGAACAAGAAAATGAATATGCAAAAACTAAGACTGGGCCTGTGTGTCACCGTACTGCTGTCCCTGACCGGATTTGCCCAGACCCCGCCGCGCGGCGAGCCGACCAACGCCAACGAGGCCGCGCTCCAGAAGAAATACGGCGACAAGCTCAAGCCAAAGACCTACGCCGCCTATCAGCAACTCGTCGCGGCTCTCCCTGCCGACGAGCAGGCATGGGAAAAAGTTTTGGAGGACCAGCTCGGCGGCTTCTATTTCCCGTTCCACGTCAGCGACCGCCTTGCCAAGAAAGAAACGGCGTGGAGCTTCGTCAAGGACAACCCCGCGTTGCCGCGGGTACTGCTCATCGGCGACTCCATCTCGCGCTCCTACACCATGGATGTCCGCCACACGCTCGCGGGCAAGGCCAACGTGCATCGCGCGCCGGCCAACTGCGGCTCGACCGATAGCGGCCTCAAGAACATGCCCGTCTGGCTCGGGAGCGGCAAGTGGGACGTCATCGTCTTCAACTTCGCCATCCACGACCGCGCAAAGAAACCGGAACTCTATGCGGCAAACCTGGAGAAGGTCATCTCGCTGCTGGAGAAGACCGGCGCCAAGCTCGTCTGGGCGCGCACCACGCCGTTTCAGGGCAAGGGCAGCAAGAACGTGGACGACAGCCCGGCCCTCAACACGGCCAGCGATGAGGTGATGAAGCAGCACGGCATCCCGGTGATCGACCTGCATGCCGCCGTCAGCGGCGTCGTCGCCACCGCCCGTAGCGCCGACCACTGCCACTTCAACGAGGCCGGCATCAAGCTGCTCGCCGCCGAAGTCGTCAAAACCATCGAGCCGCTGCTGAAGAAATAACCCATCACACGGCTCCGCTGGCGCAGGACAGAGGCCAGCGGTCAGCGGCTTGGAAAAACAAGCGAGCGGGGGCCCTCCGGCGTGAAAGGTGCGGAGGAGCCGCGTGACGACTCATTCCGCAGGTATGCGCGGGGACTGGGCGCGGACGGCGGCGACGGCGACGGGGCCGAGGCGGTCTTGCAGTTGCTGGAAGTACAGGCTCTGCGGCGCGACGTTCTGACCGTGGCTCTCCCACCAGCCGGCGGGCCGCTTGTAGACGCCTTCGCTGCGGGCGCCGACGCAACCGATGGCAAAGTTCTGCGCGGTCGGCGGCTGCTGGCAGACGAGCGAGCCGCGGCAATTCCACGCCACGTAATTCGCGCCCGCCCAGCCGTGGCCGCTGCCCATGGCCTGGCGGTCCTGGATGGCGATGTTCGCGGCGACATTGTCGAAGAGCCCGCCGACCGACCAACGATGATGCGGCTCGCTGGAAGCATATTCTTCCGCCGCGACACACTCGACGAAGGCGTTCGGCCCCGGAATGCGCGCGCCGAGCGCAAACGCATGCCGGCCGGTCCGCGCGTGGCAGTGCAGCACCAGCGTCAACTGGCCGCCCAAGGTATAGGGGTAGCGGCGGCCGCCTTCGATCTGCGAGACCTGCGCGAGCGTGTCGCAGTCGAGCACCGTCACCCACTTGGCGCCGCCCCCGACATGCACCGTGGAATGGCTGAAGTGGACCCCGGTCACGCCGCGCACCCAGGCGTGCTTGACGTTCTTCAGCGCGACCAGAGTCTCCGCGTGTTGCTCATCGCTGCAATAGGTTTTCTTGCTGAACTGGGCGGTGACCGCCGCGTTAAAGGCGCTCTCGCCACGCAAAAACTCCACGCCGATCTTTTCAAGACGCCGGTCGTTGAGCCTGGCGATCCAGCCCCCGCCCCACTCCGCCTCGATGGCGCAGGCGAGCGGCGCGTCCACGGTGATGCGGTCGCCGACGATGGCGGTGATGACGCGGTCGAACTCCAGCGTGAACGGGCCCCATTGCTTGGTGCTGCCGGGATCGCTGGCGCGCGGCTTGATCGCGTCCATGCCGATGCGATGAATCCACGCGGCGTTGCCCACCCGGCCGATGTTGACGCCATCGCCGACTTTGAAGCCGGCAGGGTCCTTCACGCGGAAGCTGCGCGCGCCGACCGGAACGTAGCTGTCGGCGATGAGCGTGCGCTTCTTCGCATCGGCGCGCGCGCCCTCCTTGCCACCGACCTCGATCAGCGTGCGCGGCCCGGTACCCGCGGCGAACAATACGGTGCCCTCCGCACCCGCGCCTTCGCCGCGCAGCACCACGCCGGAGGCGGTCAGATGTAGTGTGCCGCCCACGATGTAACGCCCGCGCTTGAGCAGCACCGCGCCTCGCCAGCCCGCGGCATCGGCGGGCAACGCCGCGAGCTGATCGAGCGCGGCCTGCAGGCGCGCCGTATCGTCGCCACCCACACCGGGCGCAAGCGTGACCTTGGCCGGCACCTCCGGCAAGGCCACGCCGCCGCCCTGGTAGCCGCAGTTGGAAAAATCAAGAAGGAGATCGCCCCGCTCGGTATAGGCCCCGTACGTCAACTTCCCCCCGGGACCGAAAGGCACAAGCTTGCTCTGCGGCGCCGGCGCGGCGTGCAGGCAACAACACAGTGCCGCGGAGCATACGACGGCAGCGGAAAACACGTTCATATAGGCACGGATCTCAGGGCTTGGCGCGCGCCTGTACGCTGGCGGGTTCGATCGCGGCGACCTCGAGTCCGGCAGGTGCGAAGACGCGGACCGGCACGCTCGCAGCGGTATTCGTCGCCAGCACGGCGCCATCGACCCACGCACGCAGTTCCTCGCGCTTCACCCCGGCCAGCAGTTCGGCGCGGCCGCGCAGCGTCAGATTGATCAAGGCCGGCTGCAGCCGCGCCGCGCCCGCCGTGCCGGCAGGCAGCAGCGTGTTCACCGGTAAATCTTGGAACGTGCGCGTCGACAGGCGCTCGGCGATGGTCACATCCACCGTGACGTTGCTCACCGTGCCGGCCGCCAGCCAGGTGTCCGTCTTCAGCACCAGCGCGACATGCGTTTTGCGGAACGGCCGCGACCGGCCCTCGAGATCGATCGGCGTCGTATGCACCCGGTCGATCTCCGCCAGCCGCCGGCGCGGACCGTGCAGCGTGATGGTCGCCGGCTCGTAGCGGACCTGCGTCACCTCCGCATCTTCGACCGCGTTGCCCTGGAAATCGGCCTGGACCGCGACCTCCTTTTCGCCCTGCTGGTCGAGCACAAATTCCACGCTGGGCGGATCGATAAAGACGATGCGCGCCGCGCCCGCCACCGGCACCTGCGCCGCCGTCAACCGGAGCTGTTGCGGACCGCCGCTCATCTTGCGCACATCCACCTCGACGCGCACCGGCACCAGTTCCAGCGCGCGCAAATCCTCCTGGGAGCCGCGAAACAGGATATTGACCGTCTTGACGCCCGCATCGAGCACCGCCCAGCCCTCGTCCGTGCGGATGTTCACGGGCACATCGCGCACCAGCCGCTCGTGGCTGATGATCGAATGGATCACGTACCAGCTTACGAGCGCAAGCACCACGGAAGCCAGCTTGAGCCGCTTGTTGTGCAGCGCGGCGCGCCCGATGCGCAGATGGAGCGGATCAGCCATTCTCGTTCATCTCCTTTTCCAACATGGCTTCCACCGGCACATGGTCGGCCGAGGTCAGGTCCAGGTGCGCGGCCGCGCCCCACCAGCGGTTGCGCGCCGAGCGCGGCCGCAGCAGCACCGCCGAGAGCAGCTTGCGCAGCTTTTCCTCGTCCAGCCCGCGGGTCAGCCGGCCCTTGTAGGCGACGGAAATCGTGCCCGTCTCCTCGCTCACGACGACCACCAGCGCATCGGTCTCCTCGGTCAGCCCGATCGCCGCACGATGGCGGGTGCCCAGTTCCGTCGCCAGCCCCTCGCGCTGCGAGAGCGGGAACAGGCAGCCGGCCGCCACCAGGCGGCCCTGCCGGACGATCACGCCGCCGTCGTGGAGCGGCGTGTAGGGGAAGAACAGGCTCGCCAGCAGCTCCGGCGTCACCACCGCGTCCACTGCCGTGCCCGTCTCCTGCACTGCGCGCAGCCCGATCTCGCGCTCGATCGCCACGAGCGCGCCGATCTTGCGCCCGGCCAGCAGCGTCACCGCCTCCACGACATGGTCCACCAGCGTGCGCGACGCCGTCGTGCCGATGAACATGTGCTGCTTGCCCAGTTCCGCCAGCGCGCGCCGGATCTCCGGCTGGAAGATGATGATCACCGCCACCACGAGATAGACCGAGAAGCGCTCCAGCACCCAGCTGAGCACGTCGAGCCGCAGGACCTGGGTGACCATGCCCAGCGCCACCAGCAAAACCACAAAGCCCAGGAGCACCTGGGCGCCGCGCGTGCCGCGGAAGAAGAGCATGAGATAATAGAAAGCGAGCGCGAGGAGAGCGATCTCCAGCGCGTTCGTCAAGCCCGACAGATGTATATGTTCCCACGTCACAAGGCCAACATCCCTGCTCCTATTTTCCAACCTCGGAAAATTCTAAATCATGATCTTCTAAGGGTTGGAAACTACACGAATCGCCATACCCGCGCAATCGCCGTCTTCCAATTCGGCAAATAATTTCACAAGATCCCGCTCCCCCCCGCGTGCCCGGTTACCAGACAGGCTCCTGACGTGAATTTTCTCGCGCCCGGAGAGGACATCCGCTATCACAAACCCGGGTTGCATAGAGGAACCGATGATGAACATAAAGCAGCCGCGGGCCTTCTTGCTGGGCCTGACCACGCTCGCCAGCGCGCACGCCGGTGACCTCGCGTTCAGCGACCCCGCCAACGTGACGCCAGCGCCCGCGTGGGCGGTGGGCCAGGCGAACCGCGCCCCCGATCTCGATGCGCTGCCCGGCTTCCAGAAACCACCGCCCGGCTTCGGCACGGTGCCGTTCTATTGGTGGCTCGGCGATCCCCTGACCCAGGAGCGGCTCGGCTGGATCTTCGCGCAGATGGCGGGCATGGGCATCTCGGGCTATCAGATCAACTATGCGCATTCCGACAAGGGCGGCCGCAGCTTCGGGCTGACGCTGCCGAGCGAGCCGGCGCTATTTTCGGAGCCGTGGTGGCAGCTGACCGGCTGGTTCATGCAGGAGGCAAAGAAACAGGGCGCGGGCATCAGCCTGAGCGACTACACGCTGGGCTTCGGCCAGGGCTGGTGCGTGGACGAAATCCTGCGCGAACACCCCGACGTGAACGGCATGACGCTGCGCATGGACAAGGACGGCAAGGTTACCGCCGAGGTGGTGCCCTGGTCGCTGAACCCGATGCACCCGCAGTCCGGGAAATGGTACGCCGAAAAATTCTTCGGCCAGTTCGAGCGCCGTTTCCGGGATGAAGGCGGCAAAGGCCTGAACTTCTTCTTCTCCGACGAGCTGGGGTTCGGCATCAGCGGCCGCATCTGGTCGCCGCAATTCGCCGACGAGTTCAAAAAGCGCAAGGGCTACGACATCACGCCGGAGCTGCCCGCGCTCTTCAAAGACATCGGCCCGCGTACGCCGAAAGTCCGGCTCGATTACAGCGATGTGATGGTGTCGTTGACGGAGGAAGGCTTCTTCAAGCCGGTGTTCGACTGGCACCAGCAGCGCGGCATGATCATGGGCTGCGACCACGGTGGACGTGGCCGCAACGTGGTCGAGTTCGGCGACTACTTCCGCACCCAGCGCTGGAACCAGGGCCCCGGCGCCGATCAGCCCGGCCTCGGCAAGAACCTCATCAAGGCCAAGGTCGCCGCCTCCATCGCGCATCTCTACGAACGCCCGCGCGTCTGGCTCGAAGGCTTCTACGGCAGCGGCTGGGGCACAACCTCTGCGAGCGTCGTGGATGCGACGCTGGCCAATTACGTGATGGGCTTCAACCTGCTCGGCATCCACGGCATGTACTACGCCACGCACGGCGGCTGGTGGGAATGGGCGCCGCCGGACAACACATTCCGCATGCCCTACTGGAAACATCTGCGCGGCTTCATGGACTGCCAGCAGCGCCTGGCCTACCTGCTCAGCCAGGGCCACCACCGCTGCGACGTCGCCATCCTCTACCCCGTCGCGCCGATGGAAGCGGGCATGGATGGCGCGGAGGCGGTCAAGACCGCCTTCACCACCGGCGAGCAGCTCTACGCCAAAGGCATGGACTTCGACTTCATGGACTTCGAGTCGCTCGCTCGCGCGAAGATCGTCGGCAAGGAACTCCACGTCTCCGGCGAGATCTATCGCGTGCTGGTGCTGCCCGCGATGAAGGCCGTGCGCCACTCGACGCTGCAGAAGGCGCTCGCGTTCCACCGCGCCGGCGGCAGCGTCATCGCCCTCGGCGCGCTGCCCGAGGCCAGCGACCGTGTCGGCCGCGACGACCCCGAAGTGGCCGCGATGGTGAAGGAACTGTTCCCGAACGGCACAACGAAGGATGTCTTCGCCAAGCTGCCCGCCCGCGACTATGAAGGTCCCGGCTCCATCCAGCACCGCAAGCTCGGCCCGCGCGACCTCTATGCGATTTATGGCGCGCCACAAGGCAGCCCCTGTAAATTCCGCGCGACCGGCCAAGTCGAACTTTGGGATCCCTGGACCGGCACCTCGCGCCCGCTTGAAATCATGGCACAGTCCGGCGGCGTTACGGAACTCGCGTTGCCCTTGACCGAAAAGGAAATTCAACTGCTCGTGTTCAGCCCCGGCCAAGCCGTTGTTGCCGCAAAAGCCACAAGCCAAAAGCCGCAAGCCACTATCACCCTGGAGGGCGCTTGGGATTTTGAATTACAGCCGACGAGCGACAACCGCTTCGGCGATTTCCACTGGCCGCCGACGCCCACGCTGATCGGCACCGAAATCCGCCAGCTCTGGTACTGCGAAGGCGACTCCACCAACGGCCCGTGGCGCAAGGTCACCTGCTCCTTTGGCCCGCAGTTCATCCAGTCCCCGACACCGGAGCCGGACAAAGACGGCAAACCCTATGACTTCTCATGGCGCTGGGGCCTTGAGAACGATCCCGGCCATCAGGGCTATCATGGCTTGAAGGAAGAGATGCACGACGAGTTTCTCGCCATCGGCAAGGCCGCGGGCAAGGCCAAGCATATGCCCAACACCGTGGGCTACGAGCTGGCGGGACACAGCGCCTATTTCTCCACCGCCGTCATCGCGCCGCGCGCCATGACCGCCTACGCGCTTACCGGCGCGCTCAAACCATCGAAGGTCTGGCTCAACGGCGCAGCCATCACCGGCTCTGCGCTCACGCTGCAGGCCGGCGCAAATGCGCTCAGGTTGCAGTACGACAAACCCGGCCGCACCTACTTCGTCGTCTCCACGGTTCCCGGCCCGAAAACAGCAGCCGTCGCCAGCAACGGCGAGGCTTTCGCGCCCACCGCGTTCTGGATCTGGTATCCCAACGAGCGCGCCGATGGTGACCGCTGGTTCCGCAAGGCGTTCGAGCTCGACGCCGTCCCTGCGCAAGCCCGCCTGCGCATCACGTGCGACAACGGGTATGCCGTCAGCATCAACGGCAACGCGATCGGTCGCGGTTCGAAGTGGGAAGCCGTCCAGGAATACGACGTGACGAAAGCGCTGCGCACCGGGCACAACGAGATCGTCGTCCGCGCCACCAACACGGGCGCCGACGCCGGCCTGATCGCCGAACTCACCGCCGGCGCAACCAAGCTTGTGACCGACCGCAGCTGGCGCGCCGCGAAGACCGAAAGCGGCGCGCAGGTGGAGGCCGAGCAGGTCGCCAGCTTCACCGCCAGCCTCTGGTACAAACACAGGCAGGGGCCGCCGAAACTGGAGGGGATGGTGTTGGCATCGGCGGCTACAACCACGGCCATCGAGCAGCCGAAATTCACGCCGAGCGACCTCGCCATGAGCTGGTGGAAGAACACTACCGTGCTGCCGTTCGACGTCCGCGCCGGCGAGCCGGTGCCGGTCGGCTGGTATCGCTTCACCGCGCCGCCGGGACTGCGCGCGCTGACGATCAGCAGCGCCCGCGGCAAGCTGCAGGCGTGGGCGGACGGGAAAGAGTGCCGCGGGGCGAGGACCGGGGGGCGGGTGGCGAGCGGTGGAGCTCACGCGACAAGCGACGCGGGACAAGCGACGCTGCGCCTTGAGGTCCCGACACCGACGGCCGGTTGTGCGGAGGTGGTGTTGCGCATCGAACAGGAGCGCGGCTGCTACGGCGGCGCAGCGTTGCCGGACTATATCCAGCTCGACTGCGGCCCGGGCCGCAGCACGCTCGGCGACTGGTCACAGAACGATGGGCTCGCCACCTATTCCGGCGGCGCATGGTACCGCAAGACCGTCACGCTGACCGCCGAGCAGATCAACGGCGCCAGCGTGCGCCTGGACCTCGGCGACGTGGCCGCCTCCGCCGAAGTGCTCATCAACGGCCGCAGCGCCGGCACCAGGGTCGCGCCCCCGTGGAAACTGGACATCACCCGGCTCGTGCGCAGCGGCGACAATCAAATCGAAGTGCTCGTCTGCAACACGCTCGCAAACCACTACCTGACCGTGCCCACGCGCTACCGCGGCAAGCCCCTGTCGGGCTTGCTTGGCCCGGTGCAGATCGAGCTGACCCCGCGCTGACTAAGACCGCACACGGCAACTTGTTGAAAGACGTATCGCGGCCTGACCACGCATGTTGAAAAGAGCCCCCGATGCCAGCCCGGATGCTCTGGCGATCCGGTTCGAGGTGCAGGGGGATGAAGTCAGCAGGCTTTCGCCAGCTGTTCAAGACAGGGGAGAACGTCCCGCTTGTTCAGCGCGCGCGGTGCGAGGGCTTGCCATAGCCCACCATGGTCTCAGCCAGATTCTGCCGGCCAACCGACACCCCTTTGGACGGGCTGGATGAGGAAGGCAGCTCGCTGGTCTCCGGGCCATTGCCACCGGACAGATGCATCCAACGACGTGGCAGCAGTTTCGTCCACCAAGCCAGCGGCGGACGCGGAGGAGTCCGGCTGCTCCCATACACAGGTGTGGAGGCTGGCGGCAGGGACGACACGACTTTGATATTTGGGTTGGTTGGCATGCTGTCGTGCATTCTACGCCCGATTGACGAGGGCCACAAGCCAGCGAAAAATAATCCCGCAACCGCGGGGACGCCCACACCCCGCATTAGCCACACCGGGTCGGCGCCAAGGGGGCACGGTGAGGGCCGGCACGCTGCGCCGGGCTGATCAACGCCGGCCCCACCCTGCGGTCAGGAACTCATTCCAAATCGGTGCGGGTCTTGAAGAAACGATCCTGGATCTTTTCCATGTAGAGGTAGATGCCCGGGGTCACGAACAGGGTGATGAGCTGGGCGAAAATCATCCCGCCGACGACCACGAGGCCGAGGGGCTTGCGGCTTTCGGAATCCGCACCGTAGCCGAGCGCGATGGGCATGGTGCCGAGAATCGCGCACAGGCCGGTCATCAGGATCGGACGGAAGCGGACGACGCAGGCGTTGTGAATGGCGTCGTAGCTGTTCATGCCTTCGGCCTTGCGCTGCAGCGCGAAGTCCACCATCAGGATGCCGTTCTTGGTGATCAGCCCGATGAGCACGAAGACCCCGATATAGGCGTACAACGAGAGCTGGCTGCCGAAGATAAAGAGCGTCAGGAAACCGCCAAACACGGCGACCGGCAGCGTGGTGAGAATGGTGAACGGATGGATGAAGCTCTCGTAGAGGATGCCGAGGACGATGTATTTGAGGAAGATCGCGATCAGCAGGAGAATGCCGAGGCTGGCGATGGACTTCTTGAACTCGAGCGCATCGCCGACAAACTTGCCCTCGACGGTCGGCGGCAGGATCTTCCCGGCGCGCTCCTCGATGGCCTTGGTGATGTAGCCCAGCGGGACGCCGGGCCAGGCGCTGAAGGAGATCGTCGCGGCCTCGTGCTGCTGCGCATGCGGCACGTTTTGCGGGCTGGCCTCCTCCGTCCATTTGACGAGGGACTTGAGCGGCACAAGCGCGTTGTTGAGCGGCGAGCGCAGATAGAGCAGCCCCAGGTTCTCCGGCAACCGCTGGCTGGACTTCTCGATCTCCGGGATGACCTGGTATTGGTCCTGGTCGGTGGTGAACTGGGTCACATAGCCGCCGGCGAAGGACAGCGCGAGCGCCTGCTCGATGCTGGCGGCGGTGATGCCGAGCGCGGAGGCGCGGTCGCGGTCCAGCGCCACGTTGAGGCGCGGCATGTTGAGCTTGACGCTGTTCTGCACGGCGAAGGGAATGATGCCGGGGATTTGGCGCATCTCGCGCTCGAGCTGCTGCGCGGTGGCGTAGACCGTGTCGCGGTCGAGGCCGGTCAGCATATAGGCGTAGTCGCTGCCCGCGGCCGTGGACTCGGCGCCGGAGCTGATCTTGAGCACCGGCATGGCGCGCAGGGCGCAGAGGCCGTCGGGCAACCGCGAGAGCAGGCCCATGTATTTCTGCGCCAGCTGCTCGATCGGCTCCCGCTCGCGCGGGGGCTTGAGCCGGATGAAGAGGAAGCCCATGCTCTGGTCAGCGCCGGGAAACATGCCCGTGACATTGCCGACCTGCATCACCGCCGGCTCCTGCCGCATGATGGCCGCCGCCTTGGCCTGGAAGGCCTGGATCTGCTCGGTGGAGGCGCCCTGCGGCATGATCATGGCGCCCATGATGAAGGAGCTGTCGCCCGGCGGCAGGAAGGCCGCGGGGAGGACAAAATAGAGGATGCCCGTGCCCAGGATGCAGATGACCCAGACCAGCACCGCCATCCACTTGTGCCGGAGCTGCCAGTGCAGGGCCACCCCGTAGCCGCGGACGAGGCGCGCGATGCCGCCCGTGATCCACCGTTGCACGCGGTTCGGCGCCTTCTCGTGATGCAGGATGTGCGCGCACATCATCGGCGAGAGGGTCAGCGCCAGGATGGTGGAGACGATGATCGCGTAGATGACCGTCATCGCAAACTCGCTCAGGTTGCGGCCGACCGCGCCGCTCATGAACACCAGCGGCATGAAGACGATGATCAGCGCGGCGCTCGTGGAGATGACCGTGAAGGAGATTTCCTTCATGCTCTGCAGGGCCGCCGGGATCGGCTTCTTGCCCTCCTCCAGATGCCGCACGGTGTTCTCCAGCACGACGATGGCGTCATCCACCAGGAAGCCGACCGCCAGGATGATGCCCATCAGCGAGAGCGTGTCGAGATTGAAGTGGCTCGGCAGCATCAGCAACAGCGTGCCGAGCAGCGAGATCGGCAGCACGATGCTGGGGATGATGGTCTCGCGAATGCGGCCGAGGAAGAAGAAGATCACCAGCACCACCATGACCAGGGCGATGACCACCGTGACCTGCACATCGTTGAGCGACTCGCGGATCGGGTCGGCGCCGTTGAACATCTTCACCATCGTGATCGAGCCGGGCAGCTCGCGCTGCGCCGCGTCGAGCGCCGCGGAGATCTTGTCGGCCACCTCCACGGTGTTCGCCCCGCTGACGCGCGAGATGGGCATGACCACGCACTTGTTGTGCTCCGCCTCGCCGACGCGCGCGTAGCGGATGTCCACCAGGTCGTTGGCCACGCTGTCGACGCAGTTGGCCACATCTTTCAGATAGACCGGCGCCTTCTGGCGGTAGGCGACGATCAGGCGCTCGTACTCGCGGGCCGTGCGCAGCTGCCCCTGCGGCTCGATGGTGTAGGTGCGCATCGCGCCATTCAGGCTGCCGCCGGGGATGTTGACCGTGCCGGTGCTCAGGGCCGCGGCGAGCTCGTTGACGCCGATCTGGTAGGCCGCCAGCTTTTCCGGGCTGAATTGCACGCGCACGGCGCGTTTCGCGCCGAACACCTGCACCTGCGACACGCCCTCCACCATGCTGATCTTGCGGGCGATCACATGGCTGGCGTAATCGTAGAGGTCGCCGTGCAGCAGCGTGTCGGAATAAATCATGACGTAGAAGATCGGCGAATCCGAGGGGTTGTACTTCTTGTAGGTCGGCGGGCTGGGCAGGTCCTTGGGCAGGTTGTTCTGCGCGCGGGTGATCGCGGCCTGGACGTCCGGCGCGGCCAGATCCACGTTGCGGTTCAGGCTGAAGGTCAGGTTGATGGTGCTGAACCCCTGCTTGTTGTCGGAGATCACCGTCTGCAGCCCGGGGATCTGCGTGAACTCGTTTTCCAGCGGCAGCGCGACGGCGCTGGCCATCGTCGCCGGGCTGGCGCCGGGATAAAAGACCGTCACCTGGATCACGGGATAATCCACCGTCGGCAGGCTGTTGACCGGCAGGCGCATATAGGCCCAGGCGCCGGCGACGACCATCAGGGTCGTCATCAAGACCGTCGCGATCGGGCGTCGCACAAAAACTTCAGAAAAGGTCACGTTCCGCTCCGTTTCTCACCCTGGTTCCAAACCTTGGAAAAGGATCTGTTGTTTTTCCCAAACCTTGGAAAACATCGTTCATTTTCCGGCGTGCCCGGCTTTCGTCGCGGTCGGAGCCGCTGCCGAAGCCGCGGGCGCCGGCGGCGGCTTGCTCGCATCCATCACCGGCGCGCCGGGGAACAGCATCAGCTGGCCAAGCACGACGACGTTCTCGCCGGGCTTGACGCCGGACAGCACCTGCACCAGATCGCCCACGCGCACGCCGAGCTGCACCGGCCGCAGTTCCGCGGCGCTCTGTGCCGTGATGACAAAGAGGTACGGGCCCTGCTTGCCGAACTGCACCGCGCCTTCCGGCACCATGACGGCGCCGGGCACCAGGCCGGCATGAACGCGCACGCTGACGAACTGTTGCGCCCAGAGCCTCTGGTCCGGATTCGGCGTGGAGCCGCGCAGCTGGATCGTGCCGGTCAGCGAGTTGACGGCGTTATCAAGGACCTCGAGCGCAGCGGTGTAGGTGTTTGTCTCGCCGCGCGGCACGAGCTCCAGCTTGACCGGGCCGGCGGCCAGCGCGCGGCGGAGCAGCGGCAGATATTCTTCCGACACGGAGAAATCCACGAAGAGCGGGTCGTAGCTGCGGATGTTCACCAGCCGCGTCAGCCCGGCGGCCACGAGGTTGCCGTCGTCGGCATAGCGCACCGAGCAGACGCCGGCGAGCGGGGCGGTGATGGTGCAGCGCATCAGGCTCAGGCGCGCGAGCGCGAGCTGGGCCTCGTCGGCCTGCACCGCGGCGCTGACGGCGGCCAACTTGGTCTTGATCGTGTCGTAATCCTCGGGGGAGATCAGCTTCTTCTCCAGCAGCGGCTGGTTGCGCTCCACCGTCAGGCGCGCAAGCTCCTGCTGCGCCTTGTCGGCGGCGAGCGCCGCCTCGGCCTGTTGCACGCGCGCGGCGTAGTCGCGCGGATCGATCTGGAACAGCGGCTGCTCGTTGGTGACCACGGCGCCGTCCTTGATGAAGGTCTTGAGCAGCTGGCCGGAGACCTGCGGGACGATGTCCACGTTCAGCTGCTCCTTCGTGGTGCCGAAGGCGTTGATGATGATCGGCGCATCCATCTGGACGGCGGGCGTCATCTTGACCGGGAACTGCATCTTCGGCGGCCCGCCCGCCGGCTTGCCGCAACCCGCCAACCCGCCGGCCGCCAGTACGGCCAGCAGCACCCGGCTGGCCCGATAAATCGTCTTCTTGTTCATGTTTTCTCCATCCCTCGCTGTTCAATTTGTAGGGGCGCAGTCTTGCTGCGCCCGTCAACCTGACCGCCACGCACAATGGGCGCAGCAAGCCTGCGCCCCTACCAGCTCGCCACCCATCAACACAGCTGACAAAATCCTCACGGTTTCCCGTCCGCCACGGGCACGTCCAGCTTATCCCTGTCGAGCGTGCCGCTCGCGAACGCCAGCGCGGCCAGCGCCGTGAACGCGTCCTGCCGCGCGCCGATGTTCTGGCTGCGCGCGAGCGCGAGCTGCGCCTCCGCCGTCAGCAGGTCGAGGATGCTCAACAGGCCGGCCTTGTAGCTGTCGAGCGCGAGGTCATAGGCGGCCTGCGCGCTCCGGAGCAGCGCGCCGCTCGCCTGCACCTTCTTCAGCGCGGTCTGGTAATTCTGGTGCCCGCTCCACACCGCGGCGCTCGCCGCGAGCTCCGCCTGCTGCAGCTGGCTGCGGACGGACTCCGCCTGCGCCGCGGCCGCGCGCTTCGCGTTGCGCGTCTGCAGGCCGTCAAACAGGGTCCATTGCAGGCTCAGGCCCGCGCCATAGTTCCAATCCTTCTCGGCGACGAACTGCCCGGTCCACACGTCGTTGTAAGTGCGGGTGGCGTGGCCGTTAAGATAGAGCGAAGGCCAGTTGGGCGCGCCGGCGACCTTGATCGCGGACTCGCTGGCCTTGAGCCGGGCGCGCAGGGCGGCAATATCCGGACGCCGCCCGAGCGCCGCGTCGATCAGCTGCGTCAGGCGCGCGGGGTCCATGGCCGCCGGCAGCTCCTGCGCCGGCGCCGCGATCTTGACGGCCGCATCCGCCGGCAACCCGAGCGCCTGGGTCAGCGCCGCCAGCGCGTTCTTCTCCGCGCCTTCCGCGCCGGCGAGCAGGAACGCCGCCTGATCCACCAGCGCCTGCGCCTGCAGGACATCCAACTCCCGCCCCACCCCGTTGTCGCGCCGGACCTTCGCAAACTCGAGCGCGGTCTGCGCGTCCGTGAGCTGCGTCTGCGCGGCCACGATGCCGGCCTGGGCGCTGACGAGCCCGAAGTAGGCGTTCTGCACCGCCAGCAGGATGCCCTGCAGCGTGCTGTTGAACGTGTAGTTCGCCGCGTAGACGGTGTGCAACGCCTGTTCCACCGCCGCCTCGCGCCCGCCGCCAAAGTTGAAGATGAGGTAGTTGAGCTGCAGGCCCGGTCCGTAGCCCAGATAATCCTGGTCCAGCTGGGCCACGCTGGAATTCACCTTCTGGCGGGTGACCGTGCCCACCGCGGTGACGGTCGGCATGAAATAGCCGCGCGCCTGCTCGACCTGCGCGGCCGCCACGCGGGCGTCGTTCCACGCCTTGCGGCTGGCGGGGTTGTTCTGCAGGGCGATGTCGGCCAGCGCCGCCAGCGTCAGCGGCTGGGCGAGGTCGGGGTGGCGCGCCCGCAGCGCCTGCCAGGCTTGCGCCGACGCCTGCGCGCGCGGCGGCGGCGTCCACGGCTTGGAGACCGAGTCCGGCGCGGGCGCCGAGACGCAGCCGCCCAGCCAGGCGGCCGCCAGCGCGATGAGGACGCAGAGGGAAAACCGGTGCTTCATGGCATATCCTTTTTACGCGGGTGGCCGGCAACGGGCGCAGGCTCCGCCAGGCCCAGCACGAGCTTCTCGACCGACTTGAGGAAATTGGCGCGCTCGGTGCGCGAATGCTTGCCGAAGCCTTGCGTCAGCGACGCATGACGCTGCCCGCGCATCTGCGCCAGGCTGCGCTGACCCTTGGCCGTGAGCGCCACGCGCACCACGCGCCGGTCCTCGCGGCTCCGGCGGCGCACCACCAGCCCGCGGCGCAGGAGCTGGTCCACCAGCCCCGTCGCCGTCGAGCCCTGCAGGCGCAGCTCCGCGGCCAGCGCGCACATCGTGCAGGGACCGCCATCGAGGAGGTGCTCCAGCGCCCACATCTGCGGCAGGGTGAGCGCAAGATCGTGCTGCGAGATGCCGCGCGAGAGGCGCGGCAGCAGCACGACGAGGCGCGCGGCGAACTGTTCCAGCGTAAGGTCGGCGGTGTGCATATTACTTCGCATCCCGAAATATTCGGCGCGCGAACTATACGCGCTGCGCAAAATTCCGCAAGCGGAATTCGCGCCCCCCTCCCCGCCGCGGGCCGGCGGCGGCCGCTTTCTGCTTGTCGGGCGGCTGGACGCCCGCTAATCTCGGGCCGCGGACAGAGCGTGGAACAGGGATGTTGGAACGCATATGGCCATGGAAGCAGTCAAGAACGACGGCACGGCGCACACGCGCGAGGTGACCATCCAGAACCGGTTCGGCATTCATGCCCGGCCGGCGGCGCTGTTCGTCAAGACCGCCAACCGGTTCCAGAGCGATATTTCCGTGGAAAAGGACGGCCAGCGGGTCTCCGGCAAGAGCATCATCGGCCTGATGACCATCGAGGGCTATCAGGGCGCCGTCCTGCGGCTGACCGCCAGCGGGCCGGACGCGACCGAGTCGCTCGACGCGCTCGAGGATCTGGTCCTGCAGAAGTTTTTCGAGGACTGAGTGGACAACGGAACCCCCAACGGCGGCAGCGCAGAGCTCGAGTTCAAGGGCGTCGGCGTTTCCCCGGGCATCGTCAACGGCCCGGCCTTCGTGCTCGCGCCGGAGGAGGATGCGGTCGTCGTCCGCGACATCACGGCGGCCGACGTCCCGCGCGAGCTGCAGCGCTTCGAGCAGGCGCTGGTCGCCACCCGCCTGCAGATCCGCGAGCTCCAGCACCGCATGACCGAAAGCATGGGCAAGGAGAGCGCGGAGATCTTCGAGGCGCACCTGCTGATGCTGGAGGACCGCGCCATCTACGACGAGATCGTGCGGATGCTGGGCACCGACCTGAAGAACATCGAGTTTGTGCTGCACGAGGTGACCAACCGCTACGCGCAGGCCCTGCGCAACCTGGAGGACGAATACCTCAGCGAGCGCGCCGTGGACGTGCGCGACATCGCGCGCCGCCTGCTCCACAACCTCGCGGGCCGCAGCAGCAGCGCCCTCGCGGACCTGGCCGAGCCCTGCATCATCATCGCCCACGACCTGTCGCCGACGGAGACCGCCGGCCTCAACAAGCAGAAGGTGCTCGGCTTTGCGACCGATCTCGGCAGCCCCACCAGCCACACGGCCATCATGGCGCGCGCGCTCGGCATCCCGGCGGTGGTCGGGATGCACGACATCACCCTGCGCGTGGCCGCCGGCGACCCGTTGCTGGTGGATGGCCAGCACGGGCTGGTCTTTGTGCAGCCCGCCGCCGAGCGCATCGAGCGCTACGCGCGCAAGCGCAAGGCCCAGGCCGCCATCCGCAGCCGCCTCGGCGAGCTGCGCGACCAGCCCGCGATGACGCGCGACGGCTATCACATCCCGCTCGCCGCTAACATCGAGCTGCCCGCGGATGCCGACGTCGCCGTGGCCAACGGCGCCGACGGGGTCGGCCTGTTCCGCACCGAGTTCCTCTTCCTGAAGAATGTGCCCACCGAGGACGAGCAGGCCGAGGCCTACCTGCAGGTGGCGCGCCGCCTGGCGCCCGCGACGGTCATCATCCGCACGATGGACATCGGTGGCGACAAGTTCATGAGCCACCTCAAGATGCCGCAGCAGGTCAACCCGTTCATGGGCTGGCGCGCCATCCGCTTCTGTCTCGCCCAGCCGGAGTTCTTCAAGGTCCAGCTCCGCGCCATCCTGCGCGCCAGCACGCTCAAGAACATCAAGATCATGTACCCCATGATCAGCAACGTGAAGGAAGTCATCGAGGCCAACCGCCTGCTCACGGAGGCCAAGAACGAGCTGGCGGCGCGCGGCGAGGAGTTCGACCAGGACATCGAGGTCGGCGTGATGATCGAGATCCCCTCGGCCGCGCTCACCGCCGACCTGATCGCCCCGCACGTCCGGTTTTTCAGCATCGGCACCAACGACCTCGTCCAGTACACGCTGGCCGTGGATCGCGTCAACGAGCTCGTCAGCAGCCTCTACGAGCCGACGCACCCGGCGATCATCAAGCTGATCAAGCACACGGTCGACGTCGGCCACGAGCACGGCCTCTGGACCGGCGTCTGCGGCGAAATGGCCGGCAATCCCCTGCTGGTGCCGCTGCTCGTCGGCCTCGGCGTGGACGAGCTGAGCGTCAACGCCCCCGGCGTGCCGCTGGTCAAGGATGTGATCCGCAGCCTGCGCTTTGCCCAGGCCGAGGAACTGGGCCAGGCCGCGCTGCGCTCCGGGTCGGCCGAGGAAGTGCTCGAAAACTGCCGCCAGCTCGTGGGCAAGATCGCGCCGGAAATCCTTGAATTAGTGGAATAACCAGCTAGAGTGTGCGCGCTTTTTTAGAAAGGAAAAACCATGATTAACACCCGTTCGTATCTGTTCACCTCCGAGTCCGTCGGCGAAGGCCATCCCGACAAGGTCTGCGACCGGATTTCCGATGCCGTCCTCGACGCCTGCCTCGCCATCGACCGCAGCAGCCGCGTCGCCTGCGAGACGTACGCCAAGTGCAACATCGTCGTCGTCGGCGGCGAGATCACCATCCCCGCCATCGGCCAGCGCCCCGTGGACAGCGTCATCAACATCAGCTCCATCGTCCGCGAAGCCATCCGCGACATCGGCTATACGCACAGCGACGACATCTTCCACGCCGACAAGGTCTTCATCAACAACCTCCTCACCACCCAGTCGCCCGACATCGCGCAGGGCGTGGACGCCCGCAAGGCCAAGGGCAAGAAGACCGCCGAGCAGGGCGCGGGCGACCAGGGCCTGATGTTCGGCTACGCCTGCGACGAGACCCCGGAGCTCATGCCGGCCCCGATCATGTTCGCCCACCGCCTCGGCCGCGAGCTCACCCGCATCCGCAAGACCGGCAAGGTCGCGTGGCTGCGCCCCGACGCGAAGAGCCAGGTCTCCATCGCCTACGAAGGCGGCCGCCCCGTCGCGGTGACCAACGTCGTCATCTCCACCCAACACGCCGCCGACGTGGACCACAAGACCATCGAGAAGTTCTGCATCGACAACGTCGTCCGGAAGGTCATCCCGAAGAAGCTGCTCACCCCCAAGACCGAGTTCCTGATCAACCCGACCGGCCGCTTCGTGTGCGGCGGCCCCTCCGGCGACACCGGCCTCACCGGCCGCAAGATCATCGTCGACACCTACGGCGGCATGGGCCGCCACGGCGGCGGCGCCTTCTCCGGCAAGGATCCGAGCAAGGTTGACCGCAGCGCGGCCTACATGACCCGCTGGATCGCCAAGAACATCGTCGCCGCCAAGCTCGCGCGCCGCTGCGAGGTGCAGGTGGCCTACGCCATCGGCCACCCCAACCCCGTCAGCGTCCTTGTGGACACCTTCGGGACCGGCATCACGACCGATGAGAAGATCGCCCAGGCGGTCCGGAAGGTCTTCGGCCTCAAGCCGGCCGAGATCATCACGCAGCTCAACCTGCTGCGCCCGATCTACCAGGCCACCAGCGCCTACGGTCACTTCGGCCGCACCGACGATCTCGACAGCTTCACCTGGGAGCGCACCGACAAGGTGGACGCACTCCTCGCCGTGCTCTGAACGCGCCCGGAGTAAAACAGCACAGGCCCGGCCATGGCCGGGCCTGTGTTGTTTGTAGCCGCCTGAAAAAGCAAACAGGCCGCTCCCGGAAATCCGGAAACGGCCTGTTTGCGCTGCCAACCCGGCAGGCGCCCGCGCAACGCG
>CAIWHP010000102.1 GCA_903912445.1 uncultured Lentisphaerota bacterium
CGCGGCATGCACGCAGCAGTAGTCGAACTCGATGCCCTGCCCGATGCGGTTGGGGCCGCCGCCGAGGATCATGACCTTGCGGCGCTGGCTGCTGGTGGTCGTGTCCGGCGCGTTGTAGCTCGAATAATAGTAGGCGGCGTTCTCGACGCCGCTGACCGGCACCGCGTGCCAGCCTTCCACCACGCCGAGCCGCTTCCGCTGCTCGCGGATGGCTTTCTCAGGTACGCCGAGCAGCTTTGCCAGGTACTTGTCCGCAAAGCCGTCCAGCTTGGCCTGCCTGAGCAGCGGGTCCGGCAGAGCCCGGCCCTTGTGCTGGAGAATTTTCTCCTCCAGGTCCACCAGCTCCTGCATCTGCTGGAGGAACCAGTGCTTGATGAATGTGCGCCGGTGCAGGTCTTCGATCGTGGCACCCTTGCGGAGCGCCTCATACATGATGAACTGCCGCTCGCTGCTCGCTTCCACGAGCAACGCCATCAGCTCCTCCAGCGACTTGCTGTTGAAATCCTTCGCGAAGCCCAGCCCGTGGCGCCCGATTTCCAGCGAACGGATCGCCTTCTGGAACGCCTCCTTGTAGGTCTTGCCGATGCTCATCACCTCGCCGACCGCGCGCATCTGCGTGCCCAGCTTGTCCACCGAGCCTTTGAACTTCTCGAACGCCCAGCGCGAAAACTTGATGACCACGTAGTCGCCCGACGGCGTGTACTTGTCCAGCGTCCCGTCGCGCCAGTAGGGGATCTCGTCCAGCGTCAGGCCGCCGGCCAGCTGCGCGGAGACGCGCGCGATCGGGAAGCCCGTCGCCTTCGACGCCAGCGCCGAGGAGCGCGAGGTGCGCGGGTTGATCTCGATGATCACCACGCGGTCCGTCTGCGGGTCGTGCGCGAACTGGATGTTGGTGCCGCCGATGACCCCGATGGCCTCGACGATGTCGTAGGACCACTGCTGCAGCTTCTGCTGCAGCTTCGGCGCAATCGTGAGCATCGGCGCGGCGCAGTACGAGTCGCCCGTATGCACGCCCATGGCATCGATGTTCTCGATGAAACAGACCGTGATCATCTTGTTGTGCGCGTCGCGGACCACCTCCAGCTCCAACTCCTCCCAGCCCAGCACCGATTCCTCGACGAGCAGCTGCCCGATCAGGCTCGCGGCGATGCCGCGCGCCGCGATCACGCGCAGCTCTTCCACGTTGAACACCAGCCCGCCGCCCGTGCCGCCCATGGTGTACGCCGGCCGGATCACCACCGGATAGCCGAGCTGCCCCGCGATCTGCTCCGCCGCCTCGACGCTGTAGGCCATCTCGCTCTTCGGCAGGTCGATGCCGAGCTTCTGCATCGCCTCCTTGAAGGCCAGCCGGTCTTCGCCGCGCTCGATCGCGTCGGCCTGGACGCCGATGATGCGCACGCCATACTTTTCCAGCACGCCGGCTTTGTACAGTTCCGACGACAGGTTCAGCCCGGTCTGCCCGCCGAGGTTCGGCAGCAGCGCGTCGGGCCGCTCCTTGGCGATGATCTGCGTCATCCGCTCCAGGTTCAGCGGCTCGATGTAGGTCACATCCGCCGTGCCCGGGTCGGTCATGATCGTTGCCGGGTTCGAGTTCACCAGCACGATCTGATAGCCCAGCTTCCGGAGCGCCTTGCACGCCTGCGTCCCCGAATAGTCGAACTCGCACGCTTGGCCGATCACGATCGGCCCCGAACCAATGATCATCACCTTGCGAATATCATCACGACGCGGCATGGGGTGTTCTCCTGTGTGGGGGGGGACGGTTGCTGCAAAAGATGACTTCCTTGTAACAAAGTTAAAACGCTTGCACGTTTTTGCCGATAACCTGAAGGCCTGCTTTTTGCCGGAATTGCAGAAAAACCATTCATAATCTTCGTATGGCATTTAATAAAATGGATTGCAAGGCCGGAACACGAAGATGCGCCGGCCGGGACGGGTGGGGGTGGCCGTGCCAAGGCAAGAACGGCGGGATACAGCGCCGGACTTTTCCCCGCCTGGGAAACTCACTCCAGATAGCAGACGGCCAGGTGCGCCTCGGGGACGGCGGCGACATGCGCGCTGCAGCCGCGCGCGGCCACCACGTCAATCACCTTGATCAGCGGCGCGTAGGCGGCGTAATCGGGCAGCAGCTGCGCGAGCAGGTTCGCCGAATGCTCGAAGAACGCGCTGTTGAAGCCGGAGGCCGCGTCGCTCGGGAAGATCGGCAGGTAGATGATCTGCTGCTCGACCAGGTCCTGGAAGAAGTGCGTGCCGTAGGAAACTTCCGGGACGTGCCCGGCTTCCTCGCGCGCCAGCTCCACCAGCACGCCGGCGTGGTCGATATCGGCATAGCCAACGTTCACGCCCAGGTCCAGGTTGCTGCTGCCCCAGCGCCCCGGGCCGACCATCATCAGCCCGTGTGCGCGGATGGCGGGGTGCAGGTTGAGGCGGCCGACGACGCGGCCCAGCGATTTCTTTTGTTCGGGATTCTGCAGCGCGGCGTAGCGGGAGGGGTCGATGTAGATGATGTGCCGGATGTCGTGGACCTCGCCGCCGCTGATGAAGCGGCTGGCGCGGAACAGGACGCGGTCGGCCGGCAGCTGCGCCGGCAGCTTGGCCGCGCCGCCGCGGCCGGGCACCCAGAGCGGCCGGCATTGCAGCAGGTTGATCCACACCTGCCCCTGCGCATCCACCCGCGCGGTGAACTCCGTGTCCACCGGCTGGCCGTAGGCCTGCTCCAGTGCGGCGAGCATCCGGCCCATCGTCTTCACGAACGGCGTGCGCCGGATCAGGTTGTTGAAGGTCAGCACCACCGGCTGCGCGGTCAGGTCGAACTGGTTGCTGAACGGCTCGGCGAGGTGCCCGTCCTGCTCCAGGGACACCAGCAGCGTGAGCGGCATCGCCTGGTAGTCCGGCAGGACGTCGCTGACGGCGACGCTCTCCAGCGTGTTGGCGCGCAGGTCGAGCAGGTCCATTTCGCGCTGCGAATATTTGATCACCTCCGGGCCGACCTCCGGGCGCAGTTCGGGATGGCTGATGGCGATCATGCGCGGGTAGTCGCCGCCGACCCGGTTGACCGCGCGCGTGCCGAGGCCGAAGACCAGCCGGATCACGCCCTGCTTGGGGTCGATGCGGTCGTTCCAGACATAGAGGTTGCGCGAGAACGCGACGCCCGCGAGGCACGGGAAGAAGTACTGCCGGTGCGGCCGGCCTGCCACGCGCATCACGAGGATCGCCATCTGCTCGTCGTGGTCCGTCAGCCCGCGGCTGGCCCGGTAGGAGAGCGCGTCCGGGTTGAGCGCGCTGGCATACACCAGCTTGACCGCGCGCATGAAGGCCTCCAGCCGCTCCTCCGGCGCGCCCTGGTTCGCGCAGAACTCGCTGCGGTATTTGCCCGCGAACGCGAACCCGTAGCTGTCCTCCAGCAGGCTGCTGGAGCGGACGATGATCGGCGCCTGCCCGAAGTAGTCGAGCATGCTGCGGAACAGCTCGACGATCTCCGGCGAAAACTTTCCGGCGAGGAACCGCTGCTCGACCTCGGCGTACTCCTCCTCGGAGATGCGCTCGCTGCGCGACAGCTGCAGCCGCAGCCGGAAGAGATCGTTGTTGACCAGGAAGGTGAAGAACACGTCCGACCCGATGTAGAACGAATCGTGGGACTCCAGCGCTTTGCCGAAATCGCCCGCGGCATCCTGGTGCGCCTGCAGCACGCGCCGCGCCACGAGCATCCCCGCCGCTTTGCCGCCGATGCGGCCCGACCCGATCATGCGGTCGCGGATGCCGAGCAGGTCCTGTACGGTGAAGAAACGGTTGGCCAGGTCGAAAAACTGCGGATGATGGCCCACCAGCATGTGGGTCATCTCTTCCTTCAGCGCCGCCACGTCCGGCGGCAGCTCGCGGGCGCTGCCGCCCGCCTCGCGGTAGAGCGCCAGCCGGCGGTAGACGCTCTCCCACGGCGCGATCGAGCCCGCGGGCTGGTTCAGCGGCTGCTGCCGCGCCGCCGTCGAGACGGCGGCCGCCTCGCCGCTCTGGAACACCGGCAGGAACCGGTCGCCCTCCTGCACGTGCGGCAGGAACATCTGCGTCGAGTACCGCCCCCAGACCTTGAGCGGGTGCAGATAGAGCCGGCCCCTGCGTGTGGAAGACATCCAGCAGCAGCTGCGTCGTGTCCCGGATGCGTGCCACCGCGCTCGGCGCGTGCTGCCCGCGCGTCAGCGCGAAGTAGGTCACCGTGTCCAGCTCGAACAGGAACGGGCAGGTGACCTGGAAGAAATTCGCCAGCAGCTCGTCCGTGGCCCACTCCACCACCAGCGCCGAGAGATTGTCGAAGACGTAGAACACCTCGAGCCCCTGCTCGGCGATGATCCGGTGGACCTCGCCGCTGAACGTATCGAACCCCGGGCTTGGGTCCACCTCGATCAGCTGGATGCGCGGGTCGGGCGGCAGCACGGGCGGATGCGAGGCGAAGCGCAGATAGACCAGCTTTCGGCCCGCCTGCAGCGCACGCGCCGCGAACGGCCCGACAAGGTTGATGTAGTCCTGCAGCTGATCCACCTGCCAGACCACGTTGTCGCCCAGCCGCAGCCCTTGGATCACCTCGTCGAGCGACTCCAGCCCGCTGGGGATGACCGGTTCCGGTTTGAAGACCTGTTCTTTCATGCGCATCGCCCTCGTCGAATGCCGCAACTCTAATCGCCAGGCCCCTGGAAGCAACCTCGAAATGGCCCGGCCCGTCTGGGGTCTGGGCTTGAAACTATGCCGGGTTGCAGCTAAAGACACGGCGCGCCTGCAAAGCTTGGGGATTAGGGCGCGGCGCAATTTCGAAACACACACCAGGGGAACGATTCAAAATGAAAACCACGATCAGGCTGGGTGCCGTGCTGGCGCTGTTGAGTTCGTCGGCGCTGGCGGGCGGCACGAACGAAGTGGGCTTCGTCAGCCTCTTCGACGGGCAGACGCTCAAGGGCTGGCACCCGAGCGCGCAGACGGGCCACAGCCGCGCGAGCAAGAATACGACCGGCGGCCGCTGGGTCGTCGAGAACGGCGCCATCATCGGCAGCCAGGACATCCCCGGCAACGGCGGCATCATCATCACCGACCAGAAGTTCGGCGACTTCGAGGTGGCGTTGGAAATGTGCAATGACTTCGGCCCTGACAGCGGCCTCTTCCTGCGCTCCACCGAGGCGGGCAAGTGCTACCAGGCGATGATCGACTACCACGGCGGCGGCAACCTGATGGGCATCTATGGCGAAGGCATGGGCGGCAAGCCCCACGTCCGCAACTTCAGCTTTCTCAAAACACCCGACCAGATCCAGATCGTGACCGAACTGAAAGGCCAGCAGACGCCGGTGCCGTTCCCGCTGCCGCTCGAAGCCTGGCCCAAATGCTGGCAGCACGGTAAGTGGAACGAGCTGCGCGCCCGCATCACCGGCGAGCTGCCGCACATCACCACGTGGATCAACGGCGTCAAGTTCATGGAATGGACCGAGACCGAGAAGCGCCTCGACCGCACCGGCGGCATCGCCCTCCAGGTCCACGGCGGCGGCAACATGACCAACCAGTTCGTCCGCTACCGCAACATCCGCATCAAGCTGCTCGACGCCCCGGCGCCCGCGCCATGAACAAGGCCGTCGCCTATCTGGCGCAGCGGGACGCACGCCTCGCGGGCATCCTCAACGGGCCGCCCTTCAAGGCGTCCGGGGATTCCGAGCTTTTTCTGGACCTGATCGAATCCATCATGTCGCAGCAGCTCTCGGGGAAGGCCGCCTCCACCATTCACGGGCGCTTCTGCCAGCTGTTCCCGGCGCAGCGGCCCACGCCGCAGCGCCTGCTGAAGTTGACGGCGGACCAGCTGCGCGCCGCCGGCGTCTCCCGGCAGAAGGCGGGCTACCTGCACAACGTCGCCGCCTTCTTCCTGAAACACGACCTCAGCCACGCCGCCCTGCAGAAACTCGACGACGAAGCGATCATCGCCCTGTTGACCCAGATCAAGGGCGTCGGCCGCTGGACGGTGGAGATGTTGCTGATGTTTCCGCTCAACCGGCCGGATGTGTTGCCGGTCGACGACCTAGGCATCCAACTCGCGATCAAGCAGCTCTACGGTCTGCGCACCAGCGGCACGCGCCTGCGCAAACGGATGGCGGCCATCGCCGAAGCCTGGCGCCCCCACCGCACCCTCGCGTGCCGCTATCTCTGGCGCTGGCGCAACGCCAACAGCTGATGCGGTAGCGGGGTAACCTCACCATCGGCAAGACTGCCGAAAAACGAAACCACGGCGAAGACCGCGTTCTGACGAACGCGGCTACAGGAGGAAGGGCTCTTTGATCGGTGTTGATCTGTTTCCGCGACACGCTCCTGTCGCACCGATTCCATTCTGTGTTATGTTGGCCGCCGACGGGCGCGTCTGCGGTGGGCGCGTTGCATAGGTGAGGTCGCAGCGGGACGAGCCAAACGCGAGAGGCAAAGCATGATCAAGCACTTCAAGGATTCCGCGGAGCAGGAATTCACCACCTCCATCTACGGCTCGCGCGTCATGGCGCAGCCGCTGCCGAAGTACCGCCTGCCCGAGGGCTCGCTGCCGGGCTCCGTGGCCTACCAGCTTGTCCACGACCAGCTGAATCTGGACATGAAGCCCGACAAGAACCTCGCCTCTTTCGTCACCACCTGGATGGAGCCGGAGGCCGACCTGCTCATGCAGGAGAGCATGCGCTTCAACCTGGCGAACGAGGAGGAATATCCGCACGTCATCGGGATCGAGGAGCGGTGCGTGAACATGCTGGCGCGCCTCTTCCACGCCGACCCGAACCAGACCGCCATGGGCGTCGCTACCATCGGCTCCTCCGAGGCCGTCATGCTCGGAGGACTCGCGATGAAGTGGCGCTGGCGCCTGCGCCGGAAGCAGGCGGGCCTGCCCGCCGACCGCCCGAACCTGGTCATGGGCGAGAACGTGCAGGTCGTCTGGGAAAAATTCTGCCGCTACTTCGATGTCGAGCCGCGCTGCATCCCCGTCGAGCCCGGCCGCTACATCACCCGCCCCGCGGACGTGGTGTGCGCAATCGACGAGAACACGATCGGCGTCTGCGCCATCCTTGGCACGACCTTCACCGGCGAGTTCGAGCCCGTCGCGGAACTCTGCGCCGCCCTCGACGAGCTCCAGGCCGCGCGCGGCTGGGACGTCCCCGTCCATGTCGACGCCGCCAGCGGCGGCTTCGTCGCGCCGTTCCTCTATCCGCACCTCAAGTGGGACTTCCGCCTCCCGCGCGTCTGCTCGATCAACGTCTCCGGCCACAAATATGGACTCGTCTATCCCGGCCTCGGCTGGGTGCTCTGGCGCGACAAGGCTGCGCTGCCGGAGGAGCTGGTCTTCCACGTCAACTACCTCGGCGGCGAGATGCCCACCTTCACGCTGAACTTCTCGCGCCCCGCCTCGCCGATCGTCGCGCAGTACTACAACTTCCTGCGCCTCGGCCGCGAGGGCTACACGAACATCATGCGGAACCTCAAGGCGGTCGCCGACTACCTGGCCGAACAGCTCGCCGCCACCGGCGTCTGCCGCATCCTCGGCAACCGGCAGTCCCTGCCGCTCGTCGCCTTCGAGGTGGAGGCGCAGGCGGGCTTCACCGTCTTCCAGCTCTCCGACAAGCTGCGTGAGTACGGCTGGTTCGTCCCCGCCTACACCATGCCGAAGAACGCCCGCGAGGTCGCCGTCATGCGCATCGTCGTCCGCGAGAACCTGAGCCGCGAGCTGGCCGAGGACCTGATGGGCGACTTCAAGCGCGCCGTTGCTGCGCTGCAAAAAGCCGAAGGCAGCCATCACAACCACGCCGCCCACGCCAAGCGCAAGAGCAAGCGCCCATGCTGACCGCGCCGCCAGCGAGGCCGGCGCTACATCTGCGCGCATGGCTGGTGTGGGGCACCGCCGCGGTGTTCGTCATCTACAACTACATCCAGCAGGTTGTACCCGGCCTCATCACCGCTGACCTCGCGCGCGACTTCCACGTCAACGCCGGCGCCCTCGGCGCGCTTGCGGCCTATTTCTTCTACGCCTACGCCGTCCTGCAGATCCCCGTCGGGCTCGCCGTCGACCGCTTCGGTCCGCGCTGGCCGCTGACACTCGCCATCGGCGTCGCCGCCGCCGGCAGCCTGGCCTTCGGCTGGGCGCCCTCGGCCGGCTGGGCCGGGCTGGCGCGGCTCGTCGTCGGCGCCGGCGCCGCCTTCTCCTTCATCGCCTGCCTCAAGCTCGTCTCCAACTGGTTCGCCCCCGGCCGCTTCGCCACGCGCGCCGGGCTGACCAACACCGCGGGCATGATCGGCGCCGCCGCGGGCGCACCGCTGGCGGCGCTCATCGGGCATACCGGCTGGCGCGGCGCGGTACTCCTGCTCGGCGTTGTCGGCGTTGGCATCGGTGTGCTCGCCCTGCTGCTCGTGCGCGACCGGCCGGCGGCCGGCGCGACGGATACGCCCGACCACACGCAGGGTGGGGCGGACGGCCTGTTCGAAGCCTTGCGCGGCACGCTCCAATCCGGTCAGGCCTGGCTCAACGCCGGCTATGCCACCGCGATCAGCATCAGCTTTGTCGCCTTCGGCGCGCTGTGGGGGCCGCCCTACATCGCGAAGGCCTACGGGGTCGGAAATTCCGCCGCCACCGCGGTCGTCGCCATGCTCTTCCTCGGTGCGATCGCCGGCAGCCTGTTCTTCGGGTGGTATTCCGACGTGTTGCGCAGCCGCCGGTTGCCGATGCTCGGCGCGGCCCTCGGCGGACTCGTCACCTTGGCGGTCATCCTCTACGTGCCGGGCTTGCCGCTGGGCGTGGTGCGCGGGTTGCTGGCCCTGCTCGGCTTCTTCTGCAGCGCCAACATTCTCTCCTACGCCGTCGCGCACGACCTCAGCCCGCCCGCCCGCGCCGGCCTCGCGCTCGGCTTCCTGAACACCTGCTACTACGGCGGCAGCGCGCTCTCCCAGCCCTTGGTCGGCTGGCTGCTCGACCGGCGCTGCCCCGCCGGCCTCGCCGCCTTCCAACCCGCAGACTACCGTTTCGCCTTCTCCGCCGTCGTCATTCTCCTCGTCCTCGCCGTCCTCGCCGCATGCCTGCTGCGCGAAACCCATCCCGACCGCTCAAGAATTGCCGGTTGAAGGTTGCCTGCCGATGATTGCGAAGTGAAAGAATATCCGCCAAGGTCGCCAAGGACGCGAAGCCTGCTCTTCTTGGCGATCTTCGCGTCCCTCGCGCGAAACCTCTGCCGGGATTGGTCGCGGATTGCAGCCGCGCGAAGACCGCGTTCTGACGAACGCGGCTACGGGAAGAAGCGCGAGGTGCTGCTAGGTTTTGTGATCTTTGTGTTCTTTTGTGGCGAAGATTTTCTGCTCCGGCTGACCGCCCTGCCCTGAGCGGAGTCGAAGGGTGACCGCTGATCGCTGCCCTCTTGCGGCTCCTCTGTGTCCTCCCTGCCCCGAGCCCAGTCGAGGGGTGTGGTAATTCTTTCCGGTCTCGGCCTTGCGGTAAAAAAAACCGGCCGGCCAGGATCAAGGTTGATCGCGGCCGGCCGGGTTAGGTGCGCGGGGCTCAGGCGTTGTTGCTGATCAGCTGCTCGTAGAGTTCCTGCTGGCCGCTGGTCTGCTTGGGCTCGCCCTTGGCGGCGATGGCGCGCAGGTCGGCGAGCTTGAGCTTGCCGGCCTCGAACTTCTTGCCGTCGCCGCTATCGAACGAGGCGTAGCGCTTGGTGCGCAGCGCGAGGTACTTGCTGCTCTTCAGGATGCGGTCGGCCGCCAGCAGCGCCCGGGCGAAGGTGTCCATGCCGCTGATGTGGGCGATGAACAGGTCGGCCAGGTCGGTGCTGTTGCGCCGGGTCTTGGCGTCGAAGTTCACGCCGCCCTTGCCGAAGCCGCCCGCCTGCAAAATGACGAGCATGGCCTCGGTGCTCTCGGCGACGTTGGTCGGGAACTCGTCGGTGTCCCAGCCGCACTGGTAGTCGCCCTTGTTGGCGTCGATGCTGCCGAACAGGCCGGCATCCACGGCGCACTGGAGCTCGTGCTGGAAGGTGTGGCCGGCGAGCACCGCGTGGTTGACCTCGATGTTGAGCTTGAAGTCCTTGTCGAGGCCGTAGTGGCGCAGGAAGCCGATGACGGTCTCCGAGTCGAAGTCGTACTGGTGCTTGGTCGGCTCCTTGGGCTTGGGCTCGATGAGGAAGGTGCCGCGGAAGCCTTGCTTGCGGCCGTAGTCGCGGGCCATCGTCAGCATCTGCGCGAGGTGGTCCTTCTCCCGCTTCATGTCGGTGTTGAGCAGCGTCATGTAGCCTTCGCGGCCGCCCCAGAAGACGTAGTTGGTGCCGCCGAGGGCGATCGTCGCGTCGATGGCGTTCTTGATCTGCACGCCGGCGTGGGCGGCGGCGAGGAAGTCGGGGTTCGTCGCGGCGCCGTTCATGTAGCGCGCGTTGGAGAACACGTTGGCGGTGCCCCAGAGGAGCTTGACGCCGGTCGCGCGCTGGCGGGCCTTCATCTCCGGGATCATCGCGGCGAGGCGCTGCTCGATCTCGAAGACGGAGCCGTCGCCGACGACATCGGTGTCGTGGAAGCAATAGAACGACGCGCCGAGCTTGCTCGCGAATTCAAACGCGGCGTCGAGCCGCGCGAGGTTGCGGCTGTTGATGTCGCCCGCGGCGTCCCACGGGAACACCTTGGTGCCGGGGCCGAACGGGTCGCCGCCGGCGCCGCAGAGCGTGTGCCAGTAGGCGACGGCGATGCGCAGGAATTCGCGCATCGTGACGCCGTTGACCTTCTTGTCGGCGTCATACCACTTGAACGCGAGCGGGTTCTTGCTCTTGGGGCCTTCGTAGGCAATCTTCCCGATCTTGGGGAAGAACTCTTTTTGCATGATCTTGGGCATGGTCGGTTTTCCTTTTGGTTGGTGGGTTCAGCCGGTGAAATAGATGTAGGCACCGATGATGAAGACCATCACGACGCAGGAGGCGACGACTTCCTGCCAGCCCCAGCTCGCGCGGGTCGTGGCCTTGTCCTCGGCGCTGGCGGTGGCGAAGGTCAGGCCCTTGATCTGCTGCTCGTTGGGCGCGGCCGTCATGTAGCTGACGACGATCATGACGACGGCGGAGATCAGCGTGATCAGGATGCTGAAGTACTGGAAGTTGATGTTGTTGACGATCCAGAAGAACGAGCCGTGGGTGTAGCCGTTCTCGAAGCCGGCGAGCTTCATGGTGACGGGCGTGTCCACCAGCATGCGGAACACGCCGACGATGAAGCCGATGATCATCGCCCAGAGACAACCCTGCGCGTTGAGGCGCTTCCAGAAGACGCCGAAGAAGAAGACGACGAAGATCGGTGGCGCGAGATAGCCCTGCACGGACTGCAGGTAGTTGTAGAGGCCCTGCGCGCCCTTGACGACGGGGATCCAAGCCATCGCGATGCCGATCATGACGGCGGTGGCGATGCGGCCCATGCGGACGAGCTCGTGCTGGCTGGCCTTGGGGCGGAGCTTCGCGTAGATGTCCACCGTGAAGAGCGTCGAGCAGGCGTTGAACACGCCGGCGAGCGAGCCCATCAGCGCGGAGAGCAGGCCGGCGACGACGATGCCGCGCAGGCCGGCGGGCAGCAGGTACTTAACCATCAGCGGGAACGCGCCCTGCGCCGCGTTGGGATCGGCGGCGAACGCCTCGGTCAGGCCGGGGACCTTACCGCTCTTGACCAGCGCGTAGCAGATCAGGCCGGGGATGATGAACAGATACACCGGGAACAGCTTGAGGAAGGCGGCGAAGATGCTGCCTTTGCGCGCGATGTTCTCGTTCGGCGCGCCGAGCGCGCGCTGGACGATGTACTGGTCGGTGCACCAGTACCACAGGCCGATCACCGGCGCGCAGATCGCCATGCCCAGCCAGGGGAAGTTCTGGTTGAAGTACCACGCCTGCCGGATCGTCTCGCCGGCGGCGTTCTTGTCCCAGACCGGAGCCCACGAGGAGGCGACGCCCGCGGGGATCAGCGGCTTCCAAAGATTGAACATGTCGGAGCCGCAGAGCTCGCGGAGCTGCTGCCAACCGCCGAGCTTGTGGAGCCCATAGAAGGTCAGCAGCGCCGAGCCGCCGATGAGGACGACGACCTGGACGGCGTCGTTGTAGGCCACCGCGCGCATGCCGCCGAGCATCGTGTAGAGGCCGGTCATGATGATCACCGCGACGGAGCCGATCCAGAAGCTGTCGATCACGTGCCCGGCGAGCTGCAGTTGCATCTCCGGCAGCAGCGTGGCGAAGACCACGCCGCCGGCGAAGATGCCGACCGCGATCTTGGAGACGATGAAGGTGATCAGCGAGACGATGGAGAGGACGTAGCGCGAGTGCGTGCCGAAGCGGCGTTCCAGGAATTCCGGCATCGTGAACACCAGCGAGCGCGCATAGAACGGGACGAACACCCACGCGAGCACGAGCAGGCACCAGGCGTGCAGCTCGTAGTGGGCGAGGGCGACGCCGTCCTTCGCGCCGGAGCCGGCGAGGCCGACGATGTGCTCCGAGCCGATGTTCGAGGCGAAGATCGAGGCGCCGACGACCCACCAGCCGAGGTTGCGGCCGGCGAGGAAGTAGTCCGAGGCGGTGTCCTTGCGCTTGCGGACGACCCACGTCGCGACGCCGAGGATGACGGCAAAGTAGGCGGCGATCGCCACCCAGTCGAGCGTGCCTAAGGCGGCTTTGGATGCTTCGGTCACTGCGGTGGCTGCCAGCAACGCGCTTGGAATCAACATGCCCGCCCCAATCGTTGTTCGGTTCCCGCGGCCCACACCTGCTGTCCGCCGGGCGGCCGCTTTTGCCCGGCGGGAAAAATATGAACGCGCGCTTTTTAGGCTTGTTAAATAAGTAAGGCAAGCACAAATATCTGGCGCGCGGAACACGCGCCGCAAAAGGGGAGCACCATGATCGATCTGAAGCGGATGGAAGTCTGGTTGGTCACCGGCAGCCAGAGCCTGTATGGAACGGAGACGCTCAAGAAGGTCGCCACAAATTCGCAGCGGATTGCCGCGGCGCTGGACGCGGCCGATGCCGTGCCCGTCCGCGTCGTTTTCAAGCCCGTGCTCACCACGCCCGACGCGATCGCGCAGCTCTGCCGCGAGGCGAACAACGCGCCCCACTGCATCGGCCTGGTCTGCTGGATGCACACCTTCTCGCCCGCGAAGATGTGGATTGCCGGGCTGACGAGCCTGCGCAAGCCGTTCGTCCATCTCCACACCCAGGCGAATCGCGAAATCCCTTGGGGCGCGATCGACATGAACTTCATGAACCTCAACCAGGCCGCGCACGGCGACCGCGAGTTTGGGTTCATCTGCTCGCGCCTGCGCAAGCACCGCGCGGTGGTCGTCGGCTTCTATGAAGACGCCGGCGTGCAGGCCGAGCTCGGCCTCTGGGCGCGCGCCGCCGCGGCGTGGGCCGATGCGCAGGGCGGCCGCGTCGCGCGCTTCGGCGACAACATGCGCGAAGTCGCCGTCACCGAAGGCGACAAGGTCGAAGCGCAGATCCGCCTCGGCTATTCCGTCAGCGGCTACGGCGTCGGCGATCTCGTGAAGCTTGTCAACGAGGTCACCGATGCGGAAATCACCGCGCTCGTGAAGGAGTACCGCGCCACCTACAAACTTGGCTCCGGTACCAAGGGCGACGCCGGCACGCACGGATTGCGCACCGCCGCGAAGATCGAAATCGGCATGCGCGCGTTTCTCACGCAGGGCGGCTTCAAGGCGTTCACCACGACGTTTGAGGATTTGCACGGGCTCGAGCAGTTGCCCGGCCTCGCGGTGCAGCGGCTGATGGCCGACGGCTTCGGCTTCGGCGCCGAGGGCGACTGGAAGACGGCCGCGCTCGTCCGCGCGATGAAGGTGATGGCCGCCGGGCTCAAGGGCGGCACCTCGTTCATGGAGGACTACACCTATCACCTCGTCCCCGGCCGGATGCAGGTGCTCGGCGCGCACATGCTCGAAGTCTGTCCGAGCACCGTCGCCGGCAAGGCCTCGCTCGAAATCCATCCGCTCGGCATCGGCGGCAAGGCCGACCCCGCGCGCCTGGTCTTCACCGTAGCCGCCGGCGCGGCGCTGAACGCCTCGCTCGTGGACATGGGCAATCGCTTCCGCCTGATCGTGAACGAGGTCGATTGCGTCAAGCCCGCCCAGCCGCTGCCCAAGCTGCCCGTCGCGCGGGCCCTGTGGGCGCCGCGCCCGGACCTCAAGGTGGCGGCGGCCGCGTGGATCCTCGCCGGCGGCGCGCATCACACCGGCTTCACGCAGGCGTTCCCCGCGCAGGTGCTCGAAATGTACGCCGAGATCGCCGGCATCGAATACATCCACATCGGCGCCGACGCGGACCTGCGCCAGCTCAAGAACGAGCTCCGCTGGAACGAAGCCGCCTACGCGCTGGCCAAATAAGGTAGGGACGGCGCGCCTGCGATGAGCGTGTCGAACCCGCCGCGCCGTCCGCGGCGGTCGCGGCGCGACCGCCCTCCCAAGAAAAGCGGCCCGTTTCCAAGGCCTGGGAAAAAAGCTTCACCGGTTTCCAAGCATTGGAAATTATGGCGTTTTGTAGGGGCGCAGCAAGACGGCGCCTCTGCCAGCATATTTCTGCGCCGAGCCGGGTTCGTAATATTCGCGGGCGCGCTGGACGCCGTGGTGAAACTTCGGCGTCCAGCGGAGCCCAGCGCCTGCTATATGGCGGTGTCGTCGCCACCTACACAGCCAGACCTCCCGTCAAAGCTTCTGGAAAAAGAAAGCAGCGGATGGAAATTCCATCCGCTGCTTCGTGACCCAGAGCTTCCGGCTGACCTCCGACCGCTGGGCCCTGACCTCTGGCCTTGCGCCGCTTTACTCCACCGGCGCGGGCGGGGCCTTGGGCGCCTCGGGGAACTGGCCGCGGATGGCGCGCTCGATGATTTCGCGGGTGTCCTGAGGGAAGTCGGCCTTGAGCATCCAGCGCAGGAAGTTGGGCTCCTCGGCGGCGAGGGTCTTGAGCTTGCGCCCGCCGAAGCGGCCGAAGTTGAGGACGACTTCGCCGTCCTGCCACTTGAGCTTGCCGGTGCGGTCGAGCCACGTGAGGTCGCGCGTGTTGCAGAAGGCGTCGAGGCCGTCGAGGTCGCGCGGCAGGTCGGGGTATTTATCGAGCTGGCCCTCCATCACGCTCAGCGTGGCCTCGGCGTCGCCGAGCGCGCCGTGGGCGTTGACGTGCGCCGTGTCGCAGTAGAACTTGAGCGCCGCCGTCAGGTCGCGCGGGACCTTCTTGTGGAAGACGCGTTGGGCGTCGAAGACGCGGCGGCTCTCGACGTTGAACACCACGTTGGCGCGCGCGAACTCCTCCTGCATGATCGGGATGTCATAGCCGAGGATGTTGTAGACGCCGAGGTCGCAGTCGGCGAGCAGGGCGGCGAGTTCGCGCGCCTTGTCGGAGAACTTCGGAGAGTTCTTCACGTCCTCGTCGGTGATGCCGTGGATGGCGGTGGCCTCGGCCGGGATCGGGCGCTCCGGGTTGAAGAGGTATTCGTGCGTCTCGCGCCGGCCGTCGGGGAACAGCTTGATGATCGCCAGTTCGATGATGCGGTCGGTGCGCTTGTTGATGCCGGTGGATTCGACATCGAACACGGCGAGCGGCTTTTCCAGTTTCAGTTTCATTGATGAGTTCCGATCTGTTCTGCGATGACGGCACGGGCCGCAAATTTATTTTACACGTTCCATCTCGACCTCGGCCAGCAAGCGCCGGGCGACCTCGGGGTGGACCTCGCCGGGGACGAGGGTCAGGGCGTCGGCGGCGCCGCAGGCCAGGGCGAAGCGCGTCGCCTCGGTCATGTTCTGGCCGCGGCGCAGCGCGTAGGCGATGCCGGCGGTGGTGGAGTCGCCCGCGCCGACGGGGTTGCGGGCCTTGATCTTCGGCGGCTGGAAGCACCACAGCGCCTCAGCGCCGACGAGCCACGCGGCGTGCGGGCCGTGGGTGACGAGCGCCCACTGTGCGCCGCGCGCCACGAGGTCGCGCGCGGCGTGGATCATGGCGGTGTCGTCGTTCGCCAGATCGCCGCCGCAGGTCTCGGCCAGCTCGCGCCGGTTGAGCTTGATCAGCAGCGGCTGGTAGGCCAGCGTGTTCAGCAGCGGCGTCTTCTGCGAGTCGATCAGCAGCGGCACGCCGAGCGTGACGGCCTTCTGCGCGATGTTCGCGTAAATGTAGTCCGGCGCCTTCGGCGGCAGGGCGCCGTTGATCGTCACCATGCCGCAGCGCACGAGGCTGTCCATCAGCCGCTCGTCGAAATTCTGCCAGTCCCGGTCGGTCGGCAGCGGGGCCTCTTCGACCAGTTCGGTGACGGTGCCGCTGGTCTCGTCGAGCACGGTGCTGCAGATCCGCGTCGCCTGCGTCGTCCGGACAAAATCGCAGCTGATGCCGCGCTGCTGGAGATAGCTCTCGACCAGCCCGCCGGTGTCGCCGCCGACGAAGCCGGTGACGACGGGCGCCTCGCCGAGCGCCTGGAGCACGTGCGCGGTGGTGCAGGCCTTGCCGCCGGCCGAGATGGTGACGGCGTGGGCGCGGTTCACCTCGCCCAGCTCCAGCCGCTTGAATTGCAGCGTGCGCTGGACGCACGGCGTGATGCCCACGCACAAAATCGGCTTTAGTTCGGTTTCGATCACGTAAAATTCCTTTGCCGCGTTTCCGGCGCGGGCGGCGGATTCTTACCCGCACCACACCGGGAGTCAAATCATCTATTGCAGCATGGTGAATGGAAAATGGGGAATGGTGGATGGAGGAACGTGATGGGAGTGCTGGCTCTTTCAGATCGAGGACGAGGACGACGACGAGAACGAGGCCGAATTTCATCACATGGGCAGGGCTTGTCGATCCGGCGCGTCAGGTCTCGCAGGCGTGCTTGAGCAGCAGCTCGGCGATGCGGGGCAGGCCGGCGACCTCCGTGGCGCCGCCGAGCTTGATGGCTTCGCCGGGCATCCCGAAGACGACGGACGTGGCCTGGTCCTGCGCGAGGGTGTAGTCGCCGCGCTGGCGCAGCGTCAGCAGGCCGTTGGCGCCATCGCTGCCCATGCCGGTGAGCAGCGCGGCGGCGGCCTTGACGCCGCCGCAGCGGGCGATGGATTGGAAGAAGACCTCGACGCTTGGCCGCTGGTGGTGGACCATCGGGCCATCCTTGATCTCGACGACCAGCTGCTCGCCGCGCTGGCGCAGCAGCATGTGCTGGTTGCCGGGGGCGATCAGCGCCAGGCCGGGGCGCGGCACATCGCGGTCGGCGGCCTCGCGGACTTCCATGGCACACACCGTGTTCAGGCGCTCGGCGAAGGACTTGGTGAAGTAGGCGGGCATGTGCTGGACGACCAGCGTGGCGGGGCCGTCGGCGGGAAAGCGCAGGAGAATCCTTTCGATGGCCTGCGTCCCGCCGGTGGAGGCGCCGATGGCGATGAGGCGGCGCGGCGGGCCGGCCAGCGGGAGCTGCCCGCCGGGCACGCCGTTGACCCCGCTGACTACGCGGAGGCGCTCGAGGTGCGCCCCGGCGGCGGCCTTGATCTTGGCGGTGAGCAGCTCGGTCATCTCGGCCAGCGGCAGGCCGGGGCCGGGCTTGCAGACCACGTCCACCGCGCCGGCGGAGACGGCCTCGAGCGCGAGCCGGCCGCCCGGCGCCGTGAGCGAGGAGACGATGATCACGGGCAGCGGCCGGTAGTGCATCAGGCGGCGCAGGAACGTCAGGCCATCCATGCGCGGCATCTCGATATCGAGCAGGACGACGTCCGGGGCGAGCTTGAGGATCTTGTCGCGGGCGATGAAGGCGTCGGGCGCGGTGCCGACGATGACGATCTGCGGGTCGTGCGACAGTTCCGCGGTCAGGACTTCGCGGACGACCGCGGAGTCGTCGACCAGCAGCACTTTGATCTTCTCGGTCATCCTTCAGTCCCCGACGAACACGAACAGCGGCTGGCCCTCGACGTTGAGCGCGAACTGCTCCCGGCCGGCGAGCCGCGCCCGCAGCGCGTCGCGGTCGGCCGGCAGCACCGCGGGTGCGGCCAGGTCGTAGAGCGGCTCGTTGCCCTCCAGCTCGTGGAGGTAATCGCCGCAGGTGACGTTCAGGAGCTCCTTGAGCGCATCGACGGCTTCCTCGTCGCTGATCTCGCCCGGCTCGCGGCCGAAGAGGTTGGCGGCCATCTGGCGGGCGAGCGCGGGCGTGGTGGCGAGGCCGAGCGTGCCGCGGCGCGGGCCGGCGAACTGCAGCGTGGCCAGCCACGCGGCGGCCGGCAGCGCCGGCGGGGCCTCCGCCTCGGCGGGGTCGCCGAGCAGGAAGGCAAAGCGCTCGAGGATCTCGACGGTGACTTTGGCCAGGACGGTGATGGAATCGGTGGACATGGGTTCCTCTCGGCTCAGGCGGCCGGCGTCAGGAAACGCTCGACGGTGGCCTTGAGCTCCTCCGGCGTGAAGGGTTTGGTCAGGTAGGCCTGCACGCCCGCCGCCTTGAGCTCGTTCATGCGGTGCGCGCTGCGGTCGGTGGAGATGACGATGACGGGCACGGACTTGAGCACCTCGCTGGCCCGCATCTGGTGGACCAGCTCGACGCCGTTCATCACCGGCATGTTGATATCCACAAAGACGATGTCCACCCATTCGCGCTGGAGGAGGTCGAGGGCCTCCTGCCCGTTGCGCGCCTGGAAGACCTGCTGCAGCTCGATGCCGGAGATCTCCAGCGTGCGCGCGATGAACGTCCGCGCCGTCAGCGAGTCGTCCACGATCATGATGTTATAGGCCATAGGGGTCTCTCTTTCTCACAGGTCCCATTCCACGCCGCCGCTACGGACGGTCAGCTGGCCGGTGGCGATGAAGAGGCGCAGCGTGCGCGAGTTCTCGCCGCCGATGTCCTCGCGCTTGATGAGCAGGCCGTTCTTCCACATCACCTTGCGGAAGACGGCGTAGTTGCGCTCGCCGATGCGGAACAGGTTGCTGTTATCCATCACGCGCGAGGCGCCGGCGACCCGGACGACCAGGTCCTTCTTGCGGCAGCCGCGCTGGTACATCATGTCCAGCAGCTTGACCACGCCGCTGTCCACAAACATGAACGGCTTTTGCTCGGCCTTGTGCGTGTCGATCTGCGACAGCGGCAGCATGCAGTGGGCCATGCCGCCGATGCGCAGCACCGGGTCATAGAACACGACGCCGATGCACGACCCGAGCGAGTAGGTGACGAGCACCTCCTCGGGCTGGTCGGCCACCGCCGCGCCGGCGATATCCACGATGACATTATGCGACATGGTTCAGTTGCTGCGGTCAGGTTTTGGTGTAGATGGAGGGCTCCACGGACTTGAAGTGCCCGAGGATGCCCGAGAGGCTCTCCGAGTGGCCGACGACGAGGAAGCCGTCCGGCCGCAGCAGCCGGTGGCATTCGTCGAGCAGCCGCCGGCGCACGGCGTTGTCGAAATAGATCATCACATTGCGGCAGAAGATCACGTCGAACGGCCCGTGCATGGGGTAGGGCGGGTGGGCCAGGTTGAGCCGCGCGAACTTGATGAGCGTGGTGAGCTCCGGGCCGGCCTGGAAACGCGCGTCCGGCGTCTTGTGGAAATAGCGCGCGAGCAGCTCGCGCGGGACCGGCCGCACGTCCTCGGCGCTGTAGTGGCCGGCGCAGGCCTCGGCCAGCGCGCGGGTCGAAAGGTCAGTGGCCAGGATGCGCACGTCCCGCACGCCGGGCAGCGCCGCGCGCGCCATCAGCGCCATGCCGTAGGGCTCCTCGCCGGACGCGGCGGCGGCGCACCAGAGGCGGAAGCGCGTCTGCCCGGCGGCGTGCCAGCGCGCGAGCCACGCGGCGAGGCGGTCGAAATGCTCCGGCTCGCGGAAGAACTGCGTGACGTTCGTGGAGATGGCGTTGAGCATCTCCACCGGCTCGCCATCCTCAGGCGCGGCTTCGAGCAGCGCGAGGTAGTCGCGGTAGCGCGTGAGGCCGAGCTTGCGCATGCGCTTGCCGATGCGCGCGGCGACGAGCGCCTCCTTCTTGTCGCTGAGCACGATGCCGGCCTTGGCATAGACGATCTCCGCGATGCGGTGGAACGTGCGGAGATCGATCTCCGTTTCCAGCTGCGCGGTCGGCTCGGCGAGGGTGGGCATGGGGCGCCTGTCAGAAATGCTTCAGCTCGTGATCTTCCAGCGGGATCACTTTTTCCGGCGGCAGGCCCTGGTGTCCGGCGGGGTGGGCCACCTCGAGGCGCTGGGCGCGTTGCCGGTCGCCCAGCGCGCCTTGCTGTTGCGCGCTCCACGGGGCGGCCCGCTGGTGGAGGGGCGCCTGCGCCACCGCCGCGCTGCCGCTGACCAACACCGTCAGCTCCGCGACGTGCGCATAGAGCTCCTGCGCCTGCGAGGCCAGTTCCGCGGCGGCACTCGAGGATTCCTCGGCATTTGCGGCATTCTGCTGGATGACCTTGTCCATCTCGCCCACGGCCGAATTGACCTGGTCCACCCCCTGCGATTGCTGGCGCGAGGCCGCGGTGATCTCCGCCACGAGGCCGGCGACCTTGAGCGCGCCCTCCTGCATGCGGTTGAGGGAGTCGGAAACCTTGGAGGTGGCCGCCACCCCGGTCTCCGCGTTCTTCTGCGCGCCCTCGATCAGCGCGGCCGTGATCTTGGCCGCCTCGGCGCTGCGGCGCGCGAGGTTGCGGACCTCCTCGGCGACGACCGCGAAGCCCTTGCCGGCCTCGCCCGCGCGCGCGGCCTCGACCGCCGCGTTGAGCGCGAGCAGGTTGGTCTGGAAGGCGATCTCGTCGATGGTCTTGATGATCTTCGCCATCTCCTGTGCCGACTGGCGGATCTCGCCGATGGCCGTGGACATGCCCTTCATCTGGCCCACGCCTTCCAGGACAAACCCTTTGGTCTCGGTCATCAGTGCATCCGTCTTGATGGAGTTCTCGGCGTTCTGCCGGGTCATGGAAGCCATCTCCTCCAGCGAGGACGAGGTCTCCTCGAGGCTCGAGGCCTGCTGGCTGGTGCCCTGGGCCATCTGCTGGCTGGCGCTGGCGACCTGGTTGGAGGCGCTCGCGACCTGCTCCGCGCCGGAAGAGAGGCTGGCGATGATCCGGTTCAAGGGCTGGGTGATCGAACGCGAGAGCAGCACGGAGAACAGGGTGCCGATCAGCAAGACGATCACGATGCCGGTGATCACAAACTTGAAGATGGTGCTGATGGTGTCCATGGTCGTCTGGCCGGTCTTCTGGACCTGGGTGATCCCCAGCTCGCTCGTGCTTCCCACCTGGTGCAGCAAGTCGCCCGACGCGCGGATGCCCGCGGCCTGGTTTTTTTGCTGTTCCTGCCACCCGGCAATCAGGCCTTCGAGCGCGTCGCGGAAAGCGGACGCCGCCTTGCGGCATTCCTCCAGCGTCTGCGCGTTGGGGGCATCCAGCGCGGCGCGCAACTCGGCCAGCTTCGCCTTGATGTCCTCGAAGTTGCCCAGCACCTTGCTGGCGATGGCCGGATTATGCTGGAGCTCGGCCTGCTGGGCGGCGATGAACGTCTCATGGCCCAGGTCAACGAGGTCGCGATAGCTGGCGAATTCCTTCAGGCGCGTGTTGATCAGCCCGAGCAAGGCCTCGCCGCCGGGGGCCGCATTCGTGCCGCCTTCCTTGCGCACGCAGGCCGCAATGGACTGCAGGGAGGCGCGGAGCTCCTCGGCGGCGATGGCGAGGCAGGCCCGCCTGTAGCGCTCCTCGCTGTCGCCCAGCATCTTTTTGAGCTGCTGCAGCTTCTCGGCCTGGTCCACGGAGCCGTTGATGGTCTCGCTGTATTTTTGGGCCAGGGCATCGGCTTGTTTGGCGGCCAGGCCGATCTCCTCCTGGTTGTGCTGCCGGGTCAGGGCGATGGTGTCCTTGATCGCGGCGTGCGTGGCACTCAAGTTGGTGGCGATCATCTGGCGCTGCTGGGCGCTCGGGTTCTGCTGGTAGCGCAGATCGTCGACGATGGTCGCCAGCGTGTGCCGCTCGATCGTGTTGGCCGCGATGACGGCGGGGACCGCATCGCCTGCGAGCTTCTGCACCATGGTTTGGATGGTATACACCTGATAGAGACCGACGCTGCCGATCAGCACCATCAGGGACAATATGGTGGTAAAACCCAGCCCGATTTTCAGTGCCAGCCGCATTTGCTTGTTCATGCTTACGCTCCGTTTTCCGGGGCCGCGCCCGCGGCCTGCTCTACTGCCGACCAATCACGACGGTCCAAAATCCGTTCCACATCCAGCAGGATGATCACCCGCGGCCCGACCTGCCCCAGGCCGGCGATGAAGGCCGTGTCCACGCGCGCGCCCAGCTCCGGCGGTTTCGCGAGGTGTTCCTCGGGGATATCCACCACCTCGGTCACCGTGTCCACCACCGCGCCGCACAGCAGGAGCCCGCCGGCCTGCTGCACCTGCAGCACGACAATGCAGGTGCGCGGCGTGGCGGCCTGTTCCGGCAGCCCGAAGCGCTGGCGGAGATTGAGCACCGGGATGACCTTGCCGCGTAAATTGATCACGCCCTGGATGAACGCCGGCACCCGCGGCACCCGCGTCACCTCGGTCCACTGGATGATCTCCTGCACGGCCAGGACCGGGAGCCCGTACTCCTCACCGGCCAGCTGGAAGGTCAGGTATTTCGCCGCCGGCGCCGCCGCATTGTTTCGCGTTTCCAAGAGGGCCATCGCCAGTTCCTTTCACTGCCTGCGCTCGTGCGCCAGCCGGATCAGTCCCGGCACATCGAGGATCAGGCGCACCCGGCCGTCCGCCAGGATGCTCGCGCCCGAGATGCCCGGCAAGCGGCCGAGCGAGTCGCCCAGGCTCTTCACCACCACCCGCTGCTGGCCGAGCAGCGCGTCGAGGAGCAACGCCACGCGGCGCTCGCCGTCCTCGACAATCGTCACCACGCCGTCTTCCGGGCGCGTGGCACCGGCCGGCAGCATAAACAAATCCGCCAGGCGGAACAATGGAATCGTCGCGCCGCGCAGGACGATCAGCTCGCCCTCGCCCAACACCCGGCGCACGTCCGCCGCGCCCGGGCGCAGCGATTCGCAGATGCCCGGCAGCGGCAGGATAAATTGTTCGCCGCCCACGCCGACGATCAGGCCCTGGATCACCGCCATCGTCAGCGGCAGGCGGAGGGTCAGGGTCGTGCTCAAGCCCGGCGTGCTCTGCGCCTCGATGCGGCCGCGCAGCCGCTCGATGTTGCGCTTGACCACGTCGAGCCCCACGCCGCGCCCGGACACTTCCGTCACCACCTCGGCGGTGGAGAACCCCGGCTCGAAGATCAGCGGCAAAAGCTCCTCGTCTTTCGGCGCCGCGTCGGCGGCGAGCAGGCCGCGCGCGCGTGCCTGCGCCAGGATCTTCTCGCGCTGCAGGCCGCGCCCGTCGTCGCTCACCGTCACCCAGACCTCGCCGGAGCGGTGCAGCGCCTCGATGCGGATCGTACCCACGTCCGGCTTGCCGCGCTGGCGGCGTTCCGCGGGCGCTTCCAGGCCATGGTCCACCGCGTTGCGCACCATGTGGACGAGCGGGTCGGCGATCAGCTCCGTCACGCGGCGGTCGACTTCGGTCTCCGCGCCGACCAGCTGCAGGTCCAGCGGCTTGCCCGTCTTCGCCGCCAGCTCGCGCGCCAGCCGCGGCAGCCGCCGGAACGCCGACTCGATCGGCACCATGCGGATCGCCATCGCCAGGTCCTGCAGGCCCGACGTGATGAGATTCAGCTGGTGGCACGCGCGGTTGTGGCGCTCGGGGTCCACGCCGTCGCGGGCCGCGCTCAGGTGCTGCACCACGGCCGCGGCGATCACCAGCTCGCCTGCGAGCTCGTTGAGCTGGTCGAGCCGCTCCACGTTCACCCGTACGCCGCCGCGTCCCGCCGCCGGCGTGGCTGCCGCCTCGCCCGGCGCCGCGTCGTCC